>NZ_CP146022.1:0-305934 GCF_036967205.1 Streptomyces sp. Q6
ACGCGCCGCCGCTACGCGGCGGAAGAACGCCGCGCCCGCGCGGCTGGCCGGCCACCTGTGGCCGGTGCGGACAACTCCGTTGTCCGAGGCTCGGATCGCTCCGCGATCCGGCGGAATCCGCTCCGCGGATTCCTTAAAGCGGCAGCTACGGACGGGGATTGGGAGGGTGCCAGCCTTCCAATTTTGTCCTCTGCCCTGAGGGCTGCAGGCTGCTCCTCCCCCGGTTCTGCCACGCAGTCGATCTGCGTCCGGGGTCGCCTCTCTGTCTTGCTCTCCTCATCGTACTGGTTCGGTGAGGAGCCTGTCTGCTGTATGGAAGCAGAAAACTATGTGATCTTCGAGGGTTGGTGGAGGGCCTCTGTGGAGGATGTGCGGCCGGTCACGGTCCAGTTGCTCTTGAGGATCTCGGTCATCAACTGGTCTTGTTCTTGGGTGAGTTGGTCTGCGTTCTGCTTGGTGCGTACCTTGCAGAGCCACGGGCCGATCATGACGTGTTCGCCGTCGATCTCCATCCCTTCCCGGGCGTTGGGCGGGCGGCCCCAGCGTTCCACGAAGAGGCGCAGGAGTTCGGCGGTCTGCCGGAAGGAGCGGCGGCGGCCTCGTGTGCTGGGCGTGGCGCTCGTACTCCGTACGGGGAGCGGTACTTGATCGGGGGTCAGGCCGAGGTCGGTGAGGAGGTCGCGCTGGCCGTCGGCGAGCTGGCTCCAGGTGGTGAACTGGCGGTGCAGCCAGCCGCCGGCCTTGACTCCGTCGATCGTCAGGTCCCGGCGTAGCGTGGCGGGGTCGTGGCCGGCTTCGATGTGGCGGCGCAGCAGGTGGTATTTGCGGTGCCAGTCGGGTCCGTGCGGGAGCTGCCAGTTGGGGTCGAGGGTGGTGAAGTGCTGTTCGCGGCTGGGGGTGAGGAGGCCTTTGCGGGCGCGGGCGCGTTGGTCGACGAGGAACTGGCCGCCGGGTTGGGTTGCGGGGATGGCGAGGTGGCCGTGGACGGCGTGGAAGGCCTCGACGGTGGCGAGGTTGGCTTGCCAGGCGGCTTCGTTTTCGTCCCAGATCATGCTGAGGGCTTCGAGTTCGGCGATCCAGTCGGTGGTGAGTGCGTCTTGGTGGTAGGCGGTGCGCTGGCCGGTGATGAAGGAGCCGAGGCGGTATCCGTAGGCGTCCTCGTAGTCGGTGGGGACGCGGAGGTGGCCGTGTTCGGCGTGGTAGCGGACGGCGGCGGCGAGGCCGGCGCGGCGGGGTGCTGAGAGGACAGCGCCGTCGGAGGGCCAGGCGATCAGGTCCATCGCGCGGGCGATGTGGTCGGCATCCAGGGTGAAGTCGAAGCGGAAACGGCGCGCGATCAGTTGGTGGGTGTCGGTCTCCAGGCGGCGCTTGGCGTGCTTGCGAGGGGCGCGGGCCGTGATGGACTGGTCGTGGTGGCGCAGGGCCGCGGTGATGAGCCAGAGGGCCTCGTAGGGGGTGCCGAGGAGGTCGGTGGGTTCGGCGTCGGGTGAGGTGTAGGCGGGGATGACCAGGCTCGCCATCTTGTGGTCGAGTGTGGGGGGCTTGCGTAGAGCGCGGCCCAGGGCCTGGACGATGCGGCGCACGCTCGCGGTGCGGTCCGCGAACACGATCGCGTCCACGGCTGGCAGGTCGACGCCCTCGCCGAGGACTTGGGCATTGGTCAGGATGCCGCGGGTGGCCTTTTCGAAGCGGTCGAGGATGGTGTGGCGCTGCTCGGGAGGATGGGTGCCGTTGATCGACTGCACACTCAACTCGGTGGCCCAAGAGGGGCGTTGGGTTTCGGGGAGGGTGCGCAGGGTGTGGGGGAACTGGCGGGCGAAGTCGCTCGCGTCCGCGATCTGCTGGAAGTAGACGATCACATGGTGGAGGTCGTGCTCGCGCATGGCCTTGAGGACGGCCAGGTGCAGTGCGCTCGTTCGGCGGGCCGTGGTGCCGAAGCCGGTCTGGAGGTCGGTGTCGGTCAGGGCGCTGCGCAGGTCGGTGTCGGTGATCGTGGGGATGAGGAGCTGGTAGTCGGCCAGGACGCCGTCGTCGATCGCGTCCGCGTGGGAGTAGGTGTGCAGACGGGGGCCGAAGACCTTCGGGTCGTCCATCGAGGCGATGAGGGACGGGGCTTCCCATTGCGGGGCGGTGGCCGCGGTGCGCTTGGGCTGCGGGCGCGCGTCCGGGACTTCGGTCAGGCGCGGGGCTTCCCACTCATACGGGGTCGCGGTCAGGTATAGGCGGCGGTCGGCACGGACGCGCTGGTTGTCGTGGATCATCGTCCACTGCTTGTCCCAGGACCCGGCGGTGCGGTGCGCTTCGTCCACCACCAGGAGGTCGAAGACGGGGACCGGGAAAATGGTGTGCTGGGTCTCTTCGATCCTGGCCAGGGAGTCGAGGGTGACGAACACGGTCGCCCGCTCACGCCGTTTCCTGCGCTGCGCGAGCCAGTACGCCAGGTAGTCCCCCGAACCCGTACTCATCGCGCCGGCGTCGGCGAGCAGCGGGTGCTTGCCGGCGTCGAGGGAGGACACGGCCATCAGCGCCTCGGAGCGGCCATCGGTGCGGGCGGCCTGGGCCCACTGGGCGATCAGGTCCCAGCTCGGCACCGCGACCAGCAGGTGATGGGTATCCAGTGCCTCGGCGCTTCTGAGCGCGATGAGCGTCTTGCCCGTCCCGCACGCGGACACGATGTGCCCACGCGAGCCGGGGTGCTTCAGATGCCGGACTGCGGCCTCGATGGCCGCGTTCTGATCCGGGCGCGGCACACGACGACCTGCAGGGACGGTCGAGGGTGCTGCAGCAGCCGCTGGCTCGAGGTTGGAAGACATCGGGTACGGCCTCAGCTCGCGGCGGAATGGTCGCCGTCCATCCTTCCGTACTCGCGGCGGCCCGTATGGGCACCTGGCGAACCTGCCTGAGCGGCTACACCTGTTCCTGGTACACCTTGATGTCGGCGGGTCTGAGTGTGCGGATGGTTATCCAGGCTGCTCGCGCGCTCAGCTTTTCGGCCCACTCGGCGAGATCGTCTCCGGCGCCGTGGAAGAACCATGAGTGGAAGCTGCCGAGGGTCTCCAGGGCGGGAGCGGGTTCGTATCGAAGCTCGCAGTGGACCTGCACGTAGTGGTCGTGGTTGCCGTCGCTGTCGGTGATTTCGAACTGCCGGGCGAGGTCCAGCATGAACGTGGCAGGGCCGTCGAAGGCGTAGGTCCCGTATTGGAACAGGAGGCCATCTGCATCGGGGGTGTCCGAGACGTCAAAGAGTCGTCGGCCAAAGCGTAGGAAGGCGAGCCAGGCGCCTTCCGTATCCAGGTCAGCGGACTCCTGCTGTCCAGCCCTCAGTTCGCCCTCAAGGAGCTCGGCGGCCTCGTCCATCGGTAGTCTTCGCGTCAATGCGTGCCCTCCTCGTCCGCTGCAGCGGGGCTGAGCGTACTCAGTCAGGCGGGCCTTCCCGTTTTCCAGCGTTAGAAGATGCCGGCCTGCATGTGCTGCGTGAGGTTCTCGAGGATCTGGCGCAGCCACGGAGCACGGGCGGCCGGTAGTCGGACCAGGGTGTGCTGGAACGTTTCTGAGTCAACTCGGAACAGTTGGTCGGGTCTGGGTTCGGGCGGGTCGTCGCGGAGCACGCCGTCGGGCATCCCTCCAGACGCGGGCGTGGGTAGATGTGGCTCAGGGTGGATCATCCACCGCCACACGCCGAACGGCAGTGGCACCCGGTATGCCGAGGCAGCCGAGCCGGGCGGTCTCCAAGTCTCCCCTGTCTGCGGATGGACCGGCACGAGAAGGATGTCGGCGTCCTCGTCGGCTACGGGCAGATCTGGTCCGGCCACGACCGCCGGACGCTTTGGCCCTCCCGCGGGCAGCAGGGCGTCAAGGGCGCGTTGAAACACCTGAGCGGTGAGGCCGCCCGGGACGGTCACCGGCCGGCCTTGTGAGGCCGCCAGCAGGTGGGCGAGCGCATGGCCGGCTGCCGCTTCCCATTGCGGGCTCCAGGACCAGAAGTTGTTCAGGCCCAGTCGTGATCCCCACACCATGGTCATCGGCGCGAATGGAGGTGTGCCCTTCTCGTTGTCCACCAGCTCCGTCCAGGAGAGCAGTGTGTCCTCGGTGCCTTCGGCGGGGAGGCGGCGTACGGCGTCGGGGGCGAGCCACACCGCCTGCCACAGCGAGCAGTCATCGACCCTGCTCGCCACGGGGAGGCCGCATGACATGCAGGCCATGTTGGGGCCGTCGGCCCCGTCGATGCCGCAGCAGGCACCACCACGCTTCTCCGGGAGCAGCACTGTGTTGCGGGTATCTCCGGGAGCGATGACGATCGCGCCCGGCGCGCCATCGGAGAGGGCGTAGACCGGTGCGTAGATGCCGCGGGCCGCTGCTTCGTCGGGGGTGATCTCCTCCCACCGCCGCCATGGTGGTCCCGAAGGCTCCGGGGCCACGGCGAATGTGCCCGGCTCCATCAGGGCCGGGAGCTGGATCGAGTTCCCGTACTTTTGGCGGGCGTGGGCCGGCAGAGCAACCTGGGACAGCGGGGCGGTCAGCTCGGCGCCGCACCCCGCGCACACGAAAACGAACAAATGTCCTCCGCTGGGATTCAGAGGCATGGTCCCAGGACGCTGGCGGTCAGCCAACGGATTTCCGGGCGCGGTGGGAAGGCAACCGCACGCTTCGTCGGACGGCGTCTGCTCTTTGCACGCGTGCAGAAGAATGGGGGCGTGCTGACCTATGTCTACCGTGTCACCAAGTACGATCCAGCCGACCGTGACGAGTACGGGCACTACGTCGGCACGGAAGACATCGTCAGCGACCACGGCGAGGTCGAGGCGGCTTCTCTCCAGGCGGTCGCTGAGTTCGCCAGGGACACCGCCGTCGATCACTTGGCCGTACGCGAACCAGGGGTTCCGTCCCTTGCGCACTTCGGCGTGGAGTCGGCGATGGACTGCTTCGGGTTGGACGGCCTCTTCCCGGATGATTTGGCCGGCTTCTACGACGGGGCAGAGGTGGCGCTCGATGTCGCCCTGGAGTTGGTGCGGATCATGCTGCGGGGCAGCGGCGCCTGGTGCCGGCTGGAGGTGGAGGACACCTTCGCGGTTCATGTGGGATGGGACCAGTACCTCTACATCAGCAGCAGCCGGCCTTGCGAGAAGGCACTGGCTCGAGCCCGCGGGCTCGGGCTGTTCCCCGAACGTATCGCTGTGTCCCCGTACGCCTTCGAGGACGAGGAGGAAGGCGTGCAGCGTCCCGCAGACGATGAGTTCTGGTTCGACCTCCTCCGCGCCGTCGCCACAGGTCGCGCCGGAATCCTCGAGGAGACCTATCTCGATGGCGCCTCACGGTGGCACCTCCTCACCCGCGAAGCCATCGAGGCGGTGCGTGCCGGACTGGCTCCCCGGGCCCGCCTGGAGGTCTGGCCTCCCTTGTCCGGTGACATCGACGCCGTCCTGGGCAACCTGCCCGAGGACGGACTCGTCGAAGGCGTCTGGCAGGACAAGAACGGCCACATCCACAGCGCCATCGCCGACGAGGACGAGTTCCCGGAACTTTCCGCCCTGATCTCCAGCGCCTCGGGCGCCGCGCTCCTGTCCGTATACGCGGGCGAACGTGCACCTCTGTGTACCGCGGTCATGCCCGACAACGACGGAGTTCTACGGGCTCGTTGGCGGACCGAGCCAACACCGAACGACCAAGACTGGGCACTACGGCACTCCCAAGCCTGAGGGCGGCTACGCGGCCTTCGCAACGCGAAGCGCTCGGAGCTGGGTGCAGGCCAGTAGCCGTACGTGGGCGCCTCAAATCCGTCGGTCGTTCGACTGCGGGCCAGGCAGGATGTGTCCCTATGAACCCTGTGCTGTGCGGCCTCGCGTCCAATGTGGCGCTGCCCGTCGAGCTGGTCGACCGCCTGATCGTGGTCGCGGACGCGGACATCGCTGACGGCCTCGCCAGCCGCGCGGACCTCAGCCGTGAGCAAGCGGTCGCCTTGGCCGTGCGGGGCGAGGGGAGCGCCGTGCGACTCGCGTACGAAGGCCGGCTGGCAGCTGCGGACATCAACCCCCGTACGCAGCCGCAGGCCGCGCTCGCCCTGCTCGAGGAGGGTTTCGGTGACCTGGAGTGGACGCGGCTGTTCGCGGTGGATCCCAACGTCGAGCGTCGGGCGAAGCTGGCCGCCTGTCCCGGTCTTTTGGCGGATGTGCGGGAGATGCTCGCCGCCGACCGGGACGTACGGGTCGTTGCGGAACTCGCGTTGTGGACCACGGCGGATGTGGCCGCCCGTCTCGCGCGCCACCCGCATGCCGAGGTCCGTCGCGCGGTGGCGGCCAACGAGGCGACACCACCACAGGTCCTGGCCATGCTGATCACCGGCGAGGGGCTGCCACCGGCAGAGCAGTGCCTGGTCTGCGACAGCGAGGAGACGCCCTACGTACACGATCCGCACTGTCCGCGGCTCGACTGCGGCCTGTCCGCCGATGCCTCGTGCTCCGGCTCGCACGAGTCCACCCTTCACGAGCTGGCGGAACAGGCCCTGTGGAACCCCGCCACACCGATCGAGGCGCTCCTGCGCTTCACCGGCCATCCTTCGGCGCTGTTGCGCTGCCGGCTCGCTGCCCGCCCCGATCTGCCGCCGGAGACAGTGGCGCGGCTCGCCGGTGACCCTGTTCCCGGCGTACGAGCCGATCTCGCGGAGAATCCCACGATCAGCGAATCTGTGATGCGGGTGCTGGCTGCCGATGGCGGTCACGACGTGCAGCGCAGACTGGCGCACAATCCCCGGGTGCCGCTCGACGTACTTTCCGGCCTCGCCGCCACCACCAAGATCGGTTCGACCCTGCTGCCGCGGATCGCCTCCGCTTCTCCCTCCGAGGTCGAGGAGTTGTCCACGTCGTCGAATCCGGTAGTGCGGATGCTCCTGGCCGAACGGCGTGATCTGCCGGCCGAGATCCGCGACAGGCTGGCCGACGATCCGGACGCGAAGGTGGTCAAGTCCATCGCCGGACACCCTGGCCTCTCGGAAGCTCAGCTCCGCTCCATGGTCGAGCGCCACGGATCCCGGGTCATCGCCAAGGTGGCGGCCAACCCGCAGACGCCGTCCGCCCTGCTGGAATACCTGACGGCGCACATGACGCCGGTCCGGAAAGCACTGCGTGAGGTCGCCCGGCACCCCAATGCGACTGGTCCGGCGCTTCTGGTCTGTCTGACGGACCAGGACGCGCGGCGGATCGCTGCCGGGCACGCGGCCCTGCCGCCACAGGCCATCGTCGAATTGCTCGCCGACCACGACTGGCAAGTGGTGGAAGCCGCGGCCGCCAACCCGTCTCTGCCGCCGGCCGTCATGGTGGAGTTGGTGCTTGAGCTCAACGGGGCGTGAGTCCGGCGCAGCGTGCCGTCACGTTGTCTTTCAGGCGGCGAAGCCGATGTTGGAGACGTATTCGTACTGGCCCCATTGGCTGCCGAGGTCGGGCAGGACGTCGGTGGCCCATACGTCGTCGAGAGTCTGCTGGTCTCTGTTGGCCCAGGCGGTCACGATGCGGTCCCAGCGCCGCACGTTCAGTTTCCGGAACTCCACGACGCGCTGGTGCGGCCTGGCGACCTGGGACTGGTTGAAGGGGTGGATCTCCACCCTCGTGCCGCCGCAGGAGTTGAGACGCCGCAGGAGGTGGCGGGCGACGTTGTGGCGGCGCACCGTGCGGTAGACGGCGTCGATGCGTTCCAGGTTGGCCTTCGAGGGGCGGCGTTTGCCGTCCAGCCATGTCTTCAGGGTCCGGTCCGTGACCGTCAGCCCTTGTTCACGGGCGGCCTGGAGCATCCGCGGCGTCTTGGTGAGGTAATGGAGGCGGGCGAGCAGGCCGCGCGGGGCGGTGACGGGAGTCGTGATGAAGTCGACGAGGCCGTCCAGGCGGCGGGCGACCACCTCGCTGCCTCTGGTCCCGCGGGCACCGTATTTGCCGAACTCGAGGTTCTTCTCGGGCACTCGCCCCTCCTGCCCCTGACGGTGACCGTGGCTTGGGCCAGCGCACGGCCCTGGCCTGGATACCGGTGTCAGGAGGGCGGTTGTCATCCAGCTGAGCGCAGCCACTTCTGGTAGCTGACGGCATTGAGGTCGGGATGCTCAACGCCGGTGTACCACCGCACCACAGGTGGTTCGGGTGTCTTGTTCCGTTTCCTGTGGCGGGTTTTGGGGTGGGGCCAGGGCGGGGCGGGCTGCGGCGGACGCAGGCGGAACTGCTCGGCAAAGGTGGTCAGGTGCGGTAGGGCCCGCGGCGGGCCGGCGGAGAAGAGGGAGTCGTCGCCGCGCGGCGACAGATGGGCCAGGTTGGCTGCCGCCCGCAGGAAGCACCTGGCCCAGGGCGGGACGGTGTAGGTGGCGCAGTGCGAAATGTAGCCGTCGGAGGACGAACCGCCGTAGCGGGTGAAGCCGGGGCCGTGAAGGGTGAGGGTGGCGGCGTCTTCGTCGAGGTGGTTCACGTGAACTGTGTCGAGCTGGGAGACGGAGGTGCCGGTGAAGACTGCGGTGGCCAGGGCGGCGGCGATCTGGGGTGCGGCGGTGCGGGCGCCCAGGCGGTGGGCGATCTGGTCCATGCCGTAGGCGCGTTCGGGGACGTAGGGGCGGTCGGCTGGGGGTGGAGTACAGCGGCAGGCGGGGAAGTCCCGGCGGAAGTTGAGGAAGGCCAGGGCCGGCACAGTGATCCAACGGCCCTCGGCGCCACGGCGGGGCGCAGGAGTAGTGGGGGCTTTTGCCAGCAGGTCGCCTGTCGGACCCTCGGTGGAGACGGTGTGGTGGTCGACGTCGTGTAACGCGGTGCGCATCACGGCGGGCGGGCGTCGGGTGTGGCAGACGGCCACCAGGTGCACTCCGGTGCGCAGGCGCAGGGTGAGCAGTGCGGACCAGCTCTTCTGGTCCAGGAGGTGGGCGCGCAGCACGGTGATACGGGTGATGGGCAGGGCGAGAATCCAGGCTGCTGCGATGTTCACGACGGGCGGTCCCTGGGCGCCCCAGTCGCCCGGCAGTTCGGTCGGCTTGCCGAGGGCGGCGAGGATGTCGAGAGCGAGCGCGGTACCGGACGCGGCGGGCGTGGGGTGGACGGTGATCCGGCCGGCGGCTGGATGGTGCGCGGCCAGCGCGGCGCGGATGACGGCGGCGTCGTCGGCGGGGTTTAGGAGCACGGTGACGGGCGGCGCGGCCGGATAGATGACCCTTCTGCTCATGCGGAGTTCCGGGCGCGAGCGCATCGGGTGGACAGGGCGAGGGCGAAGCGCAGATCCGGGTGGAGAACGGGGATGCGCGCCGTGGAGCGGGCATCCAGCAGACGGCGCTCGGTGAGATGGGCCAGGGCCGACGCGCTCAGCGGGGCACGGCCTGCGGTGGCCGGATGTCCGCTGAAGGCCGCGGCCAGGAAGGCTGCTTGTTCCAGGGTGAGGTCGCCCGGCGCGGCGTTGTCGGTGTGGGCGAGCAGCACGGCGCGCTCGCTCGAACTCAACGTGTGGGGGCTTGGGGGCGGTTCGGCCGGCCGGAGCGGCGGTGTACGACGTGGCGGACGGCGCTGGGGCGCGGGTGAGTCGCCGGTGAGCTGGTGGCAGCGGGCGCGGTGGTGCCAGTCGGGCCCGTAGTGCGCGTGGGTGAGCGCGGGGATGGGCAGTGCCGCGTCCTTTGCGAGGGCGTCGAGGCGGTGGCCGAAGGAGAGCTCGAACAGCGGGAAGTGGTCCGCGGCATGGCCCAGGCGGCGAAAAGAGCGGGCGGCGGCGAAGACCGGGCGCACGCGGGGCGGGATCACGTAGCAGACGCCGGGCGGTTCACTGGGCGAGCCGTGCCCGGGGTGCCACACGTCGGGGACGGTCAGCCGCGTGCAGCGCGCGTCGAGGCCCGAGAGCGGGGTGGCGCGCAGGGCGTCGGGGTGGGTGCCGGTGAACAACAGGGCGAGGATCGCCGCGAGTTGGACCGGGTGGGCGATGCCCCGGCTGGCCTGGTGCAGGACGTACCCGGTGACGGGGCGGGTGGTCAGCCCCGGTCCTGACGCACTGTCCGGGACCGGGGGCGTCTGAAGGAGCAGACCGCTGGTGAGGAAGCCGGCCTGGGCGCCTCGCAGCCGGGCCACCGTGTGCGCCCGGCTGGGGCTGGTGGCGGTGAGGCGGGCCAGGAAGAGCTCCGTCTCCTGGCGATGGGCGGCCTGCGGGACGCGGGCGCAGTGGGTGCGGGCCGCGTACAGGCCAGCGTGGTACTGCGCGTCGACGCGGGCGAAGCCGTCCTCGTCCAGACGGTGGTGGGCCTCGGCGCGGAAACGAGTGAAAGAGCATTTCGACAACTCAGTCAGCGCGGGCAGTTGGGCGAAGCGGTCCGGCGGCAAAGCAGCGGGGCTCGGGAGGGGCGCCGGAAGCGGCGGCAGGGCGGGGCGGGTGAGCAGCGGTGCGAGGGGCGGCGGGTCGGGGTCCAGGCCGTTGCTCTTCAGGAGGGTGTGCAGTCGCCGGGCGGCATGTTCGGTGGCGCAGTGGGCGAACAGGAGCAGGGAGATTCCGGTCCCCTCCCGCAGGCAGGCGAGACGCCGGACACCGGGCGGGGGACGTCGCAGGCAGCGCCGGGCGGTGCGAGAGTACGGGCGCCCTGCGCAGCCCGGCGCCGCGTTCACGCCCTCCACCGGTTGACCACGAACCGGTCCCCGTCCCTGCGGATCTCCGCCGCGCCGGGACCGGGAAAGTGCGCGGGAATCACCAACTCCCCCTCGTCGGCCGCTCGTTGCAGTACTCGGACCCTGCTGGCAGCCGACTGTGTCCGGTCCACGCACATCGCGCTGCTGCAGGTCGGCGCGAGGAACTGCACCGGACTGTGCAGCAGATCTCCTACGAAGACGGCCCGGTCCGCGCCGGAGGCGAGCCGTAGCACGGACGAGCCCGGGGTGTGCCCGGGCGCGGGCTCCAGGACGAGACTCGCGTCGACGCGATGCGAGTCCCCATCCCACAGCACAGCCTGCCCTGCCTTCACCACCGGCGCGACACTGTCCGCGAAGAGGAGAGCGTGATTGCCGTGCGGGGTGCGGGCAGCGCCGCCAGGTCCGTAGAAGTCATGGTCCACACGCGGCACGAGATACGTGGCGTTCGGGAACGTCGGTACCCAACTTCCGTTTTCCTCCACGGTGTTCCAGCCCACGTGGTCGCCGTGGAGATGCGTGTTGATGACGAGGTCGACGTCCTCGGGACGCACCCCTGCCCGCGCGAGCCGGTCGAGGAAGTCGGTGTCGAGGCCGGAAAAGTGCGGGGTGGCCGGACGCTCGCGGCCATTGCCCACCCCCGGATCGACCACGATGACCTGGCCTGCGCTGCGCAGCACCCACGCCTGCACGGCGGCGAGCACCGCGCCGCTGCCGGGGTCCTGGAAGTGCGGGGCGAGCCACTCCTCGCCCGCACGCCAGGTGTCCTCGATGCCGGGAAACAGGTCGCCGGGCGCCCCGAACGGCCCGCGCACCTCCTCGACCCTGATGATCTCGATGTCGCCGAGCGTGATGCTGTCGATGTCGCTATCCATGCCGGCCACACTAGGAACGGCAGGGCGAGCGCCTCAATGCTTGATGGGATCAGACCGATACGTGATCGGCTCACCTGTCCGGGCGCCCTCCGGCTACGCTCCCCGCATGGACGTGGTCAGCGACGCGATAGCCGCCGTACGAACGGGCTATCCGCACGCCAACAGGCTCCAGGTCAGCGGGCGTTGGTGCGTACGCCTGGCCCCGTACGAGGGAGCGGGCTTTCACGTGGTGCTCACCGGTGACTGCTGGCTGCGGACCGACACCGGCACCGCCCTCGCCCTGCGCCCCGGCGACGCGGTGCTGCTGCCGCACGGCGCAGGCCACATACTGGCCGACGCCCCAACAGATCCGAGCCGCGCCACACGTTTCGACACGGCCCGGGAGCCTCCTGTGGCACCGGCCGGGCCCAGCACGGTGGAACTCCTGTGCGGCAAGTACCGCCTCGACCACAGCCGCTCCCACCCCCTGCTCGCCGAACTGCCCGACGTCGTCCATCTGCCGCACGACGACCCCCACACCCTGAACTCCGCTCCGCCGTCAACCTGCTCGCCGGCGAAGCCGCAGCCCCCGGCCCCGGCTCCTGCGCGGCCCTACCCAGCCTCCTCGACCTCCTCCTCATCTACATGATCCGGGCCTGGACCACACAGGCCCCGGCCGCCGCTCGCTGGCCCGCCGCCCTCGCCGACCCCGTCGTCACCGAAGTACTGCGCCTGCTCCACACCGACCCGGCCCACCCCTGGACCGCCGAGCACCTGGCAACCCGCGCAGGCGTCTCACGCGCGACACTCAACCGCCGGTTCACCACCCTGGTCGGCCGCCCCGCGATGTCCTACCTGACATGGTGGCGGATGAACCGCACAGCAACCCTCCTGAGCACAACAGACGCCCCCCTGCAATCAGTGGCCAAGGAAGTCGGCTACAGCTCGCCCTACGCCCTGTCACACGCATTCCTCAGAGAATTCGGAGTAACCCCAGGCCGATACCGGACAAGCCGCGCAACACCCCACTGACCATCACCTCTCCAGCCCCCAGTCCGATGCCGCCGAAACCGCCACGAACTCCCTTGCCGGGCACCACAGCACTTACCGACCCTTGCACGCCGACCCGCACCCCAGGTTCGACCCGCGCCTCCCCGCCCGACAACCGACTGCCGAACCCGCGCATCCCCACCAAGAACTCTTCACCTGCGCGAACTCACAGGGCTAAGAGAGAGCGAGGAACTCCCCTGCCACCTGGCCCAGTTCCACCACCCCCCATGACACATCCCGGATTCCGGCACCGCAAACACAGCCGGGACGCGAGCGGGCGAGCCAAATGAAACCGGACCCGCCTCACAAGTCCGGCCCGCACCCGGATCTCCACATTGGTCGAGTCGAGGAACACCCGCGCCCCGCGGCCAGGTGCTGCTCCAGGAAGGCGTTCTGCCGTGCGACCGCGGGGGGGCACCGACTGGTCGCCCGCGCAGCCATCGTGTTCACGGCGAAGTGTGCTCCGGGCTGCGGCTGGGACAGTGTCGAGTCCAGCGAGGGCAGCTGGTACATCGTGCGCACGTTCGCGGATTTCCTCCGCCAGCTGGACGAGGTACCGGCCCACGCAGCGGCGAGCCGACCACGGTCTGACGAAGACGACAATGACCCCCGAGGCGTGTTCAGTCAGGTGATGACCGGCTGCCCGCTGGAGGGCTGCGTCAGTTCAGTTGCGTTCAGCAGTCACGGTGCTCCAGTCTTGGCGCGTTGCCCACTGCGCGAAGGGCGTCGTGGTCAGGCCGTAGGCGGCGGCGTGGTGGGGGCGTGCGGGGTAGCCGACACGGTTGTTCCAGCGGTCGCCGAACGCTGCGGATACGCCGCTACGCTGCGTCTTCTCTTCCAGGGAGATGAAGTCGGTGCTGATCTCGCGGCCGGTCACCTGGGAGAGGACGTCGGCCATCTGCGGGTAGGTCAGCGCATCGCCGGCGAGGTCGATCTCGGCCTCGTGGAACCTGTCGGGCTCGGCGACGGCGGCGGCGACAGCGGCACCCAGGTCGTCGGCGCAGATGAGCGCCAGTTCGGTCTGCGGGCTCATGGCGGTGACCAGTTTGCCGTGAGGCAGCTCGGGGGCCATGTAGTCACGGCGGGGCGGGAGGAAGTTCTCCATGTACCAGGCGGGCTTGAAGACGGTCCAGCGGTGCAGCCCTGAGCGACGGATGGCTTCCTCGGTCTCTTCCTTCTGGTTCCAGTATTCCTCCATCACCGGATCGTTGATCTCGAGGTCCGGGTGCTGGGCACGCCATCCGGTCGCCGACACCGATGTGTGCAGGAGCTGGGTGATGCCGGCGCGCTGGGCCGCCGTGACGATGTTGCCGGCCTGGCGGCTCTCGGCGGGGTCGGCCGGGTCGATACTGGCCAGCTGCACCGAGAAGACCGCGTCGTGTCCGGCGCCGGCCGCGTGCAAGGAGGCGACGTCCTCCAGGTCCCCGGTGGCCAGGGCGGCGCCCAGCGCGGCCAGGGCCTGGGCGGGAGCCGAGGAGGGGTTGCGCACCAACGCGGTGACGGGGTGTCCCGCGCGCAGGAGCGCGCGGGCGACAGCGCCGCCCTGCATTCCGGTCGCCCCGGTGACCAGCACCTTGGCCTTGTCGTGGGATGTCATGGTGAGCCTGCTTTCGGTTGATCGTGCTTTCTGGTGTCTGGGCACGGGACTGTCGGACTCGGCACGGCATCGCCGGGCCGGCCAGGACGGGCGTGGCCGGGGGGTTCTGGGGTCTCGGCTTAGAACACGAGCACGGGCCGGCCCCGCACTCCGCCTTCCTCGATGAGCCGGTGCGCTTCAGCGACCTGTTCAAGCGGGTAGGTCCCCGCGACGCGGAGCGTGAGGGCACCGGATTCGGCCTGGTCGCGCAGCCGCGTCAGAGCGGCTGTGTCGCGGATGCGGTCGTAGACGAAGACGGGGAACCAGCGCACGCCCCGGGCGGTGGCGCCGGTGAATCCCTTGACGGTCGCGATGGCGCCGCCGTCGCGTACCGCTGGGGCTACCGCGTTGCCCATCGACCCGCCGTCGATGACTCCGTCCGCACCGTCGGGGCGCAGCCGGCGGACCGCGTCGGGGAAGTCGTCCCCGCGAGGGAGTACATGATCGGCGCCCAGGCTCGTGACGAGGTCACGGTCCCTGTCCGCTGCGTCGGCGATAACCGTCAGCCCGGCCGCTTTGGCCAGCTGCACGGCGTAGCCGCCGATCCCGCCGGCGGCGCCGGTCACCGCCACCGTCGCTCCCGGGGCCAGGGCCAGCGCGTCCAGACCCATCTGCGCGGTGAGTGCGGCCATCAGCAGGGTCGAGGCAGCCGTCAGGTCGACGCCCTTCGGCGCGCGGACCACCGATTCCGCCGGTACGACCACGTACTGCGCCTGCCCGCCCAGAGCCAGCTTCGGCTCCGTGACCGCTATTACCTCGGCGCTCAGGGCCAGCTCCGGTCGTGTTCCCTCTCCGACCTCGTCGATCGTCCCGGCGATCTCCCAGCCCACGACGTACACGTCCGAGGGCGGGTTCATCTCCGGGCTGTACTTGGCGGAGAGCCCGGTGCGGATGTTGACGTCGGCCGGGTGTACAGCGGCGGCGGCCACCTTGATCCGTACCTGCCCCGGTCCGGCGTGCGGTTCGGGCAGCTCCAGCACCCGCATGACCTCGCGGCCGCCGAACTCGGTGAAACCTACGGCCTTCACTGCGCCACCTCACTATCGCTGACTGCACCCTCGAACCCGAGACGCAGATGTTCCGGGTATTCAGCGACGTTAACAGCCCGGCTATACTCGAAACAAATCAGTCCTAGTTCGGCGAGGAGAGCCCCATGCCACAACCCGGTGCACAGCTGCGGCGGCCTTCCGGCCTCTCCGGACCGCCCCGCGATCCCGCCCGGGACGCCCGAATCCTGCACGCCGCAACGGAGCTGCTCGCCGAAGGCGGCTACCCGGCCATGACCATGGACAAGGCCGCGGCACGGGCCGGGGTGGGCAAGGCGACCGTGTACCGCCGCTGGCCCTCGCGCGCCGAACTCGCCGCGGAAGCCCTCAGCCACGCCGGACTCGCCGACGACGTCACGCCGGTCATCCTCGGCAACGGGCACCTGCGCGACGAACTCCTCGCCACGCTGGCCAGCGCCATCGGCAGCCAGGACACCTCCCGGGTCGACCTGGTCTCGGCCCTGCTGGACACCGCTCGCCAGGAGCCGGAGCTGTGCAGCCTCATCCGCGTGCGCTACGTCGAGTCCCTGCACCAGGCACTCGCCGGCGTGCTGGCCCAAGCGGTCCAGCGCGGCGACCTGCCCTCCCGACCCAACCACCCCCAGGACGGACACGCGATCGCGGTCTCCGCCGCCATCGCCCTCCTCGTCCACTGGGGAACCATCCACGACCGTCCGATCAGCGACGAGGACATCGCACAGATCGTCGACGGCGTCCTCATGCCCCTGCTCCGATAGCCCCTGGGCCACGCCGTGCCCGTGCACGCCAGTGAGCGGTGACGTCGACTGCGACGCGGCGTCGGCTGATCATGCCCACCGGCAAACGCTCCCAGGGCTCACTCGTTCTCGTCGGTACTCGGCCCTCCGCTCCTCTCGGTCAAAGGCCGGACGTCACCACTGCTCAACACGCTGAACTTGACAGAGAAGCAGCCGCTGATCTCTTCGCGCAGCACATCGAGGCAGACGACGATGGCGACGTCGTCCAGGGCGGAGGCCAACGTCGATTCCTCCGAACCCGCCGCGCCCACGGCGACGATGAGCGTGCCCGGCTCCAGGACGCGCAGTACGGCGGCGTCGGCAGACGTGGTGCCGGGGTCTTCCTGCGGGTTGTGCACGGCGGTCCATCGGTCCGGCCCGCCCACGCGCGTGTGGAGCCAGCCGAGGCGTGTGCCGATGATCTGCTCCGCCCAGTCCATCGCTGCTTCGACGTCGCGGACAAAGGTGCGCTGGAAGGCCTCGTGGCAGTCGAGGTATCGGCCGTCGCGATGAAGCATCCAGCCCCCGACGGCGCCGCTCAGGTGGGCGGGGGCAAGGGTGTAGCGCGGGAACGTTGTTCCTCCAGACCTGAAGAAACCCCCGGCGGTTGCCGGGGGTTGAGGGCGGAACGTATCGGGTTGGCCGGGCAGCGGGGGGCGTGCTGAAGCGCGACAGTTGTCACCATCGGCGGCCACCGACTTGTGACTTCGGCGCGGCGAAGCCACGGCGTTTGTCACCAGGTCGGCACGCCACTTGTCACCAGCAGCGTCGAAAGCACGGCAGTTGTCACCAGCTCCGGTGCCCGTCGGCCATCTGCCCCGCTCGGCGGCTTCTCCTGGTCCTGTCGCATTCCGAATGCAAGGGGCAGGGATCTGACCTGCGGGACTGTCAGTTGGTTTGGGAATGCGATGTGGGCGTCGTTCATAAACGAGTTGGCCTCACGGAAGCCGGACCTCGGTTTGCAGGGTAAACAGGGGACGGCCTTTGTGCAGACTGAATCCTCTTGGCCGGGACAGCAGGTTGCCGCGCCCAACCATGTGATTCGTGCTTCGTACCGGGATGCCCGGTAGGGGTGGCGGTCCTACCCGAGTGCCGGCTCGCGGGCCTGGGCGGCGGAGATGAGCCCGGCCAGAGAGGTGCGGGTTTCGGACAGTGCGCCGATCCGTTCGTCCAGACCCTGGAGGTGTTCTTGAAGAGTCTCCAGCTTGCATCCGGCGACCGTGCCGTCCTGGCGAACGCACGGCAGCAGGTCGCGGATGACCCGCGTCGGCAGGCCGGCGTCCAGCAGCGCGCGAATGCGGCGGACCACGGCGGGGGCGTTGTCGTCGTAGCGGCGGTGGCCGCTGTCGAGGCGATAGGCCTCCAGTAGGCCTTGCTCCTCGTAGTAACGCAGCAGTCGGACTGAGGTGCCCGTCGCGGCGGCGAGCTCACCGATCTTCATGTGGTGCTCCTCACAACCTCTTGAACCTCACATTGATGTGAGATCTTAGCCTGACGGGCATGACACACACAGATCGCCCCATCGCCCTCTATGGTTTCTTGCGGCCCAGGCCGGAGCGCGCGGACGAGGTCCGGCGCATCCTCTCCGCCTTCGTGGGACCCACCCGGCAGGAACCCGGCAACCTGGAGTACCACCTCCACGAGCACGAGGACGGCACCTTCTTCCTGTACGAGGTCTGGCGCTCGCAGGAAGACCTGGACCGGCACAACGCGACGCCCCCGCTGCGCGCCTTCCTGGAGAACCTGTCGACTTTCCTGGCAGAAGCCCCGGAGGGCCACTTCGACACCATGCTCAGCCCGTACCCCGACACCGAACCGGCTGCCGCCTGAGGAGATGCCAGCGGCAGATGCCGCGCAGCCAACCGCGCGGGGCAGGGCTCAGCCTCTGCGATCTGCTGTCCTGTCGCAGTTCATCTGGCAGGTAGAGGGCTGCTGACCTACTGGCGTGCCATGTCACTTGAGAACGTTGCCCCACGGCATTCTCGAACAACATGGCTTTCGCGGAATCTACTGACGGCAAGAAGGTCAGTTCAGCCATCCTGCTCGTCGGTCAGATTGCCTCTGATCGCCCGGGGACGGTGCCGTGGTTGGTGGTGGCGCTTCCTCGGGCAGCAGGCACCAACCGAGGTGCGCGGTGAGGAACGTGGCGATCTCGTCCGTATTGGTGCACTCCGCGGGCAGGTCGTCTGGCCGGGGCTGGTAGAGCCCAATCAGTTCATCTCGCAGCCGAGCGTCCAGGAGCGGTGCTTGGTAGCAGTCGATGGTCCCTCGATAGAACAGCCAGTCGAAGACCCGGACAGCCGAGCAACGGCCAGACTGCGGCAGTTCCGCCAGATGCCTGTCCTGCCAGGAGCCGACGTAGGCGTAGTGCGCTTGCTTCAATGCTCCGTCGAGGGTCGGAGTGGGGAGATCCTTGAGGTTCCAGTAATTACAGGCTTCGGCTTCAGGTATGGGTTCCGGGACGGCGGCAAGCCAGAGACGATATTCGAACATCGAATGAGCTTGACAGACCATTTCACCTGGGGTGCCCAGTCATCTGACCCATCGACCAGTTTTCTCGCCTTCGGTCCTACGGAAGTCGGGATCTAGTACTCCAGCTGTAGATCGTGATCTTCATGTCTGATTCGCAGCTTGTCGCCGATAGTGGCTGGTGCGGGACCGGGCTTGATGGCGGCGTCGCCAGTCGGACCAGCCAAGAGATCGTCTCAAGTGGCTTGATCACTAGGCTGAATGCCGTGACAGCGATGGTGAAGCGTCTGGTTCCAGACGGGTTGTGGGAGTTGTTCCAGCGGGCGGTTCCGGCGGCGCCGGTGCGGCCGCAGGGTGGGGGAAGGCGCCGGTATGGGGACCGGCAGGTGCTGGCTGCCATCGTGTTCGTGGCAACGACCGGCTGCACGTGGCGACAACTTCCGCCGGGCTTCGGCCCGTCCGGGCCGACCGCGCACCGCCACTTCACCGAGTGGAGCCAGGCCCGCGTATGGGGCAAGCTCCACCGCCTGGTCCTGGACGAGCTCGGCGCACGCGGCGGACTGGACTGGTCGCGGTGCGCGATCGACTCGGTGAACATGCGAGCCCTCAAAGGGGGACCTGACGGGCCCGAATCCCGTAGATCGCGGCAAGAAGGCATCGAAGATCCACCTGATCACGGAGCGGACCGGTCTGCCCCTCTCCATTGGGATCTCGGCTGCCAACACCCACGACAGTCAGGGTCTGGAGCCTATGGTGCGGGGCATCCCACCCATCCGCTCCCGCCGCGGGCCGCGCCGCCGTCGACCGGCCAAGCTGCACGGTGACAAGGGCTACGACTTCGACTGGCTGCGCACGTGGCTCCGCTCCCGCAGCATCACACCGCGCATCGCGCGCCGGGGCATCGAATCCTCCCAGCGCCTTGGCCGTCACCGTTGGACCGTGGAGCGCACGGTGGCGTGGCTGTCCGGATGCCACCGTCCGTGTCAGCAACATGATCGTGTTACGAGCTCTACTGACCTTCAAACGGTGATGTCGTAGTGGATTCGACGCCGGGGCGGTCGGGCGAGCCTGATTCGGGGGCGTTCACAAGCCCCGGAGTGCCTGCTCCAGGTTGGGGTAGGCGGCCCAGCACAGGATCGAGCCGTCGTCGTGGATCGTCCCCATGTACCAGTCCTCGTCGTCGATGCACTTCACAATGCATAGGTGGTGGCATGCGATGACGATCTCTGGCTGAAGGGTGAGGATGCTTGCGTCGGCAGGCTGACCAGGGAGGTCGGCTGTGACGGTCATGGTGGGCTCCAGCGGGATGGCGGTGTCGTCGCCCGACACTGTGCGCAGTCGTTCTACTGTCCATCCACTAAGCAAGGGGCTCATCACAGAGCCAGTGTGTCAGTTGCCGCCGAGCACGGTGATGGACGCGAGTCCGGTGCCGGCCAGTGCGCCGTTGATGAGTCCGGGCCGATACTGGATCTCGCGCAGGTTGCGACGGACAGCAGCAAACAGGTGCTCAGGGTCGGCGAACGCGGTGTTGGCCAGGTCTCGACGGACCAGAGACCAGATGCCTTCGACCGGGTTCAGCTGCGGAGCATAGGCAGGCAGTTGGATCACGGTGAGCCAGTATCGGTCGGCGATGAACTGCTTCATCCCGCCGGTCAGGTGGGTGTTCAAGTTGTCCCAGACTAGGACGATCGGACCACCGAGCTGAGCGTGGGCAACAGTCAGCAGATCGCGGTAGTCGGTCCAGGCGAAGCTCTTGCGTCCGTCGGCACGTCGATCGGGTGCAGGACGGTAGATCAGCCGGGACCGTTCGCCGGGTTTGTAGCAGACCAGCGCCGCCACCGACAGTCGGCGTCGGGACCGGCCCCGGACGACGACCACGGGTGTGCGTCCCTGCTTGGACCAGGTGCGGGCGGTCGGCGGCGTCATCGTGAACCCGGCCTCGTCTTCGAAGATCAGCCAGGCTCCGAGCGCCGCCCGGGTGCTTCCACGTTTGGCCAGGTCTCCTTCACCCAGCCGGCCACCGCGGCTTCGTCGCGCTCGACTGCCCGACGGGCCGGTACCTGCACCGACCAACCATGTCTCCGCAGCAGGTAGTGCACACCCTGCACGGTGTAGGACTTGTGGAAACGCCGACCAATCAGCGTCTTGATCCGCGCCAGGGTCCATGTCTGATCTGGCCAGCCGTGCGTCGTCGGACCACGGGCAAGCTCGATCTCGAGCACCGCGAACTGCTCGTCCGTCAGGTGTGGGTGGCTCGGCGGACCCTTGGAGACCAGGGATGCTTCGCCACCAGCTGCCCAGGCCGCCCGCCAGCGCTGCACCGAACGCACATGTACCCGAAGCACCTTCGCCACGGTCGCGGTGTCATCCCCAGCGGCGAACCGCTCAGCCGCCGACATCCGGATCTGCTCCCGGAACGCCTGCCGCTCAGCGGTCAGCCCACCCCCTTGCGGATACCTCACGTCATAGACGTACCGCTGGAACTATGACCTGTCAGCCCTCTACGACATCGCCCATTGAAGGTCAGTAAGTGCTTGCCGGGAACAAGTCGCGGCTTCCAGCTGCGGCACTCGTTGTTCTGGTATGGGGAGACCGGAGGGGATTGAGGCTGTCCTGGCTGCGAAGTTCCAGGTGTTGTTGCCGCATCTGGACGAGCGTCAGCGTCGGCTGGCCATAGGGGCGGAAGCACCGTCACTGGCGCATGGTGGGATCAGGCTCGTCGCTGCCGCGGCCGGGGTTCGGGAGGGCACGGTCTCGCACAGAGCGGCTGAACTGGACTCTGGTCAGGTTCCGTTGGGGCGGGTCCGTGGCCTGGTGGAGGCCGGAAGAAGGCCGTGGACCTTGATCCGGGGCTGAGGCCGGAGCTGCTTGCGCTGGTCGAGCCCGACGAGCGAGGCCATCCGATGTCGCCGCTGCGATAGACGCCGAAGTCGACCCGGAAGCTGGCCGCGGAGCTGACTGGGCAGGATCACGGGTCTCCGCGGACCCGGTCCCGGCCTGCTGCGGGAGGAGGGCTTCAGCCTGCAGGCCAACGCCAAGGCCATCGAGGGTGCTCACCGCCCCGACAGGGACGCCCAGTTCCGCTACCTCAATGAGCAGGCACTAGGGCCTGTCTTCAAAGTAGCGGCGCGGGATAATGGGTCTTGTGAGTCGCCGCTATGAACTGACCGATGAGGAATGGGAGTTGTTACGCCCGTTCCTACCGGCGGCATCGTTCGGTCGCCCGCGGGCGGACGACCGGACGATGTTGAACGGGATCGTATGGAAGATCCGTGCGGGCGCCGCCTGGCGGGATGTGCCAGCCCGGTACGGGCCGTGGCAGTCGTTGTACACACGTTTCCGCAGGTGGGCCCTGGACGGCACGTTCACCCGCATGCTTGCCGCGGTCCAGGCCGACCGCGACGCGAACGCGGACGTGGACTGGCTGGTGGCCGTCGACTCCACTCTGGTCCGTGCCCATCAACACGCGGCCGGCGCGAAAAGGGGGGCCGGTCGAGGGACGAACCGGCAGATCACGCCCTCGGCCGATCCCGAGGTGGACTGACCACCAAGATCCACCTTGCCTGTGCCGGCCGCGGCCGCCCGCTCTCGTTCACTCTCACTGGCGGTAACCGCAATGACTGCACCCAGTTCGAACAGGTCATGGCGGGTATCCGCGTCGCTCGACTCGGCCCCGGTCGCCCCCGCACTCGCCCCGACCGGGTGGTCGCGGACAAGGGCTACTCGTCCCGGGCCATCCGCACCCATCTGCGCCGACGCGGCATCAAGGCCACCATTCCCGAACGGGTCGACCAACTCGCCGGGCGAGCACGACGCCGTGAACGGCGATGCGGCTTCGACAAGGCTGCCTACCGGCGCCGCAACGTCGTCGAGCGCTGCTTCAACCGCCTCAAGCAATGGCGCGGCATCGCCACCCGATACGACAAGACCGCGACCTCCTTCGAAGCCGCGGTCACCCTCGCATCAACGCTCCTCTGGCTCCGCCCACTTTGAAGACAGGCCCTAGTGCCCTGACCGGGAAGGTTCGCCGGGTTGTTGGTGGTGGCGGTTGGATGTGCGGTGACGTCCGATCCGACCGTTGGGGGTGCGGTGGCTGAGCCTGTTCGGGTGCGCAGACTGACTGACCAGGAAGGGCAGAAGCTGCAGCAGATCGTGCGCCGGGGCAGCACCAGTTCGGTGCGGTACCGGCGGGCGATGATGCTGCTGGCCTCGGCCGGCGGGAACCGGGCACCGGTGATCGCGAAGCTGGTGCAGGCCGACGAGGACACCGTGCGCGATGTGATCCACCGGTTCAACGAGATCGGCCTGGCCTGCCTGGACCCTCGGTGGGCGGGAGGCCGTCCCCGCCTGCTCGATCGTGATGACGAGGACTTCGTCATCCAGACGGCCATCACCCGCCCCACCAAGCTCGGCCAGCCCTTCACCCGCTGGTCGCTGCGCAAGCTCGTCGCCTACCTGCGGAAAGTTCACGGCCGGGTGATCCGCATCGGCCGCGAGGCGTTACGTGGCCTGCTCGCCCGCCGCGGCGTTACCTTCCAGCGCACCAAGACATGGAAGGAGTCGCCGGACCCGGACCGCGAGGCGAAGCTGGACCGGATCGAAGAGGTCCTTCACCGCTTCTCCGACCGGGTTTTCGCCTTCGACGAGTTCGGCCCGCTCGGGATCCGGCCCACCGCCGGCTCGTGCTGGGCCGAACGAAAGCGCCCCGGCCGACTGCCCGCCACATATCACCGCACCCACGGGGTGCGCTATTTCCATGGCTGCTACTCGGTTGGGGACGACCGCCTGTGGGGCGTCAACCGGTGCAAGAAGGGCGCCGCGAACACGCTGGCCGCGCTGAAGTCGATCCGTGCCGCCCGCCCCGACGGCGCACCGATCTACGTGATCCTGGACAACCTGTCTGCCCACAAGGGCGCCGACATCCGCCGCTGGGCGAAGAAGAACAAGGTCGAGCTGTGCTTCACCCCGACCTACGCCTCGTGGGCAAACCCCATAGAGGCCCACTTCGGACCGCTGAGACAGTTCACCATCGCCAACTCCCACCACCCCAACCACATCGTGCAGACCAAGGCTCTGCACGCCTACCTGCGCTGGCGCAACGTCAACGCCCGCCATCGTGACGTCCTGGCCGCCGAACGCAGGGAACGCGCCCGCATCCGCAGCGAGAAGGGCATCCGATGGGGCGGACGCCCGCTCACGATGGCGGCCTGACCAGATGTTCCGGCGGGTCAGACAACCAGCGCCGCGTGCAGCGCATCGAATGCTTCACGAAGTTCCAACGTGGCGATCGGATCGATCTCCATCTGCAAATGACACACGCCGTCGTCGCCGTTGGGAGTCAGACGCACGAAAAAGGCGAAACCGTCCCCGACGGGCTCCGCCTTCAACGTCATCGGATTGCTCCGGCCCGGAGTCACCGCCACCGAAAAGCGTCCACCCGACGGCGCGCGCAGGTGAGAGAGCACGCGGGCCGCGAAGTCCATGACCTCCGCAGCGCTGACATCCGCGGTGAAGTCAGCCGTCAGCCACGAGCACCAATCGGCAGTGACCTGCCAGGTGTCGCCATCGGTCCGAGCCAGTTCCACCCACACGTCGTCGCTGCCGAGGCGTATCCGCGGTAGTTCCATCATCGCCCTCCGACATCCGAGCCTGGGCTCAAGATCCTATGAGGCAGATCTCCCTCATCGGAAGCCATCACGCCATCCACCGCCCGCTCAACCCGGCGAACCTTCCCGGTCAGGGCACTAGGTGTATTGATCACGAGCGTTGTTGACACTGGCGGGTCTTGATCATGGCGAAGACCTCCGGTGTGGTGGAGCTGTCTAGGACTGCACCACACGGAGGTCTTCGTGTCCCACCGTAATGCCCGGCTGACCGTGCACGGCAGGCGCCTGCTGGTCGAACGTGTCGCGTCCGGCCGTCCCGTCGCCCATGTCGCCGCCGAGATGGGCATCTCGCGGGCGACCGCCCATAAATGGCTCCGGCGGTGGCGAGCCGAGGGCGGGGCGGGCCTGGCCGACCGCTCCAGCAGGCCTTTGACGACACCGCATCGGACCCCGGCGAGTATCGAGGCCGACGTCTGCCGGCTGCGGACCGACCGCAAGCTCGGGCCGGCCCGGATCGGCCCGATCCTGGGACTGCCCGCCTCGACCGTGCACCGCGTTCTGACCCGCCACCGGCTGAACCGGCTGTCCTGGATCGACCGGCCGACCGGCACCGTGATCCGCCGTTACGAACGCGACCGGCCCGGCGAACTGATCCACATCGACGTGAAGAAACTCGGCCGGATTCCCGACGGCGGCGGCCACAAGGCCCTGGGCCGCCAGGCCGGCCGCGTCACCCGCAACAACATGGGTTACGACTACATCCACTCCGCCGTCGACGACCACTCCCGCCTCGCCTACAGCGAGATCCACCCGGACGAGAAGGCCGCGACCTGCGCGGCCTTCCTCACCCGCGCGGCCGCGTTCTTCGCCGAGATGGGCATCACCCGCATCGAACGCGTGCTGACGGACAACGCCTGGGCCTACCGCAAGGGCCTGGCCTGGAAGAACGTCCTGGCCGAACTCGGCGCGAGTGGCAAGCTCACCCGCGCCTACCGGCCCCAGACCAACGGCAAGGTCGAACGCTTCAACCGCACCCTGCTCGAGGAATGGGCCTACCTGCGGCTCTACACCTCAAACGACGAACGCACCGCGGCCCTGGCAGACTTCCTGCACACCTACAACCACCACCGCAGCCACACCGCACTCGGCGGCCAGTCACCCATCACCCGCGTCAACAACCCTGCGGGTCAATACACCTAGGCCGTGTGTCGAAAGTCGATCTTGGACTGTGAATGATCACGGTCCATGGGACGGGGAGATCTCACGGATGAGCAGCGGGCGGTGCTGGAGCCGTTGTTGCCGAAGGGCACGAAGGCGGGCCGGCCGCCTGTCTGGCCTCGGCGGCGGTTGATCGACGGCATACGGTTTCGGGTCCGGACCGGTGTTCCGTGGCGGGATGTGCCCGTCGAGTACGGGCCGTGGGGTCGGGTCTACGACTTGTTCCGTCGGTGGCAGCGGACCGGAACTTGGCACCGGATCCTGACCCGGCTGCAGTCCTTGGCCGACGCAAAGGGTGCGATCACGTGGGACCTGAGCGTCGACTCCTCGGTCTGTCGTGCTCATCAGCACGCGGCTGGGGCCCGCAAGCAGGGGAACCTGCAGAAAGAATCGCCGGGCGGGGTGTTCACCGAGCCCGATGATCACGGACTGGGCCGCTCACGCGGCGGGTTCACCACCAAGTTGTACCTGGCCGTCGAGCAGGGCCAAAAGCCCATGAGATCGTGATCACGGCCGGGCAGCGCGGGGACTCGCCGCAGTTCAAACCCGTGCTCAACAAGGTCCGAGTGCCCCGCATCGGGCCGGGCCGGCCACGCGTCCGGCCCGATCGCGTGAGGGCTGACAAGGCGTACGCCTCCCGCAAGAACCGTGCCTACCTGCGCCGCCGCGGGATCCGCTGCACCATCCCGGACAAGGCTGACCAGGCCTACAACCGCCAGAAGCTCGGCTCCCGCGGCGGCCGGCCGCCGCGCTTCGACCCGGTCGACTACCGCGAACGTCACGCGGTCGAGTGCGGGATCAACCGCCTCAAGAGGAACCGCGCCGTCGCCACGCGATACGACAAACTCGCGGTCCGCTACGAGGCGACCGTCCTCGTCGCGGCCATCCACGAGTGGCTGTGACCCTTGGCCATCACACGGCGGGATCCACGTTCCACGTCTCCGGCAGATCGCTGCCGCAGAAGACGCAGACGAAGTCGTCCTCGCGCACGATGTTGTGCTCCTGGCAGTTGGGGCACCGCCGGAACACCACCTCGTGGGTGAAGCCGGAAGGCCGCCCAAGTTCTACATCGTCCAGAGCATGAGCGACTGCCGGCCAGGAGGCCACGTCCGGGCAGTATCCGGTGGACTGGTTGCTGACCTCGCCCACGGCCCACCGGTCTGCCTCACGCATGAAGCTGATCTCGCCGGCACTCAGAACCATGTCCCCACCAGCGCAGGCCACGTGCTCGCTTCGCCGCGGCGCCAGCCGAAGCACACCATCCGTGCCAACCACGAAGGTGAACGGTTCGGTCAGCTCCGCTGCCGATCGCTCAGCGATCCAACCGTCGAAGTCAGCCGCCGAGCTTATCGGGCAGCCGCCGCTGCCAGGCCGGACCGCAGCCTTCAGCTCAACCGGTCCGACGTATCGGTAACTCCGCCCCCGCGTACTCACATCAGCCAACCTAAAGCACTTCCGGCACACGCCCTAGATCACCGGGATGCCGGTGACCCGGTGACCCGGTGACCCGGTGATCAGCGTGGACAGCAAGAAGAAGGAGCTGATCGGCGACTACAAGAACGCCGGGCACGCATCGCGGCCCGCAGGGCAGCCCGTGAGGGTCAAGACACACGACTTCCCCGGCCAGGCCGAGAAGGCGATTCCGTACGGAATCTATGACACGGCGGCGAAAACCGGTTGGGTCAGCATCGGCACCGATGAGAACACCGCGGCGTTCGCCGTCACCTCGATCCGGCGCTGGTGGCAGGCCTGCGGCCGACACGGCTACCCCCGCGCCCACCGGCTGCTGATCACTGCCGACGGCGGGGGCTCCAACGGCTACCGCACCCGCGGCTGGAAGACCCAGCTCGCCATCCTCGCTGCCGAGACCGGCCTTGAGGTCACGGTGTGTCACCCGCCGCCGGGCACCTCGAAGTGGAACAAGATTGAGCACCGGCTGTTCTCCCACATCACCATGAACTGGCGCGGCAGACCCCTGACCAGCCATGAAGTCATGCTCCAAACCATCGCCTCGACCATCAGCCGCACCGGCCTTACCGTCCATGCCGAACTCGACAGCGGTGAGTACCCCACCGGCGTCCGCGTCAGCGACGACGAGATCGCCGCACTGCCCATCACTCGCCATCGCTTCCACGGCGACTGGAACTACACCCTCCACCCCCAGCGCTCGATGGACGCGGCGAGCGCCGGCAGCAGACCGGACGAGGCCCCGGAGGACAGACCGACTCGCCTCATGCGGCGTTCGCTCCAGGACCCGGAACTGACCGGGAGGCACCGCCGACAGCTCAGCGAGCTCATCGACTCGCTGACTCCAGCGATGGAGGTTCAACGCGAGCAAGTGCTCCGCACACGTCGAGGCCACGAGCGCCTGGTGGCCCCTGGCGCAGGTGCCAAAGCCAAGCTCACCTCAAGCCGATAAGGTCCCGGTCACCGTGCTCCACCTGCGAAAACTCGCGACCATGGACCTCCTGGGCCAGCTCTTCAACACCATCGCCATGACCATCAGCCGCGCAGCGAGAGACGTCCGCCCGCTCCTGGAAGCCCATGGTGTTCATCTCCCCGCCTCAACAGCCCGTTTCCGCACACCAGATGACATCGCCCGGTTCCTCGACCACGGCAACACCAATCTCGAACCGACATGTTGATTCCCGGCAAACTCTAAGTGGGTGTTCTGCGAGTCGTCGTGGCCGGTTGTCCGGTTTGAGGGGTTGCGGTTGGCCGCTTCTGCGGTGTGCTGGAGACGTGGCTGATCGGCAGCCGTACCCGAGCGATCTGTCGGACGAGGCATGGGAGTTGATCCGGCCGGTCATCACGGCCTGGAAGGGGCAGCACCGTTCGGTCAGCGGCCATGAGGGCCGGTACGAGATGCGGGAGATCGTCAACGCGATCCTGTACCAGGCCCGGGTCGGCTGCCAGTGGCGCTATCTGCCGCACGACCTTCCGCCCTACACCGCGGTCTACTACTACTTCGGGCTGTGGCGCGACGACGGCACCGACCAGACCATCCACGACCTGCTGCGCTGGCAGGTCCGCGAGTCGAAAGGCCGGCGCGAGGACCCGTCCGCGGTCGTGATGGACTCCCAGACCGTGCACGTCTCGCTCAACGCCCCGAAGGAGACGACCGGCCTGGATCCGGGCAAGAAGAGCCGGGGCCGCAAGCGGGGCATCGCCACCGATGTGCTCGGTCTGCTCATCGCGGTGATCGTGGTCGCCGCGAGCGTGCACGACAACGCCATCGGGATCACGCTGCTGGACAAGGTGGCCGCCGACAACCCCGGCGTGGTGAAGAGCTGGGTCGATGCCGGGTTCAAGAACGCCGTCATCGAGCACGGCCGGTCACTGGGCATCGACGTCGAGGTGGTGTCCCGGGATCCGCAGACCAAGGGGTTCGCCCCGGCCCCGAAACGGTGGATCGCCGAGCAGACCTTCGGCACCCTCATGCTGCACCGCCGCCTGGCCCGCGACTACGAGACCCTGCCCGCCAGTTCGGCGTCCTGGATCCGCTGGTCGATGACCGACGTCATGACCCACCGGCTCACCGCCACCACCACTCCCACCTGGCGGGACCCGCCACCGGCCCGCCGGCCCGGACCGGCATGATCGTGTGGGAGTTGAGCATGCAGGAGTTCCTGGAACAGATCGAGATACGCGAGGCCGCCGGCCGTGACCTCGCGAACCGGCTCCGCACCCAGATCGCCGAGCTCACCGCCCAACTCACGGCCGCCGAACAGGCTCTGGAGCGACTGAAGATCACCCGGGAAACCATCCTGGAGATCGGCCCGGACCTTCCCGGCGGCCTCGCCCCGCTGCCCTCGGCCTACCGCCAGATCCTCGCCCTCTTCGAGAACACCGCGGACGGACTGCACCCCAAGGACGTCTGCCTCGCCCTGGACACCGGCACCGAGCCCCGGCACGTCGAAGGCACCCGCGCCAAACTGAAACGCCTGGTCAGCCGCGGCATCCTCACCGAACCCGAGCCCGGCCTCTTCCAGCTACCGCAGCCAACCCCGCCCCCGGACTGACACCCGGCGAAAGCCCACAGAACACCCACTAAGACCGTGTCCTACGTGGTGAGGCGTCGTTAACCTCGGTATGGGGCGGGGTACGTGGAGTTGGATTGTTCCAGACGGGCTGTGGGAGATCGCGAAGCCGCTGATCCCGCCCTCGAGGGTGCGGCCGCAAGGCGGCGGAACGCAGGACACGCCTGATGAGACGCTGTTCGCGGCCATCATCTACGTCCTGGTCAGCGGCTGCGCCTGGCGCCAACTGCCGCCCTGCTTCGGGATATCGAAGTCGACCGCTCACCGCCGGTTCCTGATCTGGTCGAGAGCCGGTGTCTGGGGCCGCCTGCACGAAGCAGTGCTACACCGCCTCGACGACGCCGGCCTCATCGACGTCACCCGCGTCGTCCTCGACACCGCCCATGTCAGGGCCAAAAAGGGGGCGAACACACAGGTCCGAGCCCTGTGGACCGGGGCAAGCCGGGTTCCAAGATGCACGTCCTGTCGGACGCGAACGGACTGCCCCTCCTCGTCGGCATCTCGGCCGGCAACACCCACGACAGCGAAGGTCTCAAGCCGATGATCGAGGGTCACCAAACGAGACACGACCCCCACCGCGGCCGACACTTCAAGCCTCAACGCCTGCACGCCGACAAAGCCTACGACCGCGCCGACCTGCGGAAATGGTTACGCGGCAAACGCATCGGAGTACGGATCGCGCGCAAAGGCATCGAGTCCAGCGAACGATTAGGGCGACGCCGCTGGGTCATCGAGCGGACCATGTCCTGGCTGTCCGGCTACCGACGTCTCAGCCCTCGCTACGAACGCAATCCCCGCAACTACCTGGCCTTTCTCGGGCTCGCTGCAGCCATCTGCTGCTACAAGCGTCTCATTCGACTCACCACGTAGGACACGGTCTAAGAACCCATAACAGGATCACGGGTATCGCGCTCCCCGGGCCTAGCGTTAGGGTCCGGCCATGGAGATCCTCAAGGGCGCAGGCGTGTGGACACACCCCGGCGAAGCCGGCAATGACTGGATCGAGCAACTACGCACGTCGGATCTGTCGGTGGGAACGTACTGCATCCCGGTCGGCGGGCGTGATGCCCAGAGCCCGCACACCGAGGATGAGATCTATGTCGTCACAGCCGGACGCGCCAAGATCGAAACACCAGGCCGAACGGACGAGGTGAGTCCCGGGACGGTGATCTTCGTGCCGGCCGGTGAAGAACATCGCTTCACAGAAGTGACCGAAGACCTGGTGCTGCTCGTGGTGTTCGGGCCTGCGTACGGCTCGCGCTCACCCGAATCCTAGCGGTCAGGAGGCGGCCCTCCTCAGACGCTGCGAGCAGATCAGGCTGCAGGCCAACGCCAAGAAGGCGTCGCGGAGTGCGACGCGTCGTCGCGAACGCACGGCGAGGCATTTGAACTGATGGAGCAGGGGGAAGGTCTGCTCGACGACGTAACGGAGCTTGCCCAGCGCTTCGATATGAGAAGCGCCCTTGCGGGAGATCTCCGGCATGATCTGGCGACGCCGCAGCTCACGCCGCACGGCCTCCTTCTATGTCGCGCGGCCGTGAGAGCCGTCCACGTACGCGCGGGACCAGTCGAGTTCGCCGGCCGCGTGGAGTTCGGCGAGCAGAATGCGGTGCAGCCGGTTGAAGACACCCGCCTTCCGTCTGCGGTCGAGGCGCAGCCAGCAAGTCTGTCCGGAGCCGAACCCCAGCACAGGGGCAGCAGTTGCCCGGCTATGTCGTTGGGCAGGACATACAGGATGCCCTGCAGACACCGACAGTCGTCCACCGGCCGGGGGCTCGGCGACCGTGCTTCCGCAGTAATGGGGCTCGTTGAAAATCACCAGGGGCGCTCAAGGTGTTCGCCAGAGCTGCTCACGTCGGGTCCCCACTTTCATCACGCCCCCCGGACGGACATCACTCGGGAGGGACCTCCCGGTAGCCCGCCAGTATCCGGACGGGCCGGGCTCGTTGATGACGAAGACGGCGGGCAGGCAGGCACCGACCTCAACCACCGGTCGTTGCAACCAACACGTATGCTTCCCGAGATCACAACAGGGGCAGGCATGGACTGGGTTGCATGGGCCGCAAGCGGGGCGGGAGTACTCTTCATCGCTGCGGCGATCTACGGGTACGCCACACGTCCCGACGCACCACGCGACGCGGCCATCAAACACACGACCTTCCGCATCCGGCTACCACTCCTCATGGCCTGGTTCTTCCTCTGGCGCGAACTCCCCAATGCCCTACAAGCTCCCTGGGCGGTCGACGCGACAGGCGACGTTATCGGCCTCGCGGCCGTCGTCATCGTTGCTCTTGCCGTACGCCGACGCCGCCGCGCCACCCCAGACGGCGATACCGGCCCAGCCAGGTAGTTCCACACCGGTCCGAACATCCCGCCCGTGATCCGCTTCGACAACTCCCCAACCCATCACCGGTGGGCAATCAATTTCAAGCATCCGATCATGCTCGCCACCCCCACCACTCATTTCCAAGCACAACAAAGTGGCCCAGCAAGAGCATCGTCGGCGAAGTCCAAAGAGCGCCATCACCAGGCTCCTGGCGATCGAACCAGACGACCGGACACTCGCTGACGGCCGCGTCACTCGGGCTGCCTCCTCCGATCCGCTCCAAGGCCGAGAGCACGTTGCCTACATGCGTCGCCACCTGGACGACTCCGCCGGCGCTTCACGCAGTGCACCCAGTGCCGCGAGGCCTGCGGCCACGATGAAGCGTTCCATCAGCAGCGCAGCCTGTCGATGAGCGCCGACAGCTACCGCCTGGACGATTCACTCGATGACACACCACTGTTCATCGGAGACCCCGTTCCCTGACTCACCCGCGCGGCCGGAATGGTTGTCGTTCATCGTCGGCCTCCCACCCGCGTCAGCGGAGCAAAAGAGAGCGGCGGGCGGTGCTCCGCGGCCTTGTGGTCTCGAGCGGCAGCAGCCTCGGTCGAGCGGACCCGGTCGATGGCGCGGCGGTGAGCCAAGGTGAGAATCCAGTTGCGGACGGTACCGCGCTCGGGCCGGTAGCCGGGGGCTGTGCGCCACACCTCGACATAGACCTCCTGAGCCACTTCTTCGGACTGCGCGTGATCACGCAGCACCTTCTGCACAATCCCGAACACGGACCCGGCCACAGCGTCGTACAGTGCGGCGAACGCGTCCTGATCGCCTTGCGCCACTTTCGCCATGAGTTGCTGCAGGTCTGGCTTGCGCTCCGGGTTTGGTCCGATGGGGATGGCTTGCGTCATGTACGGCCTTCCGGCTGCCGGTGTTCGGCGGCTGGTTGCGGGGAGCCTGGTGCCCCGCCGACGCCCCCCTCGGCGGCGGCGGGTTGCGCCTACCTGCGCTCGTACGCTGATCTAATCGACACTGACCACCACCGAGTGCCAGCCGGATGCCCCGTCCGGGATCGTCTGCGTGCGCTTCTGCGTCTGCGTCTCACCTGTACGGTCCGTCGCCCGGATGGTCAGTGTGTGGCCGCCCTTGGTGGCTTGCCACGGATAGGACCACTGGCGCCAGGTGTCTCGCGTGTCCTCGTCGGCGAGTCGGGCTTGCTCCCACGGACCGTCGTCTACGCGTACCTCGACCTTGTCGATGCCGCGGTGCTGTGCCCAGGCGACACCGGCCACCATCACGGTGCCGGCCTTCGGCCGGGCGAAAGGCTTGGGGGTGTCGATGCGTGACTGCGTCTTGATCGGCGCGCGTTGGGCCCAGTCCCGCTTCACCCAGTACGAGTCGTAGGCGTCGAACGTGGTCAGCTCGATGTCCTCGATCCACTTGCAGGCCGACACGTAACCGTAGAGACCGGGCACCAGCATGCGCACAGGGAAACCGTGCTCGAAGGGCAGCGGTTGTCCGTTCATGCCGACGGCGAGCATCGCGTCGCGGCCGTCCATCACGTCCTCGACCGGGCTGCCGATGGTCATCCCGTCCACCGAACGCGCCACCAGCTGATCAGCCGATCCACCCTTCGACGGGGGCTTCGCACCGCACTCGCGCAGCAGGTCTGCGAGACGGACACCGATCCAGCGGGCGTTGCCCACGTACGGACCGCCGACCTCGTTGGAGACACAGGTCAGGGTGATGTTCCGTTCGATGAGCGGCATCTTCAGCAAGTCGTCGAAGGACAGGACCCGTTCACGGGAGAGGCCCTGTCCATGGATGCGCAGCCTCCATGTGGTGGCATCGACCTTGGGTACGACGAGCGCGGTGTCGACACGGTAGAAGTCGTCCGTGGGCGTCATGAACGGACTGATTCCGTCGATCCGCAACGCGGCGCGCTTCGGTACGGGGGTCGCCGCCGAAGCTGCCGGGGGAAGCACGACGCCTTTGCGGGAGGCGACGGCGTTCTGACCCTGCGAGTCATTGAGGGCACGTCCCGCGAGGCCGGCGCCGGTGGAGGCCGCGGCCGCCGCGGTGGCCGCGAGGATGAACCCGCGCCGGTCCCAGCCGTCGCCGCCTGTCGCCCCTTCGTGGTGCGTGGCTGCCGCACCGTCATCCGTGCCGATGGAGTCAACTTCGTCCCGCGAGGGATGGTGTCCGGGTGCCGACCGGGTGCGCCGCCCCAGTCTGCCGATCAACGCGTACAGCAAGCAGGCGCCCACCACCGAACCAGCAAGGGATGGGAACGCGTCGCTGACACTGGTGGAGTCGGCTCGGGCAGTGGCGGCCAGCGCCCCGACCACACCGAAGGCAAGTACACAAAGCGAGCCGGTCAGCCGCCAACGCGTGGCCAGCATCCCCACGACAAGGGCAAGAACGCTGAGCACGGCGAGAATGCCGAGCTGGAGCACGAGCTTGTCGTTGGTGCCGAACTGTCGGATCGCCCAGTCCTTCACGGCGGGCGGTGTGCGGTCGATCGCCGCCCCTCCGACTGCGATCACGGGCCCGGACTCCGGGCGTACGGCCACGGAGACCAGTTCCGCGACCGCGATGGCCGCATAACCGGCGAGCAGCCCACTCAGCGCACCCAGAGCAAGACGCCTGATGCCGTGCAACGGCCTGGGGAAATCGTCGTCGTCCATGCCTGGAATCCGTTCTCATGCCACGCCCGGATTGGTCGTTCACGCCATCGAGGGAGGAAAAGATGCCGCGCGAAAGCTCTACCAACCCTGACGGCAGCAAGCGGACAGACAGCGCCGTAGACACTCGCCCCTTCCCCACATCGGCGCCCGTTTCCCTCGTCGACGAGCACTGAACGCGTAGGAAACGCCCCAAAGACCACGTGGCACGGGGACACCGGATTAACGCCAGACCAGCGAGCGCTGCACACGGCTCTTGGAGTCAGGAAGAGTGCACCGACGAGGCGTTGGAGTGTGCGGTGGAGCTGGAAAGGCTGCTCCATTCGGCAGGCCGGTGGTTGGAGCAAGAGGGCATCACGAGGGCGCCACGATGGGCACGGCGCGCGGTCAGGACCTTCGGCGCCCGCACCCTGCACAGGCTGCCGAGCGATGTGGCGATGTGGGCGCCGGCAACGGCACAGCGGCAGGGGCCCTCCGGCCGCCCGCACCGCGTCAGGCCGTACTGGCCGCCATCGAGAGCGTCACCCAAGACCCCCCGCATAGAGAGGAGATCGCACGTGGCGGCCCACCGAATCGATCGCAGAACTGATCCGAAAGGGTGAACAAGGGTGAATAGACCAATCCCGGTCTACCGGGCGCAGCGGATTGCTGATGAGGAGCAACCAGCTCTTCGCACTGCCCGCCGAGGGCAGTGCCGTTCACACAGTTAAGGAACGTTCCATGTCTCGAGTGCTGAAGAGTGCGGCGGTTCTGGTGGCCGTGGGCGGGGCCGTCCTCGCCGGTACGGGCGCCGCCTCCGCCGACAGCGGGGCCCAGGGTGCCGCAATTGGTTCACCCGGTGTGCTGTCGGGCAACGTCGTCCAGGTACCGGTCCACGTCCCGGTGAACGCCTGCGGCAACACCGTCACCGTCATCGGTCTGCTCAACCCCGCGTTCGGCAACACCTGTGCCAACGGCTCGAGCCACTGGGGCGGACACACCTGGGACGAGGGCGACATGGGCCACCACGGCTCGATGAACCACGACGGCGACATGGGCATGTGGAAGTAGTCCACCGCCCATAGGCACCGACAGCTGACCCATCCGCGGCCTGCCGTCGCATCACGCATCCCTGGTGCCGCAGAAACACACGGCGCCGGGGATGCCGTGCCCATGACCACTGCATGATGCGCCCCCGTGCCGGCTGGGCCTGTTCGAGCGCGGTCGCGCTGGGCAGGGCGCCCGGCCTGCGCAGCAGGAGCTCCAGGTAGTGGTCGAATTCGAGGTGTTCACCGGCCTTCGCGACCAGCCGCTCGTGCCGCGCGAGTTCGGCGGTGATCCGGCCCCACATCATCCGTGGTCATTAACCGGACAGACACATCCGGTGGACTGACCAATTGATCAGAGAGGCATGCTCTCGTCCACGGAAGCCGGAGCGATGCACGCCCGCGCCGCTCATCCTTGTCATGACCTGGCGGCCCCCCGGCCTGTCACATGGGCGCACAGGGCCAGCGCCCCAGCACTCTCATGTCACGCCGCCGACCGCTTCGCGGTCGCGCGAACTCATCAGCGGTCATACCCGCGAACGAGCACCGGGGCCGCTGATCCATCGCGGGCCAACCTCTTTTACCTTCCAAGGCTTCTATACGTCTTTGCGTCACCGGCGCGAATCAATGCGTCGACGATCTGACGGAAAGGATCGAAGCCTGTGGACTAGAAATAATGCTTTCGCCCGCCGACGGCCCGCCCGGTCGCTCCCAGGATCCACAGAATCGCACCCACCAGAATCAGGATCCCGCCTATCGTCGTCAGAAGGCCCATCCCCACCAGCAGCCCGATGATCAGCAAAATCAAGCCAAGAACAATCATCACGAATCCAATCCTCGGTCATCAGCTGCCATTCAGCGGCAACACACCCCGAGTACCCCGACCCCCACCCACCATGCACACGGCAACGCACTCCAATGAAGAGAGACCTTCAGCGGTCCGTTACGAGGAACCCGGACTGCCCGCGCGCCCGCCACATAAACGAATCGCTCACACCCCGGACAGTCCCAGCACTCGCCAACGCGCCGGGAGACACACAGCCATCCGCCGTACCTGAAGACCGCAGACACCGCAACAGTCCACGAAAGGCCCCCTTCGTGGCGACGGGGCGAGGACCGCGCCGGCATCGGGTTTCAGGGCCGGACAGACGGTCAAAAGCGTGCGCGGGCCAGCACGGTGTGAAGATTCTCCGCGGTGAGGGGTGTCAGAGGGGCGTTGCGGACGTAGTCCTCCTCCAGCGGAATGCCTTTTGTGAGGCCAGCACGGTGTGCGCACGCGCGTGCAGAACCCCTCATCGGCCGCCTCTCACGTCTGGCTCCTCAAGGCCGACGGCGTGCAGCTGCACACCATCACGCCGAACCGCAAATGGTCTTGACGCTCCGTCAAATCGCAGCTGGTATGCGGCGCCAGCGGGGTGCGCGAGATGGTGCACCGTGGTCGGGAGACAGCTCACGGGACGAGCGCGAGGCGAGTGGTATTACTGGTGCATGCAGGAAGAGACCGCGCGCTCCGCGATCGACACATTCATCTCCGCCTTCAACGCCTCGGACGACAGCTACGTCACTGCGCTGCTCTCCCAGGCCCTCACCTCGGACGTCGTCTTCTGGGGACCGTTGGGCCGTAGTGAGGGAATCGAGGCGGTCGAGCGGTTCGTGCTGGACATTCGGCGCCACCCCGCGGGGACCGGCACGATGGTGCGCTGTTCGGCAGTGGACATGCCCGACGAGTGGGCCCGCTACCAGTGGGTCTTCACCACACCGGACGGAGGCCCCCGCCTGATGGGAACAGACGTCGTCCACCTGCGGCGAAGCCTCATCGATCAAATCATCGTCTTCGCGGGACAGATCGAACCGTCCGCCTCCTGAAGCATTCCAGCCTCACCCACCACCCCGCGGGCAGCACTGTCAGACTGCAGAACGCTCCAAAACCTCCGCCGGACGAATGTACGGCTCTGGAGGGAAGGTGTCAGGCGCCGGTGCGGGCCCGTGCGAGGATCCCGACGTGAATGATCTGCGCTTCCGCCTCGCTGACGACACTGACCTCGCCACTCTGGTTCGTCTGCGCGACGACGCTGCCCGCTGGATGCTCGCCCAGGGCATTACCGGCCAGTGGCAGCCCGGTCAGCTGGACGAGAACCACTTCCGCCAGTCCATGGCGCGTGGTGAGGTGTGGCTCGCCGAGGCCGATGACCGCGTGGCCGGGGCCTGGGAGGTGTGGTGGGAAGACGAGGATGCCTGGGGGTCACAGCCACCGGTGGCCGGCTACGTTCATCGGCTGATGGTGGACCGCGGCACCCGGCCGGGGACGGGACGGCTTCTGCTGAGTGCTGCGGAGCGCCGCGTTGCCGCGGCGGGGCGGACGCTCGTGCGTCTGGACTGCCTGGCCGACAACGCGCGCCTGAACGCCTACTACCTGGACGCCGGCTACCGGGTTGTTGGCCACAAGACAGGCAAACCGCAGCCGGGCGGCGCACCCAAGTCATTCACGCTCCTTGAGAAGGACACCATGTAGCCCAGCTCGGCCACGCGGAGAAGAGCGATGCGGCCGTAGCGGGCGGTTGTCGTGGTCAGGAGCTTCTCGTACGCGGCCTTGGTCAGCTCGTTGACCAGCTTGGTGGCGAGCATGTCGCGGACACGAAAGCCGGTCGTCGCTGCCTCATCCCGCAGAACACGCCAATGCTCCTACCGCGAACCCCCGGGTGTTGGCAGAACCAGAGACGTCACCCTACGGCGAACCCGGGCATCCCCCCACTCTGAGCAAGAAGTGGTGTCAGCTCTCACATACCGCAGCAGGCCCGGGGCCTGTTCGGCCAGGCTCGGCACGGGCAGGGCGCCAGGCCTCGAGGCGGTAGGTATGACGGTGCCGATGTACGCCGCGGCCGCAGTGCGCCCGGGCGGATGTGGCGCCTGAAGTCGCCCGTCGGCACGCCAGGTTCCTGGCACGGCCGAACCCGCTACCGTCACGCGCATGACGATCCGGCGCAACGTTCGCGCGGTACTGCTCGACGGCGATCACCTGGTGTTCCTGCGCCGAGGATGGCCAGGCGGTCCCAGCTACTACGAGACCGTCGGCGGAGGTGTCGAACCCGAAGACGCCAGCCTGGAAGCGGCCCTGCGCCGCGAAGTCATGGAAGAGATCGGCGCCACGATCGGCCCGGTCACCGAGATCCTGACCCTGACCGACCCGGGTGAGAAGGTCACCGTCGTCCGGCACTACTACCTCGCCCAGGTCCTGGACACGGATCCCGACCTCCGCAACGGCCCTGAAATGCGTGACCCCGACATCGGCACCTTCTCGCCCGTCCGCATCCCCCTGGACACATCAGCCGTGGCAGCACTGGGACTTCAACCGCCTCAACTCACCGATTACCTGCACAAACACGTCACATCATGGCGTACGTGACAAACACCCAACCGCCGCGGACCTCCTCCGGGTCCTCTGGGCCCCCTTCGACCACGAGAAGGGCCGCACAACCCGAGAACCGTCCTCTTCTGGTGCTCCGCCGCCACCGTCACCGACGTTCTTGACGCACCGCGCGAGCCGCCCATCGTCCAGCGGGACTGCTACCTCCCGGAGCCCTACCTGCTCTCCTCCGAACAAGTCACCGAGTACCCCAACCCCTCGGAGCTCCACAAGGAGCTGCGGGCTCAGCTGGATGGCGCGAGCCCCTGGGAGGTGATCCACCCTGCTCGGTACGAAACATACGCGGACGACCCCGGCGAGCTCTACCGGAACAACCCCGCCACCCGCGGCTGGAAGACCGGCGGCTGGACCCACTAGACCCTTTTCCGGCCCGAAGTCACACCCCTGCCGAGAGTGCCGCTCTGAGCAAGTCCCGTTCCTCACGATCGCCCCATGAGACGGGGACGGTGGCGGCGGAGCCTGGGTCGCCGAGGAGGAACCGGCACGCCAGGCGCGGCGCGCCCTGAGTGCCTGGAACGGCAACTGCACCTTCGTCGACATCGTCGGTGGCTGCGGCCTGCAATTCCTTGTCTGCCCAACATCTCCGAGGCATTCGGACACCGGACTCGTCCCGTAAGCACGGTCGGCCGCCAAGCACGGGCTACCCACGGGCTACCTCCGAAGGCATGCCCGGCGGAGTCACAGCGCCTGCTCTGCGCCGCCGGGCAGATCCATGGAGCAGCGGCTCAATCCCAGCCGGCGTCGCTGGCAGCGCGTTCGCCAGGCCGAGGACGGGTGAGTCCATCACATCGAACAGCAGGACAGGTCGGTACTGCTGGGTCGACTGTCTGGCATAACGTGACACCACTCCTTGCTCGATCAACACAACAACACCTCTACTTGTCATCGTCAACAGCCCAGCGAAAGGCCCGACCATGAAACGAACGCTCACGCTGATCACCGCGCTGGCCGTCACCGCGCTGACGCCGACCGCGGCGCACGCGGCGGTCAAGAAGGCCAAGTCGCCGCTCAGTTGCGAGTCGCGGACGTTCACCTCGACACCGGGCCCGAGCTTCAACGACCCGGAGAACCCCGACGCCCGGATGAACGTCATGGGCCCGATCATTGAATCGATCAACAGCGCCAGTTGCGGGCAGACCATACGCGTCGCCATGTACTCGATAGGTAACACGCAGCCGGGCCCCGACTTCGCCAACGCCCTGATAGCCGCGCACCAGCGCGGCGTCATCGTCAAGGCGCTGATGGACGCTCACAGCGACAATGCGATCTGGCAGACGATGGTCACCGAGCTGGGCAACGACCCGCAAGCCTCCAGCTTCGCCGCGTTGTGCCCGGGCGGCTGTCTCACTCACTATTCCGGCTCCGCCCTGCACGCGAAGTACTACATGCTCAGCGGTGGGAGCGACGCGAACAGGACGGTGACCGTCACCAGCGCCAATCCCACCTCCGCCCAGGCCAACACCGCGTGGAACAGTGGCGCCACCGTCAAGGGCAACGTCGACCTGTACAACTCCTACGTCCGCTACTTCACCGCCATGTCGAAGGGGGCGCTGGGCGGCCCGGGTCCGCTGGTGCCCGACTACTACAACTCCACCAGCGGCACGGACGCCAGGACGACACTGTCCCCGCCCTCCTACCAGTGGCCCAAGGCGCGCTCCAAGAGCGACACCTGGGTCGACTTCCTGAACAACATCAAGGCGCCGGCCACGATCAACATCGCCATGTACCAGTGGACTTCCCACGGGGACCCGGGTGACCGGAACTACCTGGAGCTGCCGAAGAAGCTGGTCAGCCTGGCGCAAACCGGTGTCAAGATACGCATACTGTTCACTGCCGGTCAGGTTGACAGCAGCGTGCAGAACTACCTCAAGGACCGGCCCAATATCGAGGTGCACGACACCACCCGCGGCACGGACGCGAACGGCCACGCCCTGCACTACACGCACGACAAGTACATGTCGGTCAGCGGCACCTACGCGGGTACGGCCAACTCCAGACTTGTGTTCGTCGGCTCCTCGAACTGGACGAGCAACGGTGTCTGGCACAACGACGAGTCGGACCTCAAGCTGGTCGGACAGACCAACTACGACGCGTTCATGACGGACTGGCAGAACCAGTACAACCGCTGCTGCGGGACCGTGGCACGGCAGTTGAGCGCCGAGGAGCGCGCCGAGAACAAGGCACGTGAGATTCCGATCGACCCGAAGCAGGTCCAGGAGTAGGCACGGCGGGAAACACACCACCGCGTACGTGGATCACACCTGCGCGCCTGGCTCACCCCCGCTCGAGCGGAGCGGGGATCTCACCGGCCCTGTGCGAGCGAGCGGCGCGAGTCCTCTCGGGTGTTCGGCGACCGCCTTCCGTGCCTGGTCGATGCTCGAACACCGAGGACTCCCGCCGGTGCCCGCGGTGCGGTGTCACTCCGGGCCGACGGCAACGCGCAGGCCGCGGATCACGTAGCCCCCTATCTCGTCCTGGAATGTGACGCGGGGCGGCGTAAGCATCCGCACGCCCTCGAGGGCGAAGAGGTGGCCGAGGAAGACGTTGGCCTCCATCATCGCGATGTCGGCTCCGGGGCAGCGGTGCGGCCCGTCGCCGAACGACAGGGCGGCCGCGTAGCGGCCCGTGGTCGGCCGGCCGGGGCAGATGGTTGTCGGGGTGGCACCGACGGCGTCCGGGTCGGTGTTGGCCTCGTCCACGAAGAGGTCGATGCGTGCACCCGCGGGCACGGTGACCGGGCCGTCGGCGCCGGGCACGTCGAGGGCGCCGGTGGTGCGCCGGGCCAGCCGGGCGACCGCGGGTTCCAGGCGCAGTATCTCGTGGATCACCGCGAGGCGTGCGGTCTCGTCCCCGGCCATGTAGCGCTCGCGCAGGGCCGCGTCCGTGAACAGGTGCCATGCGGCCACGCAGAGGAACTCGCGGGTGGTGACCATGCCGGCGGCGGCGTAGGTGAGGCACTCGCCGAGGATCTCGGCATCCGAGCAGCCCTCGGCGATGAGGTGGGAGATCAGGTTGTCGGCGGGCTGTGTGCGGTGGGCTCGGACGGCAGGGCGGACGTCGGCAAGGTAGATCCGCAGCCAGTTGGTGTTCTGGCGGACGAGCCAGTAGATCCCCTGCGGGCTGGTCAGGCCGGGCCTGCCGAACTTCTCGGGGAAGAAGCGTTCCAGGCGGCGTTGGATGCCGGGTCTGCTGTGGGTCAGTCCGATCACTCCGCACGCCACGTCGATGGCGACGCCGAAGGTGAGGTCCTCCAACCGGGCCTCGCCGTCGGTCCGCAGGGTGTCCAGGTGCTTGCGGGTAACGCGTTCGGTGAGTTCGCGATAGTGCTCCTCGACGCGGCGGGGGGTGAAGTAGCGGGCCGTCTGGCGGCGGTGCTCCCGGTGTTCGGGCCCGTCGCGGTAGAGCACGGGCCGCCGAATCCGGGCCGGCATCTTCTCGACGGTCTCGACGCCCAGGCCCGCCTGGACGGTGTCGGTGCTACGCAGCACGGCGCGCGCCGCCGCGTAACCGCGCACCTGCCAGGTGCCGTCGTCGCGGCGGCCGACCGGACAGCTTAGGCCGGCCGGATCCCTGCGGATCTTGCGTACATCATCGCTCGGGTCGTCCATCGGACGCGGCCCCCGTCCTCGTCATGCCGCCCCAGGAGAGGCCGCCGTCAGGTGTGTGCCGCCAGCGTTCAGCATGTGCACGCCGGCCGCCAGTCCCTCGGCCGCCCCAAAAGGCAGGGTCGTTCACTCTCATCGACCGACGTGCGGCCGTGGACATCGGGGTCGTGGACGTATGCCCTCAGCCTGTGAACAGCCGGAGGACGGTTTCGTACCGGCTCTTGGCGAAAGTCCTTGAAGGGCTGCGAGCTCACGATGAAGAGGCCCTGGAACAGCGTGCGATCCCCCAGGAGGAGCAGAAGGCTGACGTGAAGCCGTCTGAGTGCATCGGTGGGCATCTGTGTACATCGGCGCCGCGCCCAGTTCACACCATCACGTCCCGGCCCGCGTCGAGCACGTCTTCGCCCGCATGTAGATCTGGAGAATCCCTCCGCGACTGCCGACGCAAAGGCGACGGAAGGCACCAAGTCAGGCTCGGCGTCGCCCGTCTGCACACCCACAGTCTCGGCGGATGGGCGGGCGGCCCGCCGCCGGGCGAACCACCGCCCCACCAACCTGAAGATCCTTTACGGACCACCTCTTAGGCTGGCGCGATGACTGATGAGCAGGATCGAGTGCAGCCGTCGGGAGTGTGGGCCACGGCGGTGGGGGTGGCGAGGGTGCGGGCGCTGGAGACCGAGCGGGAGGACCCGCTGTTCCGCGACCCGCTGGCACAGGCTTTCGCGGCCACCGGCGGCCTGTGGCCCTCCTCGCCACCGTTGCCCGATGACGAGGCCTCGCGCCGCCGCCGGCTGGCCGTGTCGTTCTCCATCGTCATCCGGACGAAGTTCCTCGACGACCTGTTGCAGCGGGCCTCCGCGTCCGGGGTCCGACAGGTCGTACTGCTCGGCGCCGGCATGGACAGCCGAGCCTTCCGGATGGACTGGCCCGAGGGCACCCGGCTGTTCGAGATCGATACCGCCGCCCCGCTGGACTTCAAGGCGTCGGTGCTGCGCCATGAGCGGGCCGTCGCACGCTGCGAGCGGATCACCGTCGCGACGGACCTGCGGGAGAACTGGCCGGACGCGCTGGCCGCCGCGGGGCACGACCCGGCGGCGCCAACCGTGTGGATCGCCGAAGGACTGCTGATCTATCTGCCCGAGGACGCGGTGGAACTGCTGCTGGCCCGGATCAGCGCGCAGTCGACGAGCGGCAGTTGGCTGGGGCTGACGTTGGGCTCGCGCGGCGTGATCGAGCGCTTCGGCTCGGACGCCGTGCCGGGGTCGGCGGCGTCCATGTGGGTTTCGGAGATGCCCGGCGACCCGGTGGGCTGGCTGGCCGGGCACGGCTGGAAGGCCGACTGCCACACCCTGCGCGAGCGCGCTGCCGCCTATGGACGCCCGATCAGTACCCCGGCGCAACGCGAGGAACAGCCCGGCGGACTGATCGCGGCGGTCCGTCGGTAGAGCGCGTCCTCCCGATTACCCGCCGACCACGTAGGCACCTGACCGGTGCCAGTTCTCATCGAGATTCTCTGGCCCTGAGAGCATCAGGTGCTGCCCGGACTCTGTGACAAGGGTGGGCGGTCCCCCGTCGCGGACACGCGGATAGGGGACCGGCCGTTCCCCATCGCGGATCTCGCTCGGGATCTCATGCTCCGCTCTGGGTGACGGCGAACAGCCCTCGCCAACCCCGACGCCGACTTCGCATGGGCCTCGATGTCGTGCGAGTAGGACGGCACGGTCACGGTCCAGAGGTATGAGGAGAGTTGACACCTGGGGTCCGTGGTGGCACCCGTACGTGCGCGAAGCGGTCACGGCGCTCGGCTTCGATCCGTCGTGCAGTCACGCTCCTGACGGACTGATCATCGGGCGTCTCCGGGGCCTTGGCGGCTTCCGTCAGATTGGGCCCGTCCGTGACCTTCACTCTGTAGCCGGCCGGGATGGTCAGTGCCTAGCCCATGGCCGGGTTGCGGCCCTCACGCGCAGCCCGGTGGGTGCGCTCGAAGCTCAGGAAGCCGGGGATCGCGAGCTCCTCGTGACCCATGGGGCGCGGCGAGGGTCCCGCGCGGCGCGCGAGGCCCGTAGGCCAGTCCCCCGCCCCATGGCGAACCTGGCGCGCACCTGGCGCTTTCCCCTCCGGCCATGCCCCACGGACCGTCGACGCGTTGGCCCTGGCATGCACCACGACGACCACGACACGGCTCCAGCGAGCCTGACGCAGCTGACCGACGCCTACTGGCTCAGCACCCCGCCCTCACTGCACACGCACCAGCCCTGCCCTCGCTGCGCCCCCGCACCGCAGACCCAAGTCGCTGTGCCGCGCACGGTGGTGTGCAGGCACGCGCGCACGGTGATGACCGCCGTCTCCGTCCTCACGGTCGTCGGCGCCGTCCTCGCCATCGCGCGATAGGCCCAGGCGCAGCTCAGTCGCGAGGAATAGTGAGGAAGAGTCAAGACCTCTGGATTCGGCGTGGTCCGGCGGTAGCGTGGGAGTCCGCCTGGGTCCGGGAGCTCGTCCTCGAAGTCGCGGGCGGCAACGGGATCGGGGCCGCGGTTCCAGAGTGCTTCGAGTACCCGAGGTGGGTTGCGCAGTGACGTGCTCCCCGAGCGGCTGAAGGGGTCGTGACGCGGGGCCGCCGTTCCCGCCAGAATGTCCCAAGTCGACTGCCGGTAAAGTCAGTTGTGCGTGACCGACACCTAGGCCGTCGGCTCACCGTTCGGCCCATACGCGCTGCCGCCATCCCAGCCGTCCGCCTTGGAGCCCTCATGACCGAACAGCCGTCGTCGCCCCTCGTCCTGGACCCCGAAGCAGCCGACCACCACGCAGAGCACCACGCGTTACGCGACCGTGGTCCGGCCACCCGCGTGGACATCCTGGGCCTGACCGTCTGGTCGGTCACGGACCCCACCCTCCTCAAGCATCTGCTCACCAGCGCGCAGGTCTCCAAGGACGGCCGCGCGCACTGGCCCGCGTACACCGACACCGTGTCCACGTGGCCGCTGGCGCTGTGGATCGCCGTGGAGAACATGTTCACCGCGTACGGAGGCGACCACCGCAGGCTGCGCCGGATGGTCGCACCGGCCCTCAGCGCCCGCCGTATCCAGGACATGCGGCCCACGGTGGAGACGATCGTCACCACCCTCCTCGACGACCTCGCCGACGTCCCGCTCGGCCAAAGCGTGGACCTGCGCGAACACTTCGCGTACCCCTTGCCCATCGCGGTCCTGGGGCGCCTCATGGGCATCCCCGAAAGCCAGTTGCAGGGCTTCCGCTCCGTGGTGGACGGCGTCTTCGACACCACGGCCACCGCCGCGCAGGCCGCCGAGAACACGGCATTCCTCTACAAGGCCCTCGACGACCTGATCGCCACCAAACGCGCCGACCCCGCCGACGACATGACCTCCCTCCTCATCGCCGCCCGCGACGACGAGGGCGACGGCAGCGGCTTCACCGACAGCGAGCTGCGCGACACGCTCCTGCTGATGATCAGCGCCGGTTACGAGACCACGGTCAACGTCATCGACCAGGCAGTCGCCGCCCTGCTGGCCGATCCCGAGCAGCTCGACCACCTTCGCGCGGGCCGGGCGACCTGGGACGACGTCGTGGAGGAGACCCTGCGCCACGAACCCGCCGTCAAGCACCTCCCACTGCGCTACGCCCTCACGGACATTCCCCTGCCCGACGGCCGCACGATCCCCCGCGGCGACGCGATCCTCGCCTCCTACGCCGCCGCCAACCGGCACCCCGACTGGCACGGCCCCACCGCCGACCGCTTCGATGCCACCCGCCCCGTCAAGGATCACCTGGCGTTCGGCCACGGCGTCCACTTCTGCCTCGGCGCCCCCCTGGCGCGCCTGGAAGTGGCCACGGCGCTCCGCCTGCTCTTCACCCGCTTCCCCGACATCCAACTGGCCCTCGCCGCAGCCGACTTGCGCCCCCTTCCCACCCTGATCAGCAATGGCCACCAGACCCTGCCGGTACACCTGCGCCGGACCACCGTCGGAGACTGAGGCCCTGGTCACCAGCCGCCCCTCGGCCGGTGACGCCGCGGACTCCCCGATTCCCCGTGGGGCGGCCGCTTGGGTCTGCAAGGTCATGTCCCCCACTGGTGCACGGCTGCGGCGTTGAACAGCAGTTGCTGCGTCTCTTGCGGCAGGGCTTGGACCTGACGTAGGAAGCTCTGTTCGATCTGGCTCGCCAGCGGCCGGGCATCGGGTGCCCGAAACCGCCCGCCGTCTCTCAAGGGGCGGTGCGAGAAGTGAGCGGCCGGTGGCTCGACATAGTGCGGTCGGGAGACGTGAACGCCGACGTCGGGGCGGGCCACCCCGGCGTCCCAACGGAACCGACCCCAGGTTCTGGCGGGCGCCACACTCACGGACACCGAACGGACTGACGCAGTACCGCTGGAACCCCTGTTCCGCTGCGGCCGGCCGTGCCCATCGGGGCCGTGACCAGAACGCGGGGCGAGACAGCGAAAGCTCCCCGGCAGCCTGCGGGAGAGTCAGTGGTCCATCAGGGCGATGCCCCAGATGCCGGCCGCGGCGCCGACCGGGTCCAGCGTGGACTGGAGGCCCTTGACCCGTGAGGCGATCTCTCGGGTCTCGATGCTGTCGCCTGTCGCCGTGAACATGAAGGCGCCGAGCAGCCACACGGAGACCATCGCGAGGAAGTCGTGCAGACTCCGGCCCACGATCTCGGCGTGTCCGGAGTCCTCGCCGTCCTGTTCGGACAGATGAAGGACGGCGCCGGTCGGGCCGTCGATGACGATGTCGTCGCCCATCCAGTGACCGATCCTGAAGTACGGACCGCTGGGGCCGGCGTGGAGGAGTGACCCGGCAAAGCAGAAACAGTTTCTGCGGACCCTGCGAAAGCGATTCCGGAGCACGAGTTCCTAGGGAAATCCGCCGTCTATTTCACGCGCCCCGACGACAGTGGTTCCGTATTCGGGTCCGGGACGGCATGGTGACGAACACTCGATATTCCCACAAAGCACTCAGTCCGCTGAACGGACCGGTCGTTTCCTCTGCTGCGCCTGGGCAGTCCTGCCGATGGCGGACTGCCTCGGTGCCGGCCTGCGCTGAGGAGTCACCAGTGCGTCGACGTAGCGCTGGCGGGCGAGCACCGAACCGCCCACGGCGACGGCGTGCCGGGCGAGATCTCCACGCACGATACGAAGAGCCTGGAAGGCGGGGGGCGTGACCCGTCGGCGCAGGGCCGCGTGCAGCCCGCTGATCACGAAGGCGGCGCCCTGGCCGAGGTCGGCGTCGACGACGAGGGTGTCCGGGTTGAGCAGGGTGAGGAAGCCCGCGAGGGGCTCGGCGAGGGTGCGACCGATGTCGATGAGGTAGCGCTGAGCCCGCGCATCGTGCCCCGCTCGGCCCAGCACGTCATGGATGCCCATGGCCTCGTCGAAGAAGGCCGTCAGATCGCCCGGGTGGTCGAGGTGGCCGCGAGGTGTGGTGGCGAGGCAGCCGCGGCTGCCGCACACGCACAGGGCGCCGTCCTCCCTGACACTGACATGGGCCAGTTCGCCGGCGACTCCTCCGGCGCCGCTGTAGAGGCGGCCGTTGATCACGATTCCGGCGCCGTAGCCGCCGAGCACTCTGAGACAAACGGCCGCTCGGGCGCCTCGGGCAGCCCCGTGCTCGGCTTCGCCGAGTGCCGCGAGGTTGGCGTCGTTGGCCACCTGAAGGGGCGTCATGAATGCTGCTTCGAGGGCAGGTACGGGGTCGGCGCGGATCCAGGCCGGGAGAGGCGCTGCGTGCGAAGGGTCGCCAGGCCCGTGCGGCCGGGCGTGCCGGAGCCCCCGGCCGTCGCTGAGCACCGGCATCCCCAGTGCGACGACCGTCGAGTCGGGCGGCGTCGCGGACATGCGCCTGATGTTCTCGGCGATGCCCGTGACGACCGCGGCCATCGAGCGTTCGGCTCGGGCCGGCAGGTCGGCCCGGCCCAGTACACGCCCGTCATAGCTCACCAGGGTCGTCGTCTGCGTGTGATGGCCGAACTCGACCACTGCGACCGTGCGGTTGGCGAGTGCGATGTGCAGTACGGTGGCGGGCCGGCCGGCGCCCGTGCGGGGGCGCGTGTCCTCGTCCTCGGCCAGCAGCCCGCGCTCGAGCAGACCGCTGACGGCGGCCGTGAGAGTGGTGCGGGGCAGCCCCGTCACCAGCGAGAGCTGTCGCCTGCTCGCTCTGCCGAGTGACTGCAGGGCGAGAAGAACGCTTTGCTCACCCGGGCGCAGTGCGGCCGTTCCGCGATTCATTGCCACATCGTAGATCCGTTGATCGGGCGGCGAGTTGCCCGGCCGCGATGTCGAGGACCCGATGCCGCCGACGACGGGGTGGACGCCCCCGCCGACCGGCGCGGCACCCGATGACGGAGCGGCGCGCGGGCACGGGAGCCGTCGCGAGATGAAAGTAGAGCGGCCGGACGCCGGCCGTCAATGTTCCATACATTGAAGGGATTAGGCCCGATCCCGGCCGAATTCAAGAAGGAACAGCGAACCTCCCCCACCGACTCCGTGAACTGCCTCTTTCTCGCCGGTAGTTGCGTTCACCTCTTTTGTTCTTGTCGGGAGCGTTGACGTGCCGGAAACCTGGCGCCTACCGTCCTCCCGCCAATGACGTTCGATTGATTGGCAGAGAAAATCTCTCGAGAACACGGGGAATCGGTAATGACCGCATGCGTGCGCGCATAGGCCGAGCCGTTTCGCCCTGTGCTCCCCAACACTGCCGAGGTGTCGCATGAGATCGAGGATTTCGCGCAGGAGTTTCGTCACGGCGGCGGTCGCGACCGCGGCCGCCGCCACGGGTGTGGCCGCCGGGGCCGGCCCCGCCGCGGCGCGGAGCGGCGTGGCCCGGGTGACCGGGAACAGCAGGGTCGACCATCTGCTCGCCCGGATGACGCTCGACGAGAAACTGTCCATGATCGAGGGGCAGCCGGAGGCTGCCGCGACCACCGAGTACGAGGCCGGGTACCTCGCCGGTGTGCCCCGGCTCGGCATCCCGCCCTTGCGGCTGAGCGACGGTCCGCCCGGAGTCATCACCCGCCGGGACTCCACCGGCATGACGTCCACCATGGCCCTGGCAGCCACCTTCAGCGTCGCGGACGCCGAGGAGAACGGCGAGGTCATCGGACGCGACGCGAGATCGCTGGGACAGGATCTCGTCCTGGAACCCTTCGTCAATCTGGACCGTGACACCAGTTGGAGCCGGGGCTTCAACACCTACGGCGAGGATCCCCTGTTGACCGCCCGGACCGGTGCGGCGGTCATCACCGGCATCCAGAGCCAGGGCACCATGGCGCAGGTCAAGCATTACATCGCGTACGACGGCGGCAACAACGTGGTGGTGGACTCACAGACCCTGCACGAGGTGTACCTCCAGCCGTTCGACGCCGCGGTCAAGGCCGGGGTCACCTCGGTGATGTCGTCGTACAACAAGGTCAACGGCGAGTACGCCAGCCAGAACACGTACATGCTCACCACCGTGCTGCGTGAGGAACTCGGGTTCAAGGGGTTCGTGACCTCGGACTGGGGCGCCAACCACAGCACCACGTCCATCAACGCGGGCCTGGACCTGGAGATGCCGGGCGGTGGCGGCCCGAGTGGCACCTCGATCCCCACCTATTTCTCCAAGGAGAAGATGAAGGCGGCTCTCGCGGACGGGACGGTGACGGAGGCGACCGTCACCCGCGCCGTGGGACGCATCCTGTACCAGATGGACCGTTTCGGTCTGCTGACCGGCGCTTCCAAGCACACCGTCACTCCTCTGAAGACCGCCCGGAACCAGGAGGTCCTGCTCCGGACCGCACAGCGGTCGGCGACACTGCTCAAGAACAAGAACGGCGCTCTGCCGCTGACCGCCTCCGATGTGGCCTCGCTCGCCCTCATCGGCCCCGGTGCCGGACAGACCATCGCCACCAACAGTGGCGGAGAGGCGGCCGGAGGCCTGTTGAGCGAGCAGACGAGTGCCCTGGACACCTTGCGCGCCCGCGCCAAGAACGCCCGGATCACCTACGCGGTCGGCGACGACCTCACCGGCACCCCCGTGCCGGCCTCCGCGCTCAGCCACGACGGCACGGCGGGCCTGGTGCGCACCACCGACGGCGCCACCCGTACCGACAGCGTTCTCGACTTCACCACCGCGGGCGGCAACGCCCTGCCCGTCGGCACCGCCGCCACGTGGACGGGCACGCTGACCGTCCCCACGGAGGGCGACTACTGGCTCAACATCCAGGCCCTCGGCGCCACCGGCAAGCTCGTCGTCGACGGTACGACGCTCACCACGGTCGGCGCCGGATTCGGCGCCGCGCCCCGCTATGGCGTCGTGCACGCCACCGACGGCAACGCGCCCACCGCGACCACGGACGGTCTCGCCAACGGCCGTACGAAGGTGCACCTGAAGGCCGGGGCGCACACGCTGTCCGTCACCGCCGCCCCCGACGTCTCCGGGGCTCCCGTCCAGATACGGCTCAACTGGGTCACCCCGACGCAGGTCAGGGCGAACCACGACGCCGCCGTCGCCGCCGCGAGGGAGGCGAGAACGGCCGTGGTCTTCGTGTGGAACACCGGGTCCGGGGATCTGTCGGCCGCGCTCCCGGACGACCAGGACCAGCTCGTCGCCGACATCGCCGCCGTCAACGAGAACACCATCGTGGTGCTACAGACCAACCAGCCGATAGCGCTGCCCTGGCTGGACGACGTGAAAGCGGTCCTGGACACCTACTTCGGCGGTGACCAGGCCGGTGTCGCGGCCGCGGACATCCTGCTCGGCACGGTCAACCCCAGCGGCCGACTCCCCTTCACCTGGCCCAAGGACCTCTCCCAGGAGGTCGCCCACGACCCCGCCCACCCGGAGCGGTCCAGCAAGGGGGTCGACGGGGTGACCACCTACTCCGAAGGCGTCAACATCGGCTATCGCCACTTCGACGCCACCGGGCAGACGCCGCTCTTCCCCTTCGGGTACGGCCTGTCGTACACCACGTTCCGCCACGACGAACTGCGGGTCACAGGCGCCCGGGACGGCGGCCTGGACGTCACCGTCACGGTCACCAACACGGGCAGAACCGAGGGGACCGACGTGGTGCAGGCGTATCTCGGCCGCCCCCGACAGGCACCCACCGGCGTCCAGTTCGCCCCCAAGGCACTGGCCGCGTACGAGCGGGTCACCGTGAAGCCAGGGCGGAGCCGCCGGGTCACCCTGCGCATCGCGCCGCGTCAGCTCCGGTACTGGAGCGACAAGACCGGCTGGACCCTCGCCACCGGCCGTCGCGACGTGCTGGTCGGCTCTTCCGCCCGCGACATCGCGTTCAGGCGCGAGGTGAACATCACCGGACGTTGACCGGGCCGGACGGCTGACGGCGGTCGGCACGCGAGGCGCCGCCCGCCGTCGGGAGGGTCACAGCACGATGACGCGAGGGCGGCTCCGGCGGCGATCCCGGCGAAGGTCCACCGCTGGTTGTCCTTGTGGCGCCACGGCCGTTGCAGGACAGGGGTGTTGCCCGCGGTGGCCCCGCCCCTCATGCCGGCGTCAGGACCAGGGCAGGACCAGGGCGCCCCAGGCCAGCACGGGCCCCGCGGCGACGATGCCGCAGGTGTAGCCGAGGACTTGGCGGTAGAAGCCGCGCCGCTCCACTCCCCGCGCGTTGCTCAGCACCAGCGCCCCGTTGGTGGAGAACGGTGAGACGTCGACGATCGTGGTGGAGACGGCGAGCGCGGCTATCAGGCCGGTCGAGCTGAGGTGGCTGGACAGCAGCAGCGGAACGGCGATCGGGATGATCGCGGTGAGGATCGCCGTCGAGGAGGCGAAGGCGGAGGTGACGGCGACCGTGAAGCAGAGGAGCAGGGCGACGACGAGCGGGGTCCCGAAGTCGGCCGCGTGCACGGAGATCTTCTCGATGATCCCGGCGTGCTCCAGCATCGCGATGTAGGTCATCATGCCGCCGACGAGGAGCAGGGTGTGCCAGCTGATGCCGTCCACCGCCTTCTCCTGGCGCTTCATGTCGAGGAGCGCGAGAAGCGCTCCGGCGGCCAGGGCGAGGACACCGATCTGCATCCGGAAGCCGAGAGCACACACCACCAGGGCCGCGAGCGCGGCGAGCGTGGCCCACTGGTGCCAGGTGGACCGCTGCCCGTCCGTGGCGCCGTCGGCCGTCTCCCGCCGAGGCCGCGCGGTCGGGTCCGCCGTCATCGTGCGGCGCCGCAGGGCGGCGAAGGTCAGCAGGGACAGCAGGAGATTGACGGCGAAGCTGGCGAGGAAGAGGGTCGCGGGCGCGACGGAGAGATCCGTGTCGTCGACCATGCCGAGCACCAGCGCCCCCGAGACGGCCATGGGCGAGAAGGCCCCCGCGTGGGCGCCGCTGATCACCATCATTCCGGCCATGAGCGGGTTGATGTCGTAGCGGAAGGCGAAGTTCATCGCGATGGGCACCAGGATCGCCACGGCGGCGGGGGTGAAGGTGCCCAGCGACGTCAGCACACCGGCGAGCAGGAACAGCACCCACGGGATCAGTGAGGTGCGTCCCCGGACCAGACGGACTCCGGCGGCGACCAGGAGATCGACCGTGCCGTTGCGGCGGGCCACGGCGAACAGATACGTGACGCCGACGATGGTGAGGAAGAGCTCCACGGGGAAGCCCGCGAAGATCTGGTCCTCCGTCATGTTCAGTGCGGTCGTTCCGATCGCGAACGAAGCGACGAAGGCCAGGATGCCGATGTTGATCGGCAGGACGGTGCCGACGACGAACATGACGAGCAGCGCGCCGACGGAGACCAGCTCAGGAGACATCATTGTCCTCTTTGTCCTGCGGGGGTTGGTCTGCGGGGTTGTCCTACGGGGTTTGTCCTGCGGGGTTTGTCCAGCCGGGCAGGGCGGGGCAGGGCAGGGGTCAGGCTGCGACCGGCAGGGCGGGATCGCGTACGAGGATGCGGGCCTCGCACAGCACACGCGCCGCCCGGGCGACGGTGACCCGGTCCGGCCCACTGCCCGTGGACTCCACGGCCAGGACGCCCGCCGGGGTTCCGATCCGCAGAACCGTGCGCCCGGCGGCGGTGGACGCCGCGGCCACCACGGTGCCCGCGGTGAGGTTGGCGGCGGCGACGGCGACCGCGGAGGTGAGGCCGATGGCCGGGTGCGGGGAGTTCATCGACAGCATCCGTACGGATACGTCGTACTCGTGCGCGGCGACGTGCTCGCCGAGCGTGGTGGTGTAGGCGACGGGCGGGCCGACGAGGCCGACCTTGGGCACGGCGTCACCGGGCACGGCTCCGGGCTCGGTCAGGCCCATGCGGACCGCGGCGGCGTGGCGGGCCGCGCGCAGCCAGGGCACCTGGGCGCGCATCCGCTCCAGTGTCTCGGCCCCGGTCCGCTCGGCCCTGAGCGCGTCCACGAGGACCACCGGAGCGCCGGCGTCCACCATGCTCACGGCCAACGACCGCTCGCCGACGGGCAGTTCGTCGAGCGGCGAGCCGGTCGGCAGGAGGTGGCCCGTCGTGGCGCCCGCGGGGTCACGGAAGGCGAGCCCGACCGGTACGCCCCCGGCCAGCGTGCCCGGGACCGTACGGTCGCCGAACTCCTGGACCCGGCCGCCCGGGGTGTCCACCTCGGCCTCGAGGACGGCGCCCGTGTTGATGTTGCGCATGACCACGGAGGTGCGGTCGCCGTTGAGGGGCACCAGGCCCTCGGTCACGGCGTACAGGGCGATGGCGGTCGCGCAGTTGCCGCAGTTGCTGCCCCATTCGACCGTGCCGGTGCCGATGCCGACCTGGGCGAAGAGGTAGTCGACGTCGACGCCGTCGTGGGCGCTCGCGCCGACCACGGCCGCCTTGGACGTGGTCGGCGTGGCACCACCGACGCCGTCGAGCTGAACGGGATCCGCCGCGCCGTAGGCATCGACGAGAACGCGCTCGATCCGGTCGCGTTCGATGGGCATGTGCACCTGCGGGAAGAGCCAGCACTTGCTGGTCCCACCGCGCACCAGGGTTGCGGGAACGTGCATGTCAGAGCGTCTTTCTCTTCGCGCAGCGCGTGCGGGGCCGCTGCGTTGCGCTGACTCTCGCAGAGCTCTCGGCTTGAGCACAATGTCTCATTCCTTGATGAGGGTTTAGCTGCTCTAAAGTCGTCTCATGCTCCATGTACGTCGACTCCTGTTGCTCGCCGAGGTCGCCGAGCGCGGCTCGCTCACGGCCGCCGCCGAGGCACTGTCCATGACCACGTCCGCCGCTTCCCAGCAGATGTCCCTGCTGGAGCGGGAGGCCGGGCAACCCTTGATCGAAAGGCTGCCGCGCGGGGTGCGCACGACCGCGGCGGGCGCCGCCCTCGCCGAGCGGGGGCGTGCCATCCGCCGCGAACTCCAGGCGGCGGAAGCCGACTTGGAGGCGTTCGGCCATCTGCACCGGGGGGTGGTGACCCTCGGCTCCTTCCCCACCGCCAGCGCCTCCCTGCTCCCGCTGGCCCTGACCCGGTTCCGCCGGGCCCACCCGCAGGTACGCACGGTCGTACGGGCCGGGGTACTGGCCGAACTGCGGGAGATGCTGCACACCGGCGAGGTGGAGCTGTCACTGCTGTGGGACTACGACTGGAACCGGGTCGATGACCACCAGTTGGTCCTCACGCCCCTCCTGGAGGACCCCACGGTTCTGGTCGTACCGGCGGGCTCTCCGCTGGTCGACTCCGAGCACGTACGGCTGTCCGACCTCGCGGACCAGGAGTGGATCATCCGCGCCGAGAACCACCCGGTCGCGGACGTGCTCCGGCGCGCCTGCCGTCAGGCGGGCTTCGAGCCACGCATCGCGTACGCCTCCCACGACTACCAGGAGGCGCAGGCCATGGTCGCCGCCGGCCTCGGCCTGGCACTCGCGCCCCGGCTGGCGCTGACCAACCGGCGCAGTGACGTACGCCTTCTCTCCCTCGCCCCCGACGCGCGCGACAGCCACGACGACCCCGCCGAGCTGTCCGACACCGCGCCGCCGGTCCGTCGCGTCCTCCTGGCCACGCCGGCCCGGCGCGCCACCACGCCCGCGGCCCAGGCGATGGCCCGCGTACTGCACGCCGTCGCGCGCGGCTTCACCGATCCCGGTCTCGACCGCCCCCAGCTGGGCGCCGTACGCAAGCGTTGATCACCTCAACCAGGTTGCGGGAAAGGGCTGTTGCACACGCACGGGTCCGAGGAACGGAACGCGGACGTCGCACGCCTGCCACCCGGGGCAGAGCATGACTCCCTCCATCGCTCCCACCTCTCAGGAGGCCCCATGCGATCCACTGTCCGACAAAGACTCGCCTGTCTGGCGAGCCTCCTCTTCCTGCTGACCCTCGTATCGGCCGTGCCGTCGTCGGCCGCCCCCAGGCCCTTGACGGTCTCCACCGACAAGGGCCTGGTCGCGGGAGCCTCGGCCGACGACGTCGACCGCTTCTCCGGCATCCCGTACGCGGCTCCGCCCGTCGGCACCCGACGCTGGCAGCCGCCGGCACCCGCCGCAGCGTGGCCGGTCACCCGGCCGGCCACCTCCCCCGGGCCTCGCTGTCCGCAGAACGGCGCCGGCACGGGCCCGGGAATGAGCGAGGACTGCCTGTACCTGAACGTCTACACGCCCGCCGACCGGACCGACAGGCCGCTGCCGGTGATGTTCTGGATCCACGGCGGCGGCTTCTCCACCGGTTCCGGGGACACGCAGGACGGCTCACTGATCGCCAGGACCAACAACGTCGTGGTCGTCACGATCAACTACCGCCTCGGTGTGTTCGGCTTCCTCGACCTGCCCGGCCTGAGCAAGCAGGGCGCGGGCAACTACGGTCTGCTCGACCAGGAGGCGGCGCTGCGCTGGACCCGGCGCAACATCGGCGCGTTCGGCGGGGACGCGAACCGGGTCACCGTCGCCGGGGAGTCGGCCGGCGGCCATTCGGTCTGCGCGCTCCTCGCATCACCCCCGGCACGCGGGCTCTTCTCGGGCGCGATCATCCAGAGCGGTGGCTGCCCGAGCTACTCGGTCGAGCAGGCCGTCGCCCGCGGGGAGAAGTACGCGACGGCCGCCGGCTGCTCCGCCGCCTCGGCCGACCTGGCCTGCTTGCGGGCCAAGCCCACCAGTGCGTTGCAGGCCGCGGCGAAGGACTTCATCGGCGGCATCGTGAGCGGTCCGCTGCCCACGTCCGGGGTTCCCGAACTGCCCGTCCCTCCGCTGGAGGCCGTACGCACCGGACGGACCGCGAACGTCCCCCTCCTCATCGGCCACACGCGTGACGAGGTACGCAGCTGGGCGCGGCCGTTCGCGAACGCGACGAAGGACCAGTACGAGAAGGCGGTCCGCATCGAGTTCGGGGACGAGGCCGACGCCGTCCTCGCGCACTATCCGTTCAGCGCTTACGGCGACTCCTACACCGGGGCGTACGCCTTCGGCGCGCTGTGGGGCGACAGCAGCACCTTCTTCGGTCTCGGGGGCTGCCAGTACCAGAACCTGACGGCCCGGTACGCGAAGCGCCAACCGCGCACGTTCTACTACGAGTTCAACGACCCGCATCCGCCCACCGGCCGGCCCTCGACCGGCTTCGACGCGGGCGCCTCGCATGCCAGCGAGATGCCGTACCTGTTGCCCTCGGCGACCTCGGCGCTGCTGTCGCCCGAGCAGCAGCGGCTGTCGGGCGAGATGGTGCGCTACTGGGGTTCGTTCGTGAAGCACGGGAACCCCGCCGCCCCAGGGCTCGCCGCGTGGCCCGCGTACCGGGCCGGGACGTTCATGTCCCTGCTGCCGGGCGGTGAGAGCCGGGCGCTGAGGACCGGCGTGTACGAGGCGCGCCGCCAGTGCGCCTTCTGGAACTCGATCGACTACGACTGGCTTCCTGTGAATCCGGACCAACTCGCCGCGCAGGCGGGCGTTTCGCAGTCCTGACCCGGCGGGCGTGAAGGGCCCCCTCCTGCCGGAGGGGGCCCTTTGTGTATCCGTCGCTCAGTTGCCGCTGCGCTCCATGTCGAGCACGATCTTGCCCACCGCCTGCCCCGTGCGCAGCCGCTCCACGGCCTCACCGAGCGCGTCCATCCGGTAGCTCTCGTACGGGAGCGACAGGGCGCCGGAGGACAGGTCGGGCAGCAGGCGCAGCACCTCGGGGGCGACCTCCGGGCTGCGGGAGATCATGTTGACCGGGAGGAGCGAGACGTCGGCGAGGAAGAAGTCCGCGAGGTCGAGGGTGAGTTCGCGGCCGGCCGTGTAGCCGAGGAGCGCGGCCCGGCCGCGCGGGCGGACCAGGGTGAGGGCGTCCCGCAGGATCTGGCCGCCGACCGTGTCGATCAGTACGTCGGCCTTGCCGCCGATCGCTTCCACGGAGAGGTCGGAGGCGAGCAGCGCCTTGGCGGCGTCGGGCACGTGCGGGAGCTTCGCCGGGCGGCCGACCGCGCCGATGACCTCCGCGCCGGCGCGCGCCGCGAGCTGCACGGCCATGGCGCCGACCGCTCCGGACGCGCCGGTGACCAGGACCCGCTCCCCCGGCCGCACCTGGGCGATCGCGTGGACGGTCGCCCAGGCGGTGCCGACCGGGGAGAAGTAGATGCAGGCCAGGGCGGGGTCGGTGCCGTCGGGCATGAGCTCCGCGGCGGTGTCCGGGACGAGCACGTGCTCGGCCCAGGCGCCGTCGCGGCTGAGGCCGAGGCCTTCGCCGCGCAGCCGGACCAGGGCACCCTCGGGGTGGGTGTCCGAGGCGACCACGTAGCCGCTGCCCTGGGTGCCGGGGATGAACGGGAGCTCGGGCAGGATGCCGAACTGGCCGTCGAGGATGTTCAGGTCCAGATGGGCGGCGGTGGCGGCCGCCACCCGGACGAGGGTGTGCCCGGGGCGCGGCTCGGGCACGGCCCGCTCCCCGAGACGCGGCAGCGTGCCGAACTTCTCCAGGAAGAGGGCGCGCGAGGTGGACGAGTTGGTGCTCACGTGCTGTGATCTCCGTTCTTCCCCCGTTGGACAGTGCGCCGACCCCCGTTGATCATTGCGGTCCGTTTACACCTTAGCTCCGTACTTGTGCAGTACACGCATCGCGATCAGGCGGAGGATCCGGTCGTAGACCAGGCCCAGGATCCCGAGGGTGATGATGCCGACGAAGACCCAGTCGATGCGGCCGTAGTTGCGGGAGGTCCAGATCAGGGAGCCGAGGCCCACCTGGGCGGCGACGATCTCGGCGGAGACGATCGTCAGGAAGCTGTTCCCCATGGCGAGGCGAGCGCCCGTGAGGATGTACGGGACGGTGGAGGGCAGCACGACGCGCTGGAGGATCTGCCGGCGGCTCGCTCCGAGGCTGGCCGCCGCCCGAAGCTTGGACTCGTTGACGGCCATGACGCCCGCGCTGGTGTTGAGCGTGACGATGAAGACGGCCGTGTAGAAGATCAGGACCACCTTCGAACTCTCACCGATGCCCAGCCACACCACCGCCAGGGTCACGAAGGCGACCGGCGGGATGAAGCGGAAGAACTCGGTGTACGGCTCCAGGAGCAGGCGGACGATCCTGATCTGCCCGATGAGCAGGCCGACCGGGGCGCCCACCAGGACGCCCAGGCCCCAGCCGATCAGAATGCGGCGGCTGGAGGCGACGACCGAGTTGCCCAGCGTGCCGTCGGACGCCAGTTCACGGGCGGCCGACAGGGTCTCACTCGGGGAGGCGACCAAGGACGGCCCGTACTTCATGGCCAGGAGTTGCCAGGCGCCCAGGCCGACGAGGACGGCGAAGACGTAGAGGCCGATGGTACGCAGCGCTTGTCCGCCGCCTTTGCCTCGGGTGCGGCGCGGGCGGGCGCGGGTTGGGGTCGGGGCCTCGGTCGTGGTGATCGTCATGCTCCCTTCGCCTCTCGGTCGGCCCGGTCGTCGAGTCCTTGATCGCGCATGGCCTTGCGCACCTCTTCTCCGATGTCCTCGCGCAGCCGGCTGCGCAGGCGCAGGGCGGCCGGGTCGGACTCGTCGCGGGGGCGCGGCAGGTCGACCGTGTACAGGGACTTGATCGACGCGGCGGGGCCCGCCGTCATCACGGCGATCCGGTCGGCGAGCAGGATCGCCTCGTCGATGTCGTGCGTGACGAAGACGACGGTGCAACCGGACGCGCTCCAGATGCGGGCCGTCTCCTGCTGGAGCACCTGCCGGGTCTGCGCGTCGAGCGCGCCGAAGGGCTCGTCCATGAGGACGACGCCCGGTTCGTTGGCCAGGACCCGGGCGATCTGGACGCGCTGGCGCATGCCGCCGCTGAGCCGGCCGGGGTAGCGGTCCGCGCAGTGCCGCAGGCCGACCAGGCCGAGGAACTCGTCGGCCACCCGGTTCTGCTCGGCGCGGGAACGGCCGCGCATACGGGGTCCGAAGGTGACGTTCTGCTGCACCGTCATCCAGTCGAAGAGGGCCTCACTGCTCTGGAAGACCATGCCGAGTTCGGGGCCGGGGCCGCGGACGGCGACGCCGTCCGCGGTGAGGGACCCTTCGCTGACCTGGATGAATCCCGCCATCGCCGACAGCAGCGTGGACTTGCCGCAGCCGCTCGGTCCGAGGAGACAGAGGAACTCCCCGGCCGGGATGTCCAGGTCGATGCCCTGGACGGCCCGGAACTCACCGAACGAGATGCCCGCGCCTTCGACGCGCAGGGCGGCGCCCCGTCCGGCCGTCGCCCGCACCGGGGTACGGGATGCCTTCACGGTGACCGCCGCCGCGGCCCCCTCCCCCACTGCCGTCTCTTTCTCGATCCCCTTGGTCATCAGGACCCCTTCGTGTTCTCGGGCAGCCAGCCGCGCTGGACGGTGCGGGACACGTCGGGGCGCGCCTTGACCTTGCCGGTGCTCAGGTAGAAGTCGGCTGTGTCGTCGTAGCCCTTCAGGTCCTTGTCGGTGAAGTCGCGGACGCCGAAGTCGATGTCCTTCACCGCCTTCATCGTCTGGTCGGTGGGGATCTTCGCTGCGTCCTTGGTGGCCTGCGCCGCGGACCGCGGATCGCTCTCGGTCTTCTCGGCCGCTTCTTCGAGGGCCGCGGCCACCTTGACGGCGGTGCTCTTGTGGTCCTTGAGCCAGGGCGAGGTCGAGAGGAGCCAGTGCTGGTAGCTGAATCCGTAGTCGCCCGTGGACTCCAGGATCCGCTCGCCGAGTGCCTTCCCCTTGGACGGCCACGGCTCCCACAGGACGTACGCGTCCACGTCGCCCTTGTCGGTGAGGGCCGGGATCTCGGCCGGGTCGGCCACGACGAGCTCGACCGCGTCGGGCTTGATGCCCTTCGACTCGAGGAACCGCGTGGTCGCCAGCTCGGACAGGCCAGGGACCACGGCCATCTTCCGGATCTTGTCGGGGGACTTCACCCCGGCCCTCACGACGACTTTGAGGTAGCGACCGGACTGCTCGTACACGAGGAGCGACCGCAGGTCCGGGTTCTGTGCGAGCAGGCCGATGGTGGTGACGTCGGAGTTCCCCGCCATCTGGACCTGTCCGGCGTTGAGCGCGTCGACGCCTTCCCCGCCCTTGGCGAACTGCACGAGGTCGACGTCGACCCCGTGTTTGGCCCACAGCCCCTCGGCGTCGGCCACGAAGAACGGCGCGTACCCGGCGTCGACACCGACGGCGATCCGGATGTGGGGATCATCCGCCCCGCCGCCGGAGCCGGCCCCGGAGTCGGTGGTGCCCGCCCCGCAGGCGGTCACCGAAGTCAGTGCGGTGGTGCAGAGGAAGGTGCCGGCGATGCGACGGATCGAGCGGGATGTCGGGCGGGACGCTGTGTGCATGGTCACCTCGGAAAGGGGCGCTTTTCGGCGGGAGATCGGGGTGCGGGGCCGCGAGTCGGCGAACGGTACTGCCGCCGGGAGGGCGGGCACATGCGCGGCGGTCCGCTCAGTGAGACGGCCAGGGCGCGGTTCGTCGCGAGAGGTCACGTGGCGTGCCGGTCGTACCAGCCGCGCAGCAGCACCGCGTCGTAGTCGGGGGCGCTCTTGATGAGCTTCTCCGCGAGGAGGAAGTCCACGATTCTGCGCGAGGAGGTGACATCGGCCGCCGTCAGGGCGCGGGAGGTGAAGGAGATCTCGCCGATGGCCTTCCGCGTTCCGGCCACCGGCAGCTCGGCCTGCTCACGCGATGCGAGGGCAGCCGCGTGCGGGTCCTCGGTCACCAGCCGGTCGGCCTCGGCGACCACCTTGAACACCTTCCCGGCGAGGTCCTCATGCCCCTTCAGCCACTTCTGGTCGGCGAGCAGCCACTGCCGGTACGTGACTCCGAAATCGCCGGTGGTACCGGCGATGCGACCGCCCGCCTCGACGCCCTTCGTCACCCAGGGGTCGAAGAGGATGTAGCCGTCGATGTCGCCGCGCTGGAGCATCGTGGGGATCTCCTGCGGCGAACTCTGCTGGATCTTCACGGAGTCCGGGTCGATGCCGTGGTGCTGGAGGTACTGGTGAGTGGCGTACAGGCCGATGCCCTGGATCGACCCCATCGTCTCGATCTGCCGCGGTGAGGTGATGCCCTCGCGCAGGACGACCTTGAGGAGGCGGCCCGAGGACTGGAACACGCCCAGGGCCCGCAGCGCGGGATCGCTCACCATCTGCGGAAGTGCGGTGGAGTCGGCGTTGGCGGACATCTGCGCGGTGCCGGCCGTGACAGCCTGGGCCGCGGCCGGGCCGCCCTCCACCTTCATCAACCGGACGTCGAGGCCGGCCTTCTCGAACATGCCGCGCTCGGCGGCGAGGTACAGCGGTGCGTACGAGGCGTCGACGCCCAGCGCGATCCGTACGGTCGGGCTCGTGCCGCCCGCGGAACCCGTCGAGTCGGTGGCCCCGCAGGCGGTGGCGAGCAGGAGCGCGAGCAGGGTGAGCAGGGCGGCTGCCGGGCGCCCACCCGCGCGGTGATGACGGAACATCGGATACGACCTCCGGGTCGAAGTGCGGTCGAGGTGGCGGAAACCTGGCACCCCGGGAGGTCGGCGGAAAGCGCGGTGTCCCGCCTGGCGGACCGGCACGATTGAGGCGCCTTCACGCCGTTCGTACGCTCCACCGATCTCACGCTCGAACGGCAAGGAGCACGTATGCCCCGCAAGTCCACGACCGAGGACGCTGCCGCGACGCGGCGCGTGGTCATCGCGTCCGTCGCCGGCAACATGATGGAGTGGTACGACTTCTTCCTCTACACCACCGCTGCCGCACTGGTTCTCGGCAAGGTCTTCTTCCCCTCCGGCGAGAATCCGCTGCTCGGCACGATCGCCGCACTGGCCGGGCACGCCGTGGGGTTCGCAGCCCGGCCCATCGGAGGCCTGATCTTCGGGCACATCGGTGACCGGCGGGGGCGCAAGGCCGCCCTCATGGGGACGCTGGCCCTGATGGGCGGCGCCACCTTCTGCATGGGGCTGCTGCCCTCGTACTCCACGGCCGGTCTGCTCTCGCCGCTGCTCCTGGTTCTGCTGCGGGTTCTGCAGGGCGCGGCGGCCGGCGGCGAGTGGGGCGGCGGCGTCCTCATCATCACCGAGAACGTCCCGGCCGAACGGCGGGGCTTCCTCGCCTCGTTCAGCTCCTGCGGCATGGGGCTGGGCTTCGTCCTGTCGTCGCTGGCGCTGTGGGCGGCCGAGCAGGTGTCCGGGGACGGCTTCCTCGCCTGGGGCTGGCGGCTCCCGTTCCTGGCCAGCGTGGTGATCTTCATGGTGGGCCTCTACATCCGCCGCAATCTCGGCGAGACGGACAGCTTCGAGGCCGACTCCGCGAAGGCCGAGGCCCCGGAGCGCTCGCCCCTGCGGGAAGTGCTGCGCCGTCATCCGCGGCAGCTGCTGTTCGCGATGGCCCTGCGCTTCGCCGACAGCGGCGCCAGCTACGTCTTCATGTCCTTCTCCCTCGTGTACGGGGCGTACGTGGGGATCTCCTCGAACGTGCTGCTGTGGGCCGGGATCGTCGGGATGCTGGTGGACTCGGTGATGATGGTGGTCTTCGGCCGGCTGTCCGACAGGGTGGGCAGGCGGCCGGTCTATCTGGGCGGGGCGATCGGCATGCTGCTGTGGGCGGTGCCGTTCTTCCTGCTCATGGACACGGGACATCCCGCCGCGGTGTGGGTGGCGTTCATCGTCGGGCACATCGCCATCGCCGCGATGATCGGGGTCCAGCCCTCCTACTTCTCCGAGCTGTTCAGCACCAGCACCCGCTACTCCGGGATGGCGCTGGGCCACGAGCTGTCGTCGGCGATCGCCGGCGGTCTGTCACCGGTCGCGGCGGCGGCACTGCTGGCGGCCACGGGACATTTCCTGCCGGTCGCGCTGCTCACCATGGGGATGGCCGCCGTCACGCTGGTGGCCCTGGTCTTCTTCGCACAGGCCCCGCAGGGCCCCGAGCACCCGGCCGACCAGGCACGCAAGGACACCGTCGGCGCACCTGTCGCCTGATTTTTACACCCTCGACCCTCTAGGCAACATGGCGTTGTTGCACTTCAAATGGCCTGTGTCGCCATGAGACGAAGTGAGGGGACGCCAATGGGTTCGTCCGCGGAAGAGGATGTCCTGCTGCCCAATTCCGTACTGGGCAAGGCGCAGCTGCTGCTCGCCGCGTTCGAGTCGGGTGCGGACCGGCTGCGGCTGAGCGAACTGAGCCGCCGGTCGGGCGTGCCCAAGGCGTCGGCGTACCGTCTCGCCCAGGAACTGGTGCGGTGGGGACTGCTCGACCGGCACGGCGAGGCGTACGAGCTCGGCATCAGGCTCTTCCACCTCGGGCAACGGGTGCCCGCTTCCGCCGTGCTGCGCACCGTCGCGCGGCCGCTGATGACCGACCTGTTCACACGGACCCGTACGGCCGTGCACCTCTCGGTTCTCGAGGGGACCCACGTCCTGTTCCTGGAGAAGATCGCCGGTGAGGCCAATGTGCTCACCCACTCCTACGTCGGCGGCCGGCTGCCCGCCTCCTGCACGGCGACCGGTCAGCTGCTGCTCGCTCTGGTCCCGGACGGACCCGAGCGGGTGGCGGCGCTCGTCGACAGGGGGCTGCCCGCGATGACCGCGCGCTCCGTCACGGACCCGCAGGTCCTGGCCCAGCGGCTGTCCAGGGCGGCACGTCAGAGGTACGCGCTGGAGCTCGAGGGTGTCAGGATCGGGGACGCCAGCCTCGCCGTGCCCGTGGCTCTGTCCGGGACGACGTACGCGGCGCTCTCGGTCACCGGCCCCGTCGCACAGGTGTCGGTGGAGCGGCATCTCTCGATCGTGCAGGACACGGCCGAGAGAATCGCGCGCGGTGTGGCGCAGAAGGCGTCGTACGACCCGGCTCGCGCGGTGCGCGCACCGAAACGGAAGCCGACCGCCGTGCGTGTCGTCGCGGGCTGAGCACGCCCCGCGGCGGTCCCGGTCCGGCCAGCAGAACGCACCGGTGGCCCGCCTCCCCTCCCCCGGTGATCGTAGGGTGCCGCAAAGGCTGCGGACATGTGAGGGGAGGAGCCGTGGTGCGAACAGATCCGGACCCGACGCCGCTGCGCGTGCTCGACCTGACCGATGAACTCGCCTTCCAGGGTGCCCGGTTGCTGGTGGGGATCGGCGCCGATGTCGTACGGACCGAGTCGGGTGCCGGTCTCGGTCCGGCGGCCCGCGCGCACTGGCACGCGGGCAAGCGCTGGACGCCGGTGCGCGACATGGCGGAGCTCGACGCCCTGGCGGCGGGGGCCGATGTCGTACTGGAGAGCGGACCGCGGGCACGCCTGCGCGGCCTGCGTGAGGACGGCTCGTCCCGCTGGCCGCACGCGGTCCATGTGGTGGTGACGCCGTTCGGTCTGACCGGGCCGCGCCGCGACTGGGCGGTCGACGATCTGGTCCTGGCGTCGGCGGGTGGCATGACCTGGCTGGGCGGGCGCCCCGACGGACAGCCCACGCCGCCGCCGCGCGAGCAGGCGTTCCAGATCGCGGGGGCCCACGCGGCGATCGGGGCGCTGCTCGCCGTCGTGTCGGGGAGCCCTCAGCTCGTCGACATCTCCGCGCAGGAGGCCGTCGCCGCCACGCTGGAGACGGCCGCCGTCGCCTGGATCCACGCGGGACGTTTCCCCGTACGCAGCGGAGGGGTGTACGAGCACGTCGCGCATCAGATCTTCGAAACGGCGGACGGGTATGTGGCCGGGGGCTACTCCGGCAGCCCCCGGATGTGGACCGATCTGCTGGCGTGGATGGCGGAGCGCGGCGAGGCCGGTGACCTGCTCGACGAGCGCTGGCAGGACGCCGCGTTCCGGTGGCGCGAGCGCCCCCATGTCGACGAGATCGTCCGGCGGTTCGCGCAGGGGCAGTCGGCCGCCGGCATCGCCGAGGAGGCGCGGCGGCGCGCCCTGCCGTGGGCCGAGGTCGTGCCGCCCGAGCGGCTGACCGCCCATCCGCAGCTGCGCGACCGCGAGTCCCTGGTCACCGTCACCGGCGAAGGGCTGCCGGACGGCGGCGTCGAGAACGTCGGCTTCCCGTGGGCGGCACTCCCCCGCCCGGTCGCCCTGCCCGCGCTCCACGAGGCGGACGGCGACGCTCCGTGGCACCACCCCGCCCGGGAGCACCGGCAGCGGGAGCAGTCCAGGACCCGGGCCATGGAGGGCGTCCGGGTCCTCGACCTGACCTGGGTGCTCGCCGGCCCGTACGTGACCAAGCAGTTCGGGGAGCACGGCGCGGACATCGTCAAGGTCGAGTCCCGGCACCGCCAGGACCCCACACGTTTCGCGCCCTCGATGCATCTGCGGCCGGGCTCCGATCCCGACGACAGCGGCTACTTCATCAACTTCAACCGCAACAAGCGCAGCGTCGCCCTCAATCTGCGGACCGAGGAGGGCCGGCGGCTGCTGCGCGAGCTGGTCCCGCACTGCGACGTCGTCGTGGAGAACTTCAGCCCGGGTGTGCTGGCCCGGTGGGGCATGGACTACGCCTCGCTCCGTGAGCTGAACCCGGACGTCGTCCTGGTGTCGATGGCGGGGGTGGGGCAGACCGGGCCCTGGCGCGAGGCCGTGACCTTCGCCGACACGCTCGCCGCGATGTCCGGCCTGTCCTACGAGACCCGCGACCCGGGCGGCCCGCCGCAGGGACTGACCTTCGGGCTCGGCGACATGATCGCGGCCAACTCCGCGGTGCTCGCCACGCTCGACCTGCTGGCGCGGGGACGTGGTGGTCATGTGGACCTGTCCCAACTGGAGGCGATGGCCGCGACGATGGGCCCGGCGGCCCTGGAGCCCGTCCTCGGTGCCGACGCCCCCGATCCCCGGACGGCGGAGCATCCGAACCGGTCACCGCACGCCGTGCCCCACGGCGTGTACCCGGTCGCCGGAGTGGACCGGTGGCTGGCGGTGTCGGTGACGGACGAAGGGCAGTGGCACGCCCTGACGCGCCTCGCCGAACTCCCCTCCTCCGAGGGCGACTTGGCATCACGGCGGGAGCACGAAGACGAGATCGACGCCGCCCTCGCCGCCTGGACGCGCGGGCAGGACGGCCACAAGCTGGCCGAGCTGCTCCAGGCCGAGGGGGTACCGGCGGCGGTCGTGGCGACGGGACAGGACCTGGTCGAGGCCGACGAGCAGCTCGCCGCCCGCGGCTTCTACACCGTGCTGGACCATCCGCTCACCGGGCCGGTTCCGCACGAGGGAATCGTCGCGCGCCTGGCCGCGACGCCCGGCGGACTGGACCGGCCCGCCCCGCTCCTCGGCCAGCACACGGGTGAGGTGCTGCGCGAGCTTCTGGGCCTGACCGATGAACAGCTGACGGCACTGACCGCCGAGGGAGTGACCGAATGAGCGAGGCGAAGATGACCCAGGTGAACCGGGAGAGCGAGGGAGACCAGGTGAGCCAGGACCAGCCCTACGTCCTGCACGTGACGCGTGACGGCGCCGTGGCCACAGTCCGCGTGGACCGGCCCAAGGCGAACGCCGTGAACCCGGCGATGGTCGAGGAGTTCCTCGCGGTGCTGCCGTCGCTGGCCGCCGATCCGGAGGTGCGCTGCATCGTCGTCACCGGTACCGGCCGGTTCTTCATCGCCGGCGCCGACATCGCCGTCATGCGGGACCTGTCGGCGGACAACCAGGCGAGGATGCGCCGCTGGATCGAGGTCCAGCGGGTGATCGAGCAGGCGCCCAAGCCGGTCGTCGCGGCGATGAACGGCCACGCGCTGGGCGGCGGCGCGGAGTTGTCGCTCGCCTGCGACCTGCGGATCCTCTCGGAGGAAGCCACGTTCGGGTTCCCGGAGATGCGACTCGGCCTGTTCCCGGGGGCCGGTGGCAGTCAGCGGCTCCCCCGGCTCGTCGGCCCCCACCTGGCGAAGCGCCTGATGATCGAGGGGGAAGGGCTGACGCCGCGGCGCGCCCTGGAGCTCGGGCTCGTCGACGTGGTGGTGGAGCCGGCCGAGTTCGACGCGGTGGTCGCCGAGCGGGCCCGGCGCCTCGCCGAGAAGCCGACGGCCGCGATCGGCCTGCTCAAGCGCGTCGTCGACGAGGGGTACGGGCTGCCCGTGGAACAGGCCCTGGAGCGCGAGGCGAAGGGCGTCGCCGAGCTGACCGGGACATCCGACGCGGCCGAGGGGCTGCAAGCGTTCCTGGAGAAGCGGGCGCCGCTGTTCACCGGACGGTGAGACCGTGCCGACGCGGATGGCCCGGTTCCGGTGACCGGACCATCCGCGTTGGCGTGTTCGCGTACGGTCCGCATGCTCGGCGCATGAATTCTCCAGAGCACACCACCACACAGCACACCGACGAAGCCGCGCAGAACGGGCCCGTGCTCGTCACAGGCGGCACCAGCGGGATCGGGCTGGCCGTCGCGGAGGCGGTGGCCCGTGCCGGGCGCCCCGTCGTGGTCACCGGGCGTGCCGAGGACCGCTGCCGCGCGGCGGAGAAGCAGCTCCAACACAGCGCGGGAGAAGGCCAGTTGGCGCTGGTCGCCGACACCACCGACCCCGACGCGCTGGCCGCGGTCGTGAGCCGGGCCGCCGAACTCTGGGGCCCCGTCACCGGTCTGGTGACGGCGGCGGGCCAGTTGGCCCGCGGCTCGGTGCTCGACCTCACGCCCGACGACTTCCGCGCCGCCCTCGACACCAACGTCATCGGAACCTGGCTGGCGATGCGCGCCGTCCTGCCCGGCATGCTCGACGCCGGGCACGGCCGCATCGTCACGATCGGCTCCGTGCTCGGCTCGACGGGCGCCCCCGAACGGGGCGGTTACGCCGCCACCAAGGGCGCGGTCGCCGCGCTCACCAGGTCGGCGGCTCTGGAGGTCGCCGGGACCGGCGTCACCGTGAACTGTGTCGCGCCCGGCCCCGTGCGCACTCCCATGAACGAGAGCGACACCACCACCGACGCCGCCGCCCAGGCCGCCTTCACCGCCAAGGTGCCGCTGGGCCGCTGGGGCACACCCCAGGACATCGCGCACGCGGTGCTGCCGCTGCTCGCCGCCGGCGCGTCCTACACCACCGGCGCGGTGCTGCACGTGGACGGCGGCTACACCGCGCAGTGAGCGCCGCCCGCGTCGCCCAGCGGGAGCGGTTCGCTGAACGGACCGAGGCGCTGGGCTCGCGCCCGGCCCGGTGATGGGCTCGACAACGTACCTCCTGCATTCCTACGGAAGGACGCACATGTCACCAGCACCGGAGAGCCACTACGCGGACGGCGCGGGCATCCGCTACCACTACCACGACCTCGGCTCGGGGCCCGACACCGTGTTCCTGCACGGTGGCGGCCCCGGCTGCACCGCGTGGAGCGACTTCGGGCCCGTCGCGCACCTGTTCGCGGCCGACCGGCGCTGTCTGCTCGTCGACATCCAGCAGTACGGCAAGTCGGAGAAGTCCCCCATCGAGGGCCCGATGTGGGACCACCACGCGGCGAAGACCGTCGGCCTGCTGGACACGCTCGGCGTCGACCGCGCTGACTTCGTGTGCAGTTCGTGGGGCGGCACCATCGCCCTCAACCTCGCCGCGAAGTACCCGGACCGCGTCCGGTCCCTCGTGATCACCGGCAGCATGCCCGTCTTCTACGGGCCGCTCGCCCCGCTCCCCGAGAACGGGCACCGCGGCCGCACGGCCCGCGACATCTACTACGGCGGCGAGGGCCCGACCCGCGAGAAGATGCGGGACCTCATCACGAAGCTGGAGTGGTACGACGGCGCGAAGCTCCCCGAGGAGACGCTGACGCTGCGCTACGAGCAGAGCCTCGACGAGGAGGAGCGCGCGCTGGCGGCCATGTCCGACTCGCCGCGCGGCGACTGGCAGGACCTCACCGAGGAACTGGGGCAGATCCAGGCTCCCACGCTGTTCATGTGGGGCATGCAGGACGCGTTCCTCACTCCGGACTACCCGCTGATGCTGGCCCGCATGGTGCCGAACGGGAACCTCCACGTGATGGACCACACCTCCCACCACCTCGAGGAGGAGCGTCCCGAGGCGTACCACTCGGTGGTCAGCGGCTTCCTCGGCTCCTTGAGCTGAACCTTCCCCTCCCCACCTCCCCAACTGCCTTACGGAGCCCAGCACATGTCCATCTGGACGGAGATCAGCCCCACCCCTTTCCGTGTCGAGTACGTCGACGCCGCCGGAGTCCGCACCCGCACCCTGCGCGCCGGTGACCCGACCGGCCAGGCCGTCGTCTTCCTGCACGGCACCAGCGGTCACCTGGAGGCCTTCGCGCGCAACATCACCGCGCACGCCGCCTACGACCTGCACGCCATCGACATGCTCGGCCACGGCTACACCGGCAAGCCCGACAGGCCGTACGAGATCGCCGACTACGTCGCCCATCTGCTCGACTACCTGGACGCCGTCGGTGTCGACAGCGTCCACATCGTCGGTGAGTCGCTGGGCGGCTGGGTCGGCGCCCGCGCCGCCATCGAGCACCCCGAGCGGGTGCGCAGCCTCCAACTCCTGTGCTCCGGCGGCACGGTGGCCAACCCCGAGGTGATGGACCGCATCCGGACCAGCACCCAGCAGGCCGTCGCCTCCGACGACATCGAGCTCACCCGCAAGCGGATGCGGCTGCTCATGGCCGACGACGCCTCCGCCACCGAGGAACTGGTCGAGGTCCGGCACGCGATCTACCACACGCCGGAGTTCGTCGCGGGCGTCGACAACCTCCTCTCCCTCCAGGAGATGGAGCGCCGTCAGCGCAACCTGTTGCGCCCCGAGCACCTGGCCAGGATCACCCAGCCGACGCTGGTGGTGTGGGGGCGCCAGAACCCGTTCGGCGAGACCCCCGAGGCGACGGCGCTGCACGAGGCCGTTCCGGGCTCGCGCCTCGAACTCTTCGAGAACTGCGGGCACTGGCCGCAGCACGAGCAGGCCGAGCGCTTCAACGCGCTCAGCCTCGAGTTCATCGGCAAGGCCGCCGGCTGATGCGGGCGGTCCGGTTCCACGCGTGGGGCGCCGCTCCGGTCCTCGACGAGGTGCCCGAGCCCGTCCGCGCACCGGGCGAGGTCCTCGTCCAGGTGACGGCGGGCGGTGTCTCGCACCTCGATGTCACCGTCGCGTCCGGCGACTTCGAGCTCAAGCCGTCGCTTCCGTACGTCGGTGGCGTGGAGGGCGCGGGCACGGTCCTGGAGGCGGACGCCGACTCCGGTCTGGACCCCGGCACGCAGGTCGTGCTGCGCGGCGGCGGTCTGGGTCTCCTGCGCGACGGCACGTGGGCGGAGCGGGTCAGCGTGAAGCGCAAGGCCGTCACGCCGCTGGAGGCCCCGCTCGCTCCCGCGGTGGCGGCGAGCTTCTTCGTGCCCGCGACGACCGCGTACGTGGCGCTGCACGACATCGCCCGGATCGGTCAGGACGAGGACGTCGTCGTGGTGGGCGCCGCCGGCGCGGTCGGCGCGATGGTGGCGCAGCAAGCGCTGGCCGCGGGTGCCCGGGTCACCGGTGTGGTCGGCCGGGAGGACCAACTGACCGATGTACCGAAGGGAGTGAAGGCCCTGACGATGGACGACGCGGAGGGGCTCGCCCAGGACCGGCCGGCCTCGCTGCTCGTCGACACACTGGGCGGCTCGGGTCTTGTCGGCCGCAGCCGGTGGGTGCGGCGGGGCGGGCGCGCGGTCGTCATCGGGTACGTGGCGGGCCCGCACGTCGAGCTCGACCTGCCGAGCTGGCTGCTCGACGAGGTGGCGCTGCTGCCGGTGAACATGATCCGCCAGGAGCGCCGGGCCCGCGAGGTCTCCGGCGACCTGGTGCGCAGGCTCTCCGAGGGTGAACTGTCGCTGGCGGTGCAGGAGTTCGACCTGGCTGACGCTTCCGAGGCGCTGGACGCGCTGCGCGGCGGGCGGGTGCGGGGGCGGGCGGTTCTGCTGCCCCGGTGACGTTTCGGGGCTGCGCGAACGTGGCCGGGTGCGGGTCGGATCGGGCCGTGCCTGGTCGCGCGGTTCCCCGCGCTCTGAGGGGCACGCGGCTTAGCCGCTGTGCCCCTGTCGGGGAGATGCGACCTGAAGGGCCCTGCATCCCAGGGGCGCGGGACTACGCCGATCAACGGCTCCGCCGCGACCCGCACCCGCACCCGCACCCGCACCCGCACCCGCACCCGCACCCGCACCCGCACCCGCACCCGCACCCGCACCCGGCAACGATCCCGGGACCCCCGAGTTCCTAGCCGCATCGGTCCCACGTCCCCCCGGTCACCCCCCTCTCCCGCAACACGGACTTACGCACCTTCCCCGTCTCCGTGAGCGGCAACGTGGCGACCACGTCCACATAGCGCGGCACCGCGAACGCGGGCAGCTCCCCCCTGCAGTGCCGGGCCACGTCCGCCGGATCGAGCTGACACCCCGCCCGGGGGACCACCGCCACCATCACCTCGTCCTCGGCGAGCTCGGACGGTACCGGGAAGGCTGCGGCCTCCGCGATGCCGGGGTGGCCGCGCAGAGCCGTCTCGACCTCGTACGAGGAGATGTTCTCCCCGCGGCGCCGGATGCAGTCCTTGACGCGGTCGACGAACCGGAACCAGCCGTCGGGCTCGCGCACCACGCGGTCGCCCGTGCGCCACCAGGAGCCGGATTCCCGCGCCTGTTCGCCCAAGTAGCCCAGGGAGAAGGCGTGTTCCTGGTCGGTGCGGACCAGGAGTTCCCCGGGCGTTCCGTCCGGCACGTCGGAGAGATCCGTGTCGACGACCCGCGCCTCGAAGCCGTCGCGCACCGTGCCCATGTATCCGGGGCGACAGCCCTCCGGCACGGAGCCGATGATCGCGTTGGTCTCCGTGGAGCCGAACCCGTCGACGAGCGCCACACCGAACCGCTCGCGGAACACCTCCCACAATGGGCCGGGCGTCCCCGGGCCGAGCCCGCGCCAGGCCCGATGCGCACGGTCACCCGGGCCCTGCGGTTGGGCGAGCAGCATCGGCGCCATGGCGCCGAGCAGGTACACACAGGTGGCTCCGGTCTCGGCGGCCCGCTGCCAGTGCCGCGAGGCGGAGAACCTGCGGTCCACCACGAGCGAGGCACCCACGGTCATCGCCTGGGCCAGGGTGTTGAGAGCGTTGGTGTGGAACAGCGGGAGACAGGTGTAGAGGGTGTCGTCGGCGGTCAGGCGCAGCGAGTCGGCCACGTTCCGGCCCCACCAGGCGAACTGGGCGTGCGGGCAGCGCACTCCGCGGGACGGGCCCGTGGTGCCGGAGGTGAACAGGATCGCGGCCGTGTCACCGGGGCGGGACGGATGAGGGTCCAGCGCCTGCTCGACCCCGGGGACGGGCGCCTGCGGCGAACCGGTCACCCACACCTCCCCCGCGTACCCCGCCTCGGTGACTCGGTCGGCGAACTCCGCCCCCACGTACAGGAAATGAGGCTTCGACTCGTCCAGGGCGTGCCGGAGCAGCCGCCCGTGCAGCGCCGTGTTGAGCGGGACCACGACGGCCCCGAGCCAGGCGCAGCCCAGCACCAGGTCGATCAGTTCGACGCTGTTGGACAGGAGCGCGGCGACCCGGTCGCCGGGCCGGCAGCCGCGGGCCGCGAGCGCGCCGGCCATCGTGGCGGCGGCCGTACGTGTCTGCGCGTAGGTGCGCCGGGTTCCGTCGACGGTCAGGAAGGCCCGTTCTCCGTGGTCCGCGGCCGCCGCGTCGACCAGGGCGGGAATCGTCATGCGGTTCATGAGCGGATGCTGTCCGCCGCCCCGTGAGCGATCAAGGGCAGCGGTTCGCTGACCGGTCCCCCGTCGGCCGCGGTCCGTTCACCGGAACAGGTTCATAGGCAGGCGTGGCGCCGCGCCGGATGCTCGTGCCGCACACCCACCGAAGCAGGAGGCCACGACGAGATGACGACGAGCGAACGACCCCCCGCCGCACGGAAGACCGCGGCGAAGGAGCCCGCCAAGGCCGACAGGGCACCCCGCGCATCCGCCGACAGGATCGGCCGGCAGGACTGGTCGTCCTGGCCCCACTACGACAAGGCGGCGTCCGGTTTCCGCGGTTACTGGTACCCGGTCACCTGGGCGAGCCACATCACCGGCGACCCGAAGCCGTTCACGCTCTGCGGCGAGAAGATCACGCTGATCCGCGACAGCGGCACGGTGTACGCGCTGCACAACCGTTGCCCGCACCGGGGCGTCCCGCTGTCCGAGGGTAACCAGCAGTTCCCCGGCACCGTCAGCTGCCCCTACCACGGCTGGACCTTCGACCTGCCCACGGGCAATCTGTCCGCGGTCATCACCGACGGCCCCGGCTGCCGTCTGACGGGCAAGCTGGGCGTGCGCACGTACGCCGTCGAGGAGCGGCTCGGCATGGTCTGGGTGTACATGCCCATCGCCGAGGAGGAGCCGCACCCGATCGACGAGCAGCTGCCCGAGGAGCTGGTGTCGAACGCCTTCGTGATGGGCGGCCGATTCGATCCGCGCGGCGGCAACTGGCGCTTCGCCTGCGAGAACGGCTTCGACGAAGGGCACGCCAAGTACCTGCACCGCACGGCTCTTTGGCGCCTGCTCAAACCGATGCCGACATGGAACATCACCCGGATCGTGCCGAAGGGCCGCTGGATCTACCGCGTCCAGGACGAGGTCTACTGGGAGGCCGACTTCCCGGGCGTGGGCCGCTGGACCAACAAGCGGTGGTGGATGAAGCAGCCGCCGGAGGGGACGTTCAACCTCGGCAACACCGGCGCGACCGACAAGGTCGACCCGGTGATCGAGTCCCAGGACTTCCCCGGCTTCGCGTCCCTGTCCATGCCGGGCATGCTGCGGATCGCCTACCCCAACTTCATGCACTACGAGTTCTACGTGCCGATCGACGCCGACCACCACATGTACGTCGGCGTGATGGTCAACTTCAAGCGGGGCTGGGACACCCTCCGCTTCTACGGCAAGTACCTCGGCGCCATCCGCTGGCTGTTCCACGGCCAGTTCTCCGGCCAGGACGCCTGGATGGTCGACGTGACCGACGCGCCGCCGGAGAAGCTCTACCGCCCCGACGTGTCGCTGACCGCCTGGCGCAACCTCGGCGAGGAGGAGTACGCCAAGAAGCTCGCCGCCGCCGGCGTCATCGAAGCCACCACGGACACCACGGAAACGGAGGCCTGATCATGGCCCGCACCCTGCTCAAGATCCTGCTCGGTGTCGCCGTCGCGGTGGCGCTGCCCCGCGCCAAGCAGTTGTTCGCGGAGAAGACCATGACCCAGGTCCACCGGGTCAACCAGTGACGGGCGCCGCCGAACTCGACGGGCCCGACGGTCTCTCCGGACTCGACGAGCAGCGTGGCGCCTGGGTGTCGGATGCGTGGCGGCACGTCACGGACGAGCGGCTGCGCGAGCTGATCGTGGGGCTCGTCGGCATCCCCAGTCCGACCGGTGACGAGCGGCAACTGGCCGAGCACATCGCCGGGACCCTCGCCTCGGTCGGTCTGCGCGCGGCCTGTCAGCCGATCGACGCGCGGCAGGCCAACGCCTGGGCCCGCCTCGAAGGCGACGGCACCGGCCCCGACCTGATGCTGTACGCGCCCATCGACACCCTGACCGTGGGGGACGCGAGCGAGGACGTGCCGTGGATCGGGCCGAAGTTGCGCGAGGACATGCGTCCCGAGGCCACCGTCTACGACGACCTGGTGACCGGTCTCGGCGCCTCCAACCCCAAAGGGCACGCGGCCTGCGTGATGATGGCCGCCGAGGCGATCGCGCTGGCCGGTGTGCCGTTGACCGGGGATCTGGTGGCCGCGTTCGGCGCCGGTGGCATGCCGACCAACGCCCGGCCCGGCAGCGACCGGCTCAACACCGGTCAGGGCGCGGGCTGTTCGTTCCTCCTGGAGCAGGGCGTGTGGACCGACTACGCGGTCATCGCCAAGCCGGGGTGGACCGTGTCGTGGGACGAGGTGGGCCTGGTCTGGTTCGAGGTGACCGTGCACGGCACCCACACGTATGTGGGCTCGCGGCACCGGCTCCCGTACGACAACGCGATCGGCCGCGCCGGCGACGTCGTACGGCACCTGGAGGCGTGGTTCGCCGCGTACGCGAAGCGGCACACCGGCGGCACGGTCGCGCCGCAGGGCATCGTGTCGTCGGTGCGGGGCGGCTGGCCGCGGATGGCCGCGGTCACCACGGCGGCCTGCACCCTCCGCGTCGACCTGCGCATCGCACCGGAGACGACACCCATGCAGGCGAAGCGTGAGTTCACCGCGGCCATCGCGGAGTTGAAGCACGCGATGCCGGAGCTCGACGCCACGGTCGAGATGATCCTCGCCATCCCGGGGACCTCCACCAGCCGGGAGAGCTGGGTCTTCCGCAGCGCGGTCGCCGGATGGGAGGCCCTCGAAGGGCGACCGCACCGGGTCGTGAACGGCAACAGTGGCGCGACCGACGCGAACATCCTGCGCGGGCGCGGCATCCCGACGGTCCGCGTCGGCATGCCGAAGGTGAGCGAGGCGCCCTTCGACATCGACTTCGCCCGCGGCATGAACACCGTCTCCGTACAGGAGATGCGGAGACTGGCCCGCCATCTGATCCGCACGGCGGTCGACACCGTCACCCGTTCCCGCGCGGAGTGCGACGCTCCCGCGCAGCCGGAAGGAGCAACGGCATGAGCGAGATCGTGCTCGGCGTGGGGGCCTCCCACAGCACGCTGATGAACACGCACTGGGCGGAGACGGTCCACAAGGACCGGGCCGAACGGTTCCGTGACGCGCTCGGCGCGGCCCGTGCCGAACTGGCCCGGGTCCGCCCCGACACCGTCGTCCTGATCGGCTCGAACCACTTCCGAGGGTTCTGGCTCGATCTGATCCCGCCGTTCACGCTCGGCGTCGGGGAGTGCATCGCCAGCGGTGAGTCCGGGACACCGAAGGGTCCGCAGCCGGTGGACGTGCCGCTCGCGCAGCACATCGCGGACTCGCTGGTGGAGAGCGGGCGGTTCGACCCGGCGTTCTCCGCCCGGCTCCAGATCGACCACGGGCAGTCCCATGCCATCCAGTACCTGCTCGACGGGCTCGACGTGGAGATCGTGCCCTTGGTGGTGAACGTCTTCGCGCATCCGCTGCCGACCCTTCAGCGGTGCGAGGAGTTGGGGCGCGCCGTCCGCGGGGCCGCGCTCTCCTTCCCCGGCGCACGGCGGGTCGCGGTGGTCGCCTCGGGCGGGCTCTCGCACCGGCTGCCCTGGCCGGACTGGCGCGAACCACACGGCGACGACGAGGAGTTCATGGTCGGCGCCTGGCTCAACGGGCGCGAGAACTGGCAGGACTACGACACCCGCCGCCGCGAGATCATCCGGGCCGCCGAGGCCTCCCTCACCCCGGAGTTCGACAACGAGTTCCTCACGCTCCTCGAACGCGGCGAGGCATACCGCCTCACCGCGTACACGACCGAGGAACTGGAGAAGGCCGCGGGCAACGGTGCGCAGGAGCTGCGGACGTGGCTGCTGATGGCGGCAGCCCTGGATCACGCGCCGGCGCGGCGGCTGGCGTACGAGCCGATGCCCGAGTGGCTCACCGGGATGGGTGTCGCGGTCATCGACCCGGCGGCCGCGGACGTGGGGCAGCCGGCGTGAAGCCGCCGGCCGACGCAGCGCTGGCCGGTCACCACGCCCTCGCCGCCCCGACGCGGCAGGGCTTCGTCCTCTCCGCACGCCGCACCGAACGGGGGCCTGGGGGCGAGGAGCTGGGCGGGGCCGAGGTGGGCGGGGCCGACTCCATGAACTCCGTTCTGGGGAAGGTCCGCCCGATCCTGGAAGCCTTCACCTCCGATGACGCCGCCCTCTCGCTCGCCGAACTCGTGCGCCGGTCGGGGGCGGCCAAGGCAACGGTGCACCGGCTCGCCCAAGAGCTGGTCACCTGGGGGCTGTTGGAGCGCGAAGGGTGCGACTACCGGCTCGGTCTACGGCTGTTCGAGCTGGGCCAGCGGGTGCACCGGCAGCGCATCCTGCGCGAGGCCGTGCAGCCGTACATGGAGGATCTTCTCCTGATCACCCGGGAGACCATCCACTTCGCCATCCACGACAGCCTGGACGTCGTCTACCTGGACAAGATCTTCCCGCACCGCGGGCTGAACGCCGAGTCGCGCGTGGCGGGCCGGCTCCCGCTGTACTGCACGGGCACCGGAAAGGCGATCCTCGCGTACTCGCCGCCGTCGCTCTTCGTCGACGTGGTCCGGGGCGGCCTCAAGCCGATCACCCGGCACACGGTGGTCTCGCCGGGCCGCCTGCGCGCCCAGCTCGACCGGATCCGGGCGGAGGGCATCGTCCTGGAGTCCGAGGAGATCCGACTCGGTTACGCGAGCCTGGCCGTTCCGGTGTTCGCCGGGGGCACCACGCTGGTGGGCGCGCTGTCCATCACGGCTCCCACCTACCGGATGGACGCGTCGGGGTACGCGACGGCGCTGCGGACCGCCGCGCTGGGCATCGGCAGGTCGCTCGCCTAACCGCGCGGTCTCGCACGAGTACGAAGCCGCGCCACCTCCGAGAAGCACGAACCCGCGCCACCTCCCACACGCACGAAGGGGCCCGTCGAACGGCGGGCCCCTCGCCGTGTTCCGGTGTCACGACCGCCACGACGCACTCGCCGCACCCTCCTGACCAGCCGCGTCCTGCTCACCGGAACGACTCCGTAGGGAGAACCGCGCCCCGTTCCTACGCTCACCGCATGAGCCAACTCACCGACGACACCGACGTCCTGACCACCGACGTCCTGATCATCGGCGCCGGTCCGGCGGGCCTGTACGGCGCGTACTACGCCGGCTTCCGCGGCCTGACCGTGACCGTGATGGACGTCCTGCCGCAACTCGGCGGGCAGATCAGCGCGATGTACCCCGAGAAGCCGATCTTCGACATCGCCGGGTTCCTGTCCGTGCGCGGCCGCGACCTGGTGGACGGTCTCGTCGCCCAGGCCGAGCCGTACTCCCCGCACTATCTCCTGGGCCACCGGGCCGCCGAACTGACACACGGCGCCGACGGCCTGCCGGTCGTCCGCAGCGACCAGGGGGCGACGGTGCGGGCGGGGGCCGTCGTCGTCACGGGCGGCGTCGGGACCTTCACGCCACGGCCGCTGCCCGCCGGGGAGGAGTTCCTCGGGCGCGGACTGGAGTACTTCGTACCGAACCCGTCCGCGCACGCGGACCGGGACGTGCTCGTCGTCGGTGGCGGCGACAGCGCCTTCGACTGGGCGGCCCTCCTCGCGCCGATCGCCCGCTCGGTCACTCTCGTGCACCGCACCGCCCGCTTCCGCGCCCACGCGGCGTCCGTCGAGAAGGTCCGCGATCTCGGCGTGGAGATCGTCACCGACTGCGAGGTGAGCCGGCTCATCGGCGCCGACCGGGTCGAGCGGGCGGAGATCCGGCACCGCCTCACCAAGGAGATCCGCCTCGTCCCCGCCGGCACCGTGGTCGCGGCGCTCGGCTTCCTCGCCGACCTCGGCCCGCTCCAGCACTGGGGCCTGGACCTCAACGCCCGGAAGATCACCGTCGACACCCATATGGCGACCAATCTGCCCCGGGTGTTCGCGGCGGGCGACATCACCGACTACCCCGGCAAGGTCCGCCTCATCTCGGTCGGCTTCGGCGAGGCCGCCACCGCCGTCAACAACGCGGCCACCGTCATCGACCCGGAGGCCGCCCTGTTCCCCGGGCACTCCACCGAGAAGGAGCACTGAAACACACCATGGCGTACGTCATCGGCGCGTCCTGCGTCGACATCATGGACCGGTCCTGCATGGAGGAGTGCCCGGTCGACTGCATCTACGAGGGCGAGCGCAAGCTCTACATCAACCCCATGGAGTGCATCGACTGCGGCGCCTGCGAAGTCGCCTGCCCCGAGCAGGCGATCACGGTGGACCGCAAGGCGGACCCCGACTTCCGTGAGGACAACCGCAACTTCTTCGTGGAGGTGCTGCCCGGCCGCGACAGCGCGCTCGGCTCCCCCGGCGGGGCGACGCCGCTCGGTCCGGTGGGCGTCGACACCGCGCTGGTGAGCGCGCGATGAGCGCCGCCGACGTGACCAAGGCGGCCGACGCGCTGGTGGCGGCGGAGCGTACGGGCGAGCCCTGTCCGCCCGTACGCTCCCTGCTCGCCGAGGGCGACATCGACGCCGCGTACGCGGTGCAACGGGTCAACGTCGAGCGCGGCCTGGCCGCGGGACGCCGTGTCGCCGGACGCAAGATCGGACTGACGTCCCCCGCCGTCCAGGGACAACTCGGCGTGGGGCAGCCGGACTTCGGCACGCTCTTCGCCGACATGGCGGTCCCCGACGGTGGCACCGTCCCGGCGGGGCGGCTCATCCAGCCGAAGGTCGAGGCAGAGGTCGCGCTCGTGCTCAAGGCCGACCTGCCGCACCGGGAGTGCACGGTGGCGGACATGATCCGGGCGACCGACTTCGCGCTCGCGGCCCTGGAGATCGTGGACAGCCGCAACGCCGACTGGGACATCACCATCGTCGACACCGTCGCCGACAACGCCTCCAGCGGCCTGTACGTACTCGGCGGCACGCCCGTACCCCTGTCGGGCCTGGACCTGCGCGCCGTACGCATGACGATGACGCGCGACGGCGCCGCGGAACCGGTCTCCACGGGCACGGGCGCGGACTGCCTCGGCTCCCCGCTCAACGCCGCCGCCTGGCTCGCCTCGACGCTCGCCGCCGCGGGAGACCCGCTGCGGGCCGGGGACGTCGTACTCACCGGCGCGCTCGGTCCGATGGCCGCCGCCGCACCCGGCGACCGCTTCGAGGCCCGTATCAGTCAACTGGGCCGCATCAGCGTGCAGTTCGCACAGAAGGGAGACACCGCGTGAGTGTCCGCACCCAGGTCGCCGTCATCGGCTCCGGCAACATCGGCACCGACCTGATGATCAAGATCCTCCGGCTGTCCGAGACGCTGGAGATCGCCGCGATGGCCGGTATCGACCCGGACTCCGACGGTCTGGCCCGCGCCCGCCGTTTCAAGGTCGCCACCACGCACGAGGGCGTCGAAGGCCTGGTGAGGATGGCGGAGTTCGCGGACGTGGAGTACGTCTTCGACGCGACGTCCGCCGGGGCCCACCGCCACCACGAGGACGTTCTGCGCCCCTTGGGCCGTACCCTCATCGACCTCACCCCGGCGGCCATCGGCCCGTACGTCGTCCCCCCGGTGAACGGCGACGCCCACCTGACCGCGCCGAACGTCAACATGGTCACCTGCGGCGGCCAGGCCACGATCCCGGTCGTCGCCGCGGTCAACGCGGTCGCCCCGGTCCACTACGGCGAGATCGTCGCCTCCATCTCCTCGCGCTCGGCCGGTCCCGGTACCCGCGCCAACATCGACGAGTTCACGGAGACGACCGCGTCCGCCATCGAGCAGGTCGGCGGTGCCTCACACGGCAAGGCGATCATCGTCCTCAACCCGGCCGAGCCCCCGCTGATCATGCGGGACACGGTGCACTGCGTCGTCTCCGCCTGCGCCGAGGAGACCGTCACGGCGTCCGTCGAGGAGATGGTCGGCCGCGTCCAGGCGTACGTGCCCGGCTACCGCCTCAAGCAGAAGGTGCAGTACGAGACGGTCCGCCCCGGCGACCCCCTGCACGCCCTCGCGCCCGCCGGGACCGGTGAGGCGCTGAAGGTGTCGGTCTTCCTCGAAGTCGAGGGCGCCGCCCATTACTTGCCGGCCTACGCCGGGAACCTCGACATCATGACGTCGGCCGCGCTGCGCACCGCCGAGCGCATGGCCGCGCAGCACGCGACGGAGGCCGCCAAGTGACCCGTCTCTACGTCCAGGACGTGACCCTGCGGGACGGCATGCACGCCGTCCGGCACCGCTACACCACCGACCAGGCCCGCGCCATCGCCGCCGCCCTCGACGCCGCCGGGGTCGCCGCGATCGAGATCGCGCACGGCGACGGGCTCGCGGGATCCAGCGTCAACTACGGCGTCGGCGCGCACACCGACTGGGAGTGGATCGAAGCGGTCGTCGACGCCACGAACACCGCGATCCCCACCACGCTCCTCCTCCCCGGCATCGGCACGATCCACGACCTCAAGCAGGCCCACGCGCTCGGCATCCGCTCGGTGCGCGTCGCCACGCACTGCACCGAGGCCGACATCGCGGCCCAGCACATCGCCGCGGCGCGGGAGCTCGGCATGGACGTCGCCGGGTTCCTGATGATGTCCCACATGGCCGAGCCCGCCGAACTCGCCCGCCAGGCCAAGCGGATGGAGTCGTACGGCGCGCACTGCGTCTACGTCACCGACTCCGGCGGCCGCCTCACCATGGACGGCGTACGCGAACGGTTCCGCGCCTACCGTGACGTCCTGGACCCCGCCACCGAGCTGGGCATCCACGCCCACCACAACCTCGCGCTCGGCGTCGCCAACACGGTCGTCGCCGTGGAGGAGGGCGTCACCCGCGTCGACGCCTCCCTCGCCGGTCAGGGCGCGGGCGCGGGCAACTGTCCCCTCGAAGCGTTCGTCGCGGTCGCCGACCTGATGGGCTGGAAGCATCACTGCGACCTGTTCCCGCTGATGGACGCCGCCGACGACCTCGTACGCCCTCTCCAGGACCGCGAAGTGCGCGTCGACCGCGAGACGTTGAGTCTCGGCTACGCGGGCGTCTACTCCAGCTTCCTGCGCCACGCGGAGGCGGCCGCCGCCCGCTACGGCCTGGACACCCGCACCATCCTCGTCGAGGTCGGGCGGCGCGGCATGGTGGGCGGCCAGGAGGACATGATCACGGACGTCGCCCTCGACCTGAAGGCGCTGGGCGACAAGTCAACCCGGCGCGGCCCGGGTGCCGTCGGCGACGAAACGAAAGCGATCCGCACATGACGGACACGAGTGCCCTGTGGAAGGACTATGTGCCCAGCCGCTTCGGCCAGTTGCACTACGTGGAGACCGGCGACGGCGAGCCCGTCCTGCTGCTCCACCAGACGCCCCGCTCCTGGACGGAGTACGTCGACGTGCTCCCCCTGGTCGGTGCCCGGTACCGGGCGATCGCGATGGACACCCTGGGCTACGGCGCGTCTGCGAAACCCGAGGAACCGCACACCATCGAGCGCTTCGCGGACGGCGTCGGCGACCTGGTCGATGCGCTCGGCCTGGACCGTTTCCACCTGGTCGGGCATCACACCGGCGGAGTGGTCGCCGTCGAGGTGGCGGCCCGCCTCCAGGACCGCGTGGCCAGCCTGCTGCTGTCGGCGACCTCGTTCGTCGACGACGAGAAGCGCGGCGGCGCCCACGGCAGCGTCGACCACGTCGACCCCACACCGGACGGCACACATCTGCGGCACCTGTGGGACAACCGGCGTGGCTTCTACCGGCCGGGCGAGGAGGAGGCCCTCGGCCGGTACGTCATCGACGCGCTGACCGTCCTCGACCGTGTCGAGGAGGGCCACCGGGCGGTGCGCCGCTACGCCATGGAACCCCGCCTGCCGCAGATCACCGCGCGCACGCTCGCCGTCTGCGCCCCCGACGACAGGTTCTCCCTGCCGTCCCTGGCGAAGTTCGCGGCGGCGCTCGGCTGTCCGACCAGAGTGCTGTCCGCCGGACACGCGGCGGCGCCGGAGCAGATACCGCGGGAGTTCGCCGACACCGTCGTGGAGTGGGTCGGCCGCGGCTGATGCAGAGGGGGAGTCCGCCCTGCTGGAGGGAGGGCGTGTGCCACCGAGGGGCCGCGCCACTGAGCTCGGGCTCGCCGTATGGATCCCGTCTTCGCAGCCCGGATCCTGACACGTGACGACACCTGCAAGGTAGCCGCCGGGGTGCCGGCGATACCCACCCCCAGGCACACCGAGGGACACGTCACGTACCTGACCGAAGACGGCACCCTGCTCACCGGCGACTCGCCCGGCTGGGACCCCTGTCGTCATGACCTCAGCGCCGAACCCTCCGTGTGCTGGTACTCCGGGCCCACCCAGGTCCGCTCACTCCAGCGGCTCGACAGCTTCGACTTCACGCGGGTCGTTCCCACCCACGGCACAGTGGGCCCGACGCTCGAACCGGGCGACGTGCGCCGCCGGCTCCAGACGCCGGTCGCCCCTCTGTAGCGCGATCCGGCGGACGGACAGCGCGCTCTCCTCGCACGGGGGCTTCGAAGACCGGCGGGAGGATGTCGCCGGCCTCCAGAAGTCCTCCCAGCCGTTCGAGAGAGGCGGGACGCCACGTCGGCTCGCTGCCGAAAATTTGATCATCCGCCTCCAATCCTTCTCCCGATCAGTTCCGTAATACCTGTGAGACCGCAGGGGGAACCGGGCGAGAGGAGCGGGAATGTCGATGGCGCGAGGGGGCGTTCCCGGTGGGTTCCGCCCGACAGGGCCGGGCGGAACCCACCGGCGGCGAACCGCCGTGATCGGCAGTGGGGTTGCGGGGCTCACTGCCGCGCACGTGCTGGCCCGCGCCCACGATGTGACGCTGTACGAGGCCGATGACCGGCTCGGCGGGCATGCCCACACGCACGACCTGACGGCGTCGGACGGCACCCGGCACCGGGTCGACTCGGGGTTCATCGTGCACAACCGCCGCACCTACCCGAACCTGCTGCGGCTCTTCTCCGAGCTGGGCGTCAGCACGCAGGAATCCGAGATGAGCATGTCCGTACGGTGCGAGGGCTGCGGCCTGGAGTACGCAGGCGCCCGCGGTCCCGCGGGACTGTTCGCCCAGCCGGGCAACGCGCTGCGGCCCCGGTATCTGCGCCTGCTCGTCCACGTGCCCGTGTTCTACCGGGCGGCTCGGCGTCTCCTCGCGGCCGGCGGAGACCCCTCGCTCACCCTCGGCGAGTTCCTGGACCGCGAAGGTTTCTCGCCCTACTTCCGCGCACACTTCACGACACCACTGGTGTCGGCCGTCTGGTCCTGCGACGCGGTCACGGCACAGCACTACCCGGCCGCGTACCTGTTCCGCTTCCTGGAGCACCACGGGATGCTCTCGGTGGGCGGGTCGCCGACCTGGCGCACCGTCACCGCGGGCTCCGGCACCTACGTCGAGCGGGTGGCCCGGCAACTGGACGCGGTTCATCTCGGGGCGCCGGTACGCGCCGTGCGCCGGCACGCGGACGGCGTCGGTCTCGTCGCCGCCGACGGCTCCGTGCACACCTACGACTCCGTGGTCGTCGCCACGCACCCGGGGCAGGCCCTGGACCTCCTGGCCGACGCCACCCCGCTGGAGAAGGAGGTCCTCGGGGCGTTCCGGTACTCGCGCAACACCACGCTCCTGCACACCGACACCAGAGTGCTGCCGCGCTCACGGGGCGCCCGCGCCTCATGGAACTACCTGATGCCCTCCTGTACGGCGGGGTCCGACAGCGTGCGGGTCAGTTACGACATGAACCGGCTCCAGCGCCTCACCGCTCCCGAGTCGTACGTGGTGACGCTCGGCGGCGAGGATCGGGTCGATCCGGCCCGGGTCCTCGCCCGTATGGTCTACGAACATCCCGTCTACACCCCGGATGCGGTGGCCGCCCAGCAGCGGCTGCCCGAGCTGAACACCGAGACGGTCGCGTTCGCCGGCGCCTACCACGGCTGGGGCTTCCACGAGGACGGCTGCCGGTCCGGGGTCGCTGCCGCCGCCGCTCTGGGGGTGCGCTGGTGACGAGTGCCGCCCCCTGCCTGTACCGCGTCGCGATCACCCACGTACGCTCCGCGCCGCGAAGGTACGCGCTGCGCCATCGCACGTACATGTGGCTCATCGATCCCGCGTGCCCGCCCGAACTTCCGCCGCTGCTCAGGCCGTTGGCACGATTCGTGCCGGGTGACCACTTCGACGGCGACCGGCCCTCGGTGCGGGCGGGCCTCGACGCGTTCCTGGCCGAACAGGGAGTCGACCTGGCGGGCGGGCCGGTCGTGATGCTCACCCACGCGCGCGTTCTCGGATACGTGTTCAACCCGCTCACGCTGTACTGGTGTCACGACCCCGGCGGCGCGCTGCGCTGCGTCGTCGCCGAGGTCCACAACACCTACGGCCAGCGCCACAGTTACCTGTTGCGGCCCGACACGTCGGGCACGGCGGTGACCGACAAGGAGTTCTACGTCTCGCCCTTCTTCCCCGTGGACGGCCGCTACCGCATGCGGCTGCCCGTGCCGGGCGAGCGCGTGGACCTGACCGTGCACCTGGAACGTGACGGCAGCAGGCCCTTCACGGCGACCGTCCGCGGCACCCGCCACGAGGCGCGTCCGGCCACCTTGCTGCGGCTGGCACTGCGCAGGCCCTGGTCCACCCTGGCCGTTTCCGCCGCCATCCGGCTGCACGGCATCCGTCTGTACCTGCGAGGGCTGCCCGTCCAGCCCCGCCCCGACCACAGGACCCCTTCGGAGAACGGCTCATGACAACCTGCGAATCCAGCACCGCCGCCGTGTCGTCGGCCACGGCGCCCCAGGCCGCTGTGGACCCGGGGCGTTGGCCCGACGTCGCCACCCCGCCGGGCGCCTCGCGCGTGCGCACCGCCGTCGCCCGTGCCATGGTCGGCCGGGCGCTCAGGCAACTGCCGCTGCGCGCACAGTTCGGCGACGCCACCGTGGTCGGCCAGGGCGGGCCGGTGCTGACCGTCCACCGGCCCGACGCCTTCCACCGTCGTATCGGCCGCTACGGGCTCGTCGGGTTCGGGGAGTCCTACATGGCCGGGGAGTGGGACGCTCCCGACCTCGTCGCCGCCCTCACCGTGCTCGCCGCCCACGCCGGCGACCTCGTCCCGGCTCCGTTGCAGCGGCTGCGGCGGCTGTGGGCGCTGCAACGGCCGCGCGAGCAGCGCAACACCCAGGGCGGCTCACGGACCAACATCAGCCACCACTACGACGTGTCGAACGACCTGTTCGCCCTCTTCCTCGACGACACCCTCAGCTACTCCGCCGCCGTCTTCCGCGCGCTGCCCGCCACCTGGGACCTGCTCGCCGAGGCCCAGCGCCGCAAGATCGACCGGTTGCTCGACCTCGCCGACGTGCGGGACGGCAGCCGGGTGCTGGAGATCGGCACCGGGTGGGGGGAGCTCGCGCTCCGTGCCGCCTCCCGCGGGGCGCGGGTCACTTCGCTCACGCTCTCCCGCGAGCAGCGCGACCTGGCCCGCCGCCGGATCGACGCGGCCGGGCTGAGCGACCGGATCGACGTGCGGCTGTGCGACTACCGCGAAGCGCGCGGCACTTACGACGCCGTCGTCAGCGTCGAGATGATCGAGGCGGTCGGCGCGGAGTTCTGGCCCGTCTACTTCCGCACCCTCGACCAGCGTCTGGCTCCCGGCGGACGCGCCGTGCTCCAGGCCATCACCATGCCGCACGAGCGGATGCTGGCGAGCCGCTCCACCTACACGTGGATCCACAAGTACATCTTCCCCGGCGGAGCGCTGCCGTCCGTCGAGGCGGTCGCCGAGGCCGTACGCGACCACACCGGGCTCGCCATCGCCCGCCGGGACGCCTACGGCGCCCATTACGCCGAGACGCTGCGGCTGTGGCGCGAGCGGTTCGCCGAGCACACGGACGACGTCGCCGCACTGGGCTTCGACGAGACGTTCCGGCGCATGTGGACGTTCTATCTCGCCTACTCCGAAGCGGGGTTCCGCTCCGGGTATCTCGACGTCCAGCAGTATCTGCTCACCAAGGAGGACACCCGCCGATGAACACCACCCGTCGCCGCGGGGCCGGGGCCGCCCACCGGCTCGCCGAACTCGCCGAGGCGGCGCTCGGCGGCCCGCTCCCGGTGCGCCTGCGCACCTGGGACCACACCGAGACCGGCCCGCCCGACGGTCCCGTCGTCGTCGTACGCTCCCGGCGGGCACTGCGCCGACTGCTGTGGCAGCCCGGAGAGCTGGGGCTCGCGCAGGCGTACGTCACCGGGGAGATCGACGTGGAGGGTGACCTGGCCGAGGGGCTGCGGGCCATCTGGTCGGCGGCCCGGCAGCACAGCCTGCATCCGCCGCGCCTGACGCTCGGTGAACGAGTGCGCGCGGCCGCCGTGGCCGCCCGGCTGGGCGCCGCGGGGCCGCCACCGGCCCCACCCGCGTCCCAGGCGCGGCTGCGCGGCGCCCTGCACACGAAGGACCGGGACCGGGCGGCCATCAGCCATCACTACGACCTGTCCAACGCCTTCTACCGGCTCCTCCTGGACGAGTCGATGGCCTACTCGTGCGGCTACTGGGCCGGGGAGGGACCGCAGTTCACGGCGGCCGACGCGCAGCGCGCCAAACTGGAGCTGATCTGCCGCAAACTCGGCCTTGAACCCGGTTCCCGTCTGCTGGACATCGGCTGCGGCTGGGGCTCCCTCACGCTCTACGCGGCACAGCACCACAAGGCTCAGGTCACCGCCGTCACCGTGTCCCGGGAGCAGGCCGCGTACGTGCGGGAACAGGTCGATGAACGGGGCCTGGCCGACCGGGTGGAAGTGATCTGCCAGGACTACCGGGACATCGCGGGCGGCGGCTTCGACGCCGTCGTCAGCGTCGAGATGGGCGAGCACGTGGGCGACGCCGAGTACCCCGCGTTCGCCGCCGCGCTGCACCGGATGACGCGGCCTTTGGGGCGCGTGCTCGTACAACAGATGTCACGCGGAGCGGTGGCGCCGGGCGGCGGCGCGTTCATCGAGGCGTACATCGCGCCCGACATGCACATGCGCCCCATGGGCGAGACCGTGCACCTCCTCGAGGAGGCAGGTCTGGAGGTTCGGTCCGTGGAGTCGCTGCGGGAGCACTATGTGCGCACCGTCGGCGCCTGGCACGACACCTTGGAGGAGCGCTGGGCCGACGTGGTCGCTCTCGTCGGCGAGGAGACGGCGCGCGTGTGGCGCCTGTACCTGGTCGGCGGCGCCCTCGCCTTCGAGGAGCGACGCATGGGCGTCGACCAGATCCTCTCCGTGCGTCCGGCGGCCGCCGGACCCAGCGGTCTGCCCGCCAGTCCGAAGGACTGGTACATCGGGCTGGACCAGGTGTGAACGGCTTCGACTGGGGCGGTTTCACGGCGGGCCTGGCCTGGTCGGCCGCCGCGGCCATGGCCGTCATGCTCGTCACGTTCACCGTCGCCGTGCGCAAGGGTATGCACCGGATCGTCGACGTCGCCTGGGGCATCGGCTTCACCGCGGTCGCCGTGGTGAGCTTCCTGGCCTCGCAGGACGCCGGCGATGCGGGACGCCGCGTCCTGGTCACCGTACTGACGGCGGTGTGGGGATTGCGGCTCGCCGGGCACATCGCCTGGCGGGGCCGTGGGCACGAAGAGGATCCGCGATACGAGCGGATGCTGGCCAAGGCCCCTGGAAGCCGGAACCTGTACGCCCTGCGCATGGTCTACCTGCTCCAGGGTGCCCTGGTCTGGCTCGTGTCGCTGCCGGTGCAGGCCGCCCAGTACGTACCGGGACCGATGAGCGGATTCGCCTGGGCCGGAACCGCGCTGTGGGCGGTCGGACTGTTCTTCGAGACGGTCGGTGACGCTCAGCTCGCCCGCTTCAAGGCGGACCCGACGGCGACGGGCCGCATCATGGATCGCGGGCTGTGGCGCTATACCCGCCATCCGAACTACTTCGGTGACTTCTGCGTCTGGTGGGGCCTGTTCCTCATCACGTGCGACTCGCTGACCGCGGCGGCCCTCAGCGTCGTCTCGCCGGTGGTGATGAGCCTGCTGCTGACGCGGGGCAGTGGCAAGCGGCTCCTGGAGCAGCACATGGCCGACCGTCCGGGATTCGCCGAGTACGCGGCGCGGACCAGCGGATTCTTTCCGCTGCCGCCGCGCGGATGAGGGCCGTGTGCAGCCCCGGGGCCGGGGCTGCACACGTTCTCTCAGGCGGGGAAGCGCATCAGGGCCACCGGTGCGGAGGTCGGGTGGTCCGAGCCGCCCGAGGGCTCCACCGTCACTCCCATGCCCGACGCTCCGTCGACGCCACCGCTCAGCAGCGCCGCCTGGTCGCTTCGTTCGGTGTCCATGAGTCCGGCCGCGCGCATCGTCCCGCCGTCGTCGAACCACAGTTGGTAGACCTTGCCCTGAGGCGGCCGGTCCATTCCCGAGACGATGAAGACGGCTTTGTCCTGGGAGGCGGAGACGACGACGGTGCCGGTGGCGCCGTCGGCCAGCTTCGCCGTCCTGGTGCGTGCGTCGGGCGCCGCGAGCACGGCCGCGATCCGCTCGCCGCGCCGCTCGGCCTGGTGGACCTGGTCCTGTGCGTCCGTGGCCTGTCGGTGCTGCCACACCGCGGTCCCGCCCAGCGCGGCGGCCGCCGCGACACTCGCGGCGAGGGCCCAGTGCTTCAGCGTTCGGCGACGTGCCGTCCCCGTGCGCGCGACGCGGACCGAGGCCGCTTCGCGCGGCGTGTCCTGTCGCACTCCGGTGATCCGCCGCAGTACCTGCTCCCGCAGCGCGGCCGGGGGCACGACCGAGGCGGCGAGGCCGAGCCGGACTGCCGTCACCGTGAGTTCGGCGGACTCCTGGGTGCATGCCGCGCAGTCCGCGAGGTGCTGCTCGAACGCGGCGCGCTCGTCGTCGGACAGCGCGTGCAGTGCGTAGGCGCCGGTCAGGGTGTGCAGGTCGGCGGTGTTCACGCGGTCACCCCCAGGCAGTCGCGCAGCCGGATGAGCCCGTCCCGCAGCCGGGTCTTGACCGTCCCCAGGGGCAGGGTCAGCGCTTCGGCCACTTGACGGTAGGTCAGACCACGGTAGTAGGCGAGCGTGACGGCCTGCCGCTGGACCTCGGTCAACGTGCGCAGACAGCGCCGCACCTGCTCCTGCTCGAGTCGCGCCTCCACCTGCTCGGTCACCTGATCGAAGTCGGGTGTGCGGGCCAGTAGCGCCGCCTTGTGGTCACGCGCCGCGGCGGCTTCCACCGAGCGCACGCGGTCGATCGCGCGCCGGTGGGCCAGGGTGAGGATCCAGTTCATCGCTGTGCCCAGGTCGGCACGGTAGCGCGGTGCCGTGCGCCAGACCTCCACCAGCACCTCCTGCGCCACCTCCTCCGACTGCGCGTGGTCCCGCAGGACGGCGCGCACGGTGCCCAGAACCGGGCCCGCGACCCTGTCGTACACCGAGGCGAAGGCCTCTTCGTCGCCGAGCGCGACACGGCCCACCATCTGTTCCAGGTTCGGCTCGGCGGATGGATGTCTGCCGATGTATACGACTTCTTTCACGGGGCCCTCCGTGGTCACGTGTCTCACGGGGTATTCCGGAGCCCGAGCGTCCATGGATTGGTCCGGCCAACCAATCTTTTCCGCGCGCGGTGACGAATGATGGGTGGCGGGGCCGCACCACGGCCCTGGCGGACGGGAGGACGGATGACCGGCGGTGAGCAGCGCGTGTCCGGGGACGCGGCGAGGGCGGGCGGCGCGCTGGTTGTGCTGCGCACACCGCCCCGGGCGCGGGCCGCCGTGCTGTACCTGCACGGCGGCCGGGCCGACAGCCGTTCACCGTCACGGCCCTGGCATCTCGCCGCGCTGCGGATGCGTCCGTTCGTTCGGGCCCTCTCCGCCGCGCTGCCGGATGATCCCGTCCTGCTGGCACAGGTGCGCTACCGCGTACGCGGCTGGAACGGTACCGACGCCGACGCCCTGCACGACGCCCGCCAGGCACTGCGGGAACTGTCGGGACTCGTCAGGGACGTGCCGGTGGTGCTCGTGGGCCACTCGATGGGCGGACGAGCCGCTCTGGGAGCCGCGGGCGCGGCCCAGGTCAAGGCCGTCGTAGCGCTGGCCCCCTGGCTTCCCGAGGGCGAACCCGTGACCCACCTGCGCGACAAGGACGTCGTGGTGTTCCACGGAGACCGCGACCGGGTCACCGACCCCGGCGCCTCGGCAGCGTTCGTGCAGCGCGCTCGCGCGGCCGGTGCGCGCGCCCGGTTCCACCTCGTTCCTGGGGGCGACCACGCCATGCTGCGCGGCAGCTCCCACTGGCACCGCACGACCGCCGCGACCGTCGCGGATCTCGTGGGACCGCGAACCGGTCGGCCTCGCGGCTGACTTGAGGAGTCGTGTCGTACTGACGCCCCGGCTGCTTCAAGGCGTTCCGACTGGGGCCTGTCTCCCAGATCCCTCCGTCCGCTCAAAGGGCGGGCCCTGCGGCGTCCGGTGCGTGCTCTCGGCGTGCCGGGTGCAGGGTGGCCTTGGGCCCGGTGCGGCGAGAGCGCGTGCCAGGCGTCGCGGGGCAGCAGGGATCTGGGAGACAGGCCCTCACCCTCGTCCTCGCGGACGCGTCCACGGCGCGGCGACGAGGTCGGTCGCGACGAGCGTGCCGGGACAGCCGCCTGTCGGCGCTCGCTCACGCCGAGCCGCCGGCCGTTTCCGCCGCGGCGAGTTCGGCCGAGAACTGGGCGCCGGCGAGCAACGCCAGGTTGGACAGCCACAGCCAGATCAGGAAGACGACGATGCCGGCGAGGGATCCGTACAGGCGGCCGTAGGTGGTGATGATGGACGTGTAGAGCGCGAAGCCACCCGTCACGATGAGCCACAGCACGGCGGCCAGGACACCCCCGGGAAGACTGAGGTGACGTACGCGGGCGGTCTGCGGGCCGTTGCGGAACACCGTGGAGACCAGCAGGACGACCAGGGCCAGCAGCAGCGGCCAGCGGGCGATCGTCCAGGCGAGAGGCACGGTGGCATCCAGTTGGAGCGCTCGCCCGATTCCTTCGGCGACCGGTCGGCTCAGCACGAGCACCAACGCGGTCAGAAGGAGAAGGGACAGCAGGGCGAGCGCGGTCCCAACGATGCGGTGGGCCCGCGCCAGGGGCGTGCGCCGGTCGGGAGCGTGGTGCATGTGGTGCAGCGCGCGCCGGAACACCGCCAGATAGCTGCACGCGGACCAGAGGGCGCTCACCAGGCCGGTGGCGATGACGGTCCAGGCGCCGGCGTTCTCTCGCATCATGCGGGTGAGCAGGTCGTGGAGCTGGTTGCCCGCCTGCCCCGGCGCGTAGGCGGTGACGTCCTCGATCAGTGACTGCGCGGTACCGGGGCTGACGAGTCCGAACGCCGCCACCATCACCAGCAGACCCGGCAGCACGGCCAGGGTCGCGTAGTAGGTGAGCGCGGCGGCGTAGTCGGTGATGTCGTCGTTCCACATCGACAGGGGTGTGCGGCGCAGGGCCCGGCAGAGGTCGACCGGTGAGGGGACGACGCGTTCGGCGGCTGCCCGGGCGGGCACCGCGGTGGGTTCAGTGGACATGAGGGGTGCGGTGGTGGGTGCCGCGCAGGCGGACCTGGACGGTGACGGGACGGGGCTCGACCGCGGTCCGGACCTCCGCGGCAACGGCGTCGAGCCCCTTGAGCACGCCGGCGGGCGCGACGCCGGGCTCCAGCCACACCTGCTGCCGTACGTGCAGGTGGCCCCGTCGGCGGGCGGTGCGCACGTGGCAGCGGGCCACGCCGCGGACCGTCTGTGTGCGCTGCCGGATCGCCTCTTCGAGGGCGGCACCCCTGAGGTGGCTGCCCGGAGCCGCCAGGGCCAGGCGGGCGGGACGGCGGACGACCAGCTGGGAAGCGAGGCAGAGGGTCAGGACGACGGTGGCGAGGATGCCCGCCGCCACCACGGCCGGAGTCCACCAGGCGTGTGCGCGCAGGCCGGACAGTCCGGCCCGGTCGAGCAGGACGCCGTCCGCGGGGAGCCTGCGCAGGCCGCTCGGCAGGAGTGCGGGCCATGACTGTTCGTAGGAGACGAGGCACAGGCCGGCTCCCAGGAGGAGCAGCCCGAGCAGGCCCAGGGCCAACCGGTTGGCGAGGATGCGTGGTCGCGCCGTCATGCGTTCTCCTCGTCGGTCGCCGGATCTCCGGGGTGCGGCGCGCCGGCCCTGTCGGTGGTAGCCGGCGCCTGCCAGGTGCCGGCGGGCCGTAGGGCGAGGCGCAGGCGCGGGGGGCGCCTCAGGTCGCAGGCGGCCAGCAGGCCGGTGGCAGCGCGGAGTGCCTGGTACCGAGCCGACGCGCAGTCCCCGAAGGCGACTTCGCCCCGCACCGTGACGGTCCGTCGACCGCAGCGGGCCTTGACGTCCTGGGTTCCGGGCACATCAGCCACGACGTCTCGGATCAGAGCGGCCACGGCTGACCGGTCGATCGCAGCGCACCATCCGTCCCCTGCCGTCCGGAGTGTCAACCGGCGTCGCCGACCCGGTGTGAGGGCCAGGATCAACAGCCACACACCGATGAGTGCGGCGACGGCGCCGGCCAGTGTGACGGCCGGGTCGCCGGGACCGTGACCGGCCAGCCATCGCACCGCGGCGGGCCGCCACTCCGCAGGCGGCTCACCGGCGGCGTGCACCCGCAGGACATCGACCGTGCACACGATCGCGGCAGCCGCCGCCGACGCCAGCAACAGGCCTGCGGCACGCCGCCGCTGGGACCACCAGCGGCGCGGCGGCCGCCCTGCCGGTCCGACGTCGGCATCGGCATCGGCATCGGTCGGCGAGGGCGGCGTGCCGTGCGCGGCCAACCCGGCCACCACCACACGAGCCGAAGGGACGTCCAGGCCCGTGAGTGCGCGCGTGCGGGCGGTGACGTGTTCCTGCACGCTGCGGGTGGCCGCCGACAACTGCGCGGGAAAGGGCAGCGTCACCCGCACACCGACGACGGCTCGTCGTCCCACGACGGTGGCCGACGCGCTCACCTCCCGCGCGGCGACGGCCTCCAGGGCGGCGCCCCGGACAACCTTGCGCACGGCTCTGTCGGACAGAAGGGTGGTGCCCCGCGCCGCGCGGGAAGGAGCCGTCACCGCCGCGCCCGCGAGAACATCCGCGGCACATCGTCGAGTTGCCCGCCGTCGTCGAGCCAGCGGCCGACCCCGTATCCGACGGCACCGAGTGCGGCGACGAGCAGAAACGCTCCGAACCCTCCGAAAAAGCCGGCGAAGGCCAGCGCCATTCCCGCCAGCATTCCTTGAAACGCCGTACTCACCCGTGAGCCTTCCTCTCGCGTGCCCCACGACGGGGCGGCTGCTGTTCCTGTCCGTAGCGGGCGCGGCTGCCCGTCCGCCCGCTACTCGACCCGGGACTCGCCAGGCGTCGGGGCGTCATCGTCGCCGGGGAGATGGACGTCGTTGACGGTGACGTTGACCTCGACGACCTCCAGGCCCGTGATCCGCTCGACCGCCAGAATGACGTTCTCCCGCACGTCGGCGGTGACCTCCATGATCTGCACGCCGTACTCGACCACGAGATCGAGGTCGATCGCGGTCTGCCGCTCCCCCACCTCGACCTTCACTCCGCGCCCCACATTGGCCCGGCCGCCCGGAATCCGCTCGCGCACGGCGCCGATAGTGCGTGACAGGCCGCCCCCCATCGCATGGACCCCCGGAATCTCCCGTGCCGCCATGCCCGCGATCTTCACGACGACCACATCGGCGATCGCGGTCCTGCCGCGCGTCGACGCCGGCTCCTCCACACCCGGGCGCCCGGCACCGACCTCGGTCGTCGTCTCGGACAGCGTGCTCCTCTTCGGCGAGGCGCCCTGCCGCTCAACGGCTGCCATCTGCTGCGTCACCATGCCCACATCTCCCTGCTTCGTCGACTCCGTGGATCGGCGGTCTGTGTTCTTGGACCCCGGCTGCGGGCCGTTGTGACGCGGCAGAACCAGAAACCTTTCCGGCCAGGCCGTCGCATCGGTACCGCGACGCACCCCACCGTCTCCACGAGCCCCTCTACCCCGATCCGAGGCTCGCCCTCGACGGGTCTTCGCATCATGCGGGGGGGGCGCCGGTGAGCGGACGCGTCATGCGCCGAGCACCGTCGGTGGGGAGCGCAGGACCTAGCCGGTCCTCCGGAGCCGATCGTGACCACATCGAGTGAATTGCTGTCTCGCACCCATCCCGAAGCGCTACGGCGACGAATCAGGGGCACGTGATCCGTCGTCCCTTTCACCCCTCCCAGCGGGTGCGCGCCGCATTCCCGAGGAACCGCGTCACAGCGGTGGTTCGGCGGTGTCCAACCAGGAGACCCGACGAGAGGAGCGCCCAGTGGCGCGGGCCTTTACACCGAGCGCCCCACCGGCCAGCGGGGAGAACGCAGTCGACGGCGAACCGGACGACGACGGCGACGACCTGCTCACGGTCCGCGCGGCGGAGGGCGACGAGGACGCCTTCGCCCTCCTCGTCCAACGCCACGCGCCCGCGATGACCCGGCTCGCCACGACGCTGCTCGGCACGTCGAGCGAGGCCGAGGACGCCGTTCAGGAGGCCTTCATCAGCGCCTGGCGGCGACTGCCCGAGTTCCAGCGGCGTGCCTCGTTCGGTTCGTGGATGTACCGGATCGTCACCAACCGCTGTCTGAACGTGCTGCGCGCACGCCGCCCCGCGGCCCCGCTGGAGGAGGCGGGCCACATCGCGGCGGCCGAACACAGCACGTCCCCGTCCCGTATCACCGAAGCCCGGGACGCGGTCCGTGAACTCCGGCAGGCCCTCGACCTGCTGTCGCCCGAACAGCGCGCCTGCTGGGTGCTGCGGGAACTGGACGGCCGCTCTTACGAGTTCGTCGCCGACGCGGTGGGCATCAGTCAGGAAGCCGTCCGCGCCCGGGTCTTCCGCGCACGCCGTTGTCTGACACAAGCTCTGGGGGCCTGGCGATGAACGCCCACACCGACCCGTCGAACAGCGCCGTCGACCCCGAGGACGACGAACTCCTGTCGTGCGGCAGGCTCTTGTCCCAGGCTTGGGCCGCCTGGGAGCAGCACGCCGACGACGAGCACGCCCGGACCTGCCCGTCCTGCCGGCAGGCTGTGAGAGAGCTCGACGAGCTCGAGTCCGCGGTACACGGACTGCGCCACGAGACGACGGAACTCTCCGACTACGATCCCGAGCCGCTGACCCGACGGGTCATGGACCTCGTGCGACTGGAGCTGCGTCCGGGGCGTCCGCTCCCCCTCGGTGAGCCGGCCGAGGGCCTGTGGATCATGGAGGCGGTCGCGGCCCGTTCGATCCGCGCGGCGGCCGAGACCGTGCCCGGAGTGCGGGCCGGCTCATGCCGCCTGCCGGCCTCCGACGGCGACGGCACGGTCCGGGCCCACCTGGAGATTCACGCTCCGGCCCGCGTGCCCTTGCCGGACGTCGCCGCCCTCGTGCGTGAGCGCGTACGGGAGGCCGCGGACCGTGAACTGGGCCTGGCCCTCACAGTCGTCGACATCCGCGTCACCGACATCGTGCCCGCCGCGGCCGACGAGGAACAGGAAGGCCCTACTCCATGACCCTTCACCGCACCAGCACCGCGCAGCCGATGACGGCAGAGGAAGTCGCCGCCGTGGTGAGAGGCGTGCCGGGAGTCGCGTTTCTCCGACCGGGGCTGGCCGGCCGGCTGCGCTCCTCGGTCTCCCGGCCTACGCGTGCCGAGCAGGAGCGGGGCGCCGGCGTGCGGCTGATCCTGCCCGACGACGGCCCCTGGCGCGTTGAGATCCACGTCGTCGTGGACCGGCGGGCCAGAGCGGTGGAGGTGGCCCGCGCCGTCCGCGTCCGCGTCGAGGGGCAAGCCGCCGCCCTCCTGCCCGAACGGCCCGCACCTGAGGTGACGGTGACGGTCACGGGCCGCGTCTGATGTGAGCGCCCCGCGTCACAGATGGCCAGGAGGCATGGTGGCCATCACATGTCCCGCGACGATCCACACCCCGACCGCGACGACAAGGCGCCGGAACCGGCGCAGCCGGGCGGGAGCGACCGGATCCGGCCCCGGACCCACGGGCCGCCCGGCCGTCGTCGGCGCGTGTCCCGCCAGGAGCGCCGTTCCTGTGGGGAGCTTCCGGTCCGATCGCGGAGTGACGGACGGCCGGATGTCGGGTGTCGCGGCGGGGCGTCGCGGACTCCGGGGCGGGCGTGCACCCGGCCGGCCGGCATGCGCGCCTGTCGGTACGGGCACCAGGCCGTGGGCCAGGCCGCCGAGGAAAGCGGCGTAGGCGGCCCGGCGCGCACCGGTCGGCGACGTGCGGCCCGCCTCCCAGGACCGCACCGTCGCCGTCCTGACACCGAACGTCTGAGCCACTTGTTCCTCGGTGAGCTGCCAGGTCAGCCGGAGTCGACGCCGCTCGTCGGGGGCCGGCAGTGGGGCCTTCCCGTCACGTCGGTGGGGGCGGGACGGCATGGGCAGCGGAGTGCGAAGATCGATCGTCATGACCGTACGACAATCTGCGATCACCTCCGTTACGCGGTACAGGCTCTTTCACCCGTCTGCAGGGCACGGGCAGGCGGACAGGTCGGCGAGCCCGGGGCGAGTCAACGGTCGACGGCAAGGAGCACGCGAGCCTTGGCGGCGGCATGCGGCATGCCGCGCTGGATGTCCAGGGACGGCAGGCGCTAGGTCTGCAGAACCCTGCCGAGCTGGCCGAGTCGATCCGCGAAAGGGACAGCGGTGATCCTGTGTCGCCCCTTTCACCTGCGCATTCTCGGGCGGCTCAAGCAGGCGACGGTGTGGGGCGACCTGGGGGTCGTCGGCTGCATCGGCCTGACCGCCCAGCCGGGTACCGAGCGCGCAGTCCACGGACCTTCGGCTTCCCCGGTCCGCCTCAGAACACCGCATGGGCCGCTGACCCACACGCTGCACGCCCGGGATCCGCGCAGGGGTGAGCCGGCTTACGAAGCCGCGGAGGCAGAGATGCGCAAGGTCATCGACCGTCTCGGCCCTCCGCAACGCACCTGAATCCGCGGACTGTTGGCGAAAGAAGCCTGCTGTTACGTGGTGGCGCCGTTGACCTCCTACCGTTGCGTGTGGAGGTGGGGCGCCATGGTGTCGTCACCGGAAGAGCTTCGCGCGCGGGAGGCTCGGAGCCCGGATCGCCCATCGGGGCCGTGTCGCCCACGTTGACCCGCTGGACGAAGCATCGCCGCTGCCTTCGGGTCGGCACTCGCACGGGTGACCGGAGTCAGCCTCCGGCGCGAGCAACACGGCCCTCAAGGGCTACGGACCGACCAGCAGCGCGGCCAATTCGCCTCGGCTGATCGACTGGTGCAGATCACTGACTTGGCCGTCACCCACCTCGACGACCCGCCACACCCCATCTGCGCGAAGGGCCACGTCGGTGGTGACGAACCGGCAGCCGAGGCGCCGCACGGCAGGCCCGATGTGATCAAGGTCGGGCACCAGCCCTCGCCCGAACGGGCTGTCTGGATGGGGCGTCAGCAGCCTGGGTTCACCATCCAGCCACCAGACGCGCACCTCAGCCGCGACGGACTCGTGCCGCGAGAACTCCTCGAAGGCGCGAAGAACGATCCCACCGGCCAAGAACTCCTCCTGCAACTCGACAAAGCGCCGCACAACCCGCGTCAGCTCCACAGCGTCGGCGAGATCGGGAATGAAGCACGCCTGCTCCCACTCGTGCTTGCGCGATTTGACGTAGTCCTTCACGATTCCCGAGCCGGGACGCAGGGGCTCAGCGAGAGCAGCCAGGTCGACGGCGGTCAGCATCTCACCGGGCTTCGTCGCCACCCTCCGCGGGACTCCCGCCGGCACACCACCCCGAGCTCCGACGGTGCGTCAGGTGACCGGCTGGCTTACCCAACACCCCACTGCGCTGGGCGAGGAAGACCGGGCCGGCCTGAAGGATGTCCTTGCACGCTGCCCTGAACTGGACACAGCCGCCGGACACGTCCGCGACTTCGGCGAGATACTCAACGACCTAAGCTCCCCAGTCGCGTACGGATGAATGTCCCCAGCTATGTAGCGCGCAGGAGCACGGCTGAGGATCCTGGTTGAGATCGTCAGGCTGGCCGGAGACACTCGCACGATGATTCACAGCGCATTGGCCGGATCGGTCGAACGAGGTTGGGATGGGCCCTGGTACCGGGTCCGGGCGGACGACTTCGAGGCATCGTTCCTGCCCAGCTCACGCGAGGACTTGGACTTGGTATGCAACGTCGATGTCTTCGTGGACCTCACGGACGGCTCCCGGTGGAGCGCAACCGTCTTCACGGCCGCAGAGGTCGAACGCTTGATGCAGACCTGGGCAGGAACCGACGAAGCTCTCGGTGGCCGCTACTTCTGGGTTTCGGACGGCCTGATCGTCCGGGATCCCGGCATCGACAACATGACCCAGGTGATCGCCGGACTGATCGAGAACGACGAATTCCACGAGGTCTTCCAGCGGCTCGAAGACGACTGATCGTGCCCCCTCCGGCCGCCGAGCCGATGTGGCCTGAACGAACCGCCCGCTCCTGTCATCGCACGACGTGAATCTCGGGAAGTGTCCGGCGCCCATCACCCTGCAAGCTGATCAGCAGGTCGCGCGCGAGGGTCCGAACCTGACGCCACCCTGCGTCGTTGGCCAGCGCTTCCCCTGACCAACGCTCGGCGTTCTCTCTGCCGCTCATCTCCTCGAGCACCGTGTCAATCAGCTGCAGCTTGCCCAAGGCTTCCGTATCCAGAAACTCGTCCTGCTGGAGGTCGGCTATCAGGCGAAAGGCGTCATCGAATTCCAGGGCCAGCTCGTCGGTCACGACCTTGTACCTGTCGATCCAGGCGAGCTGATCGGCCGAGTCCGCACCAAGCAAGGCAAGCGCTTCGATCATGCGCTGCCAGCGGAAAGAAGCCCTCGGAGTCCCCACCCGCGCATCCTCGCACAATCACGATCCGAGCCACCGAACTGGGGACGTTCATCTGTACAGAGCTGGGGCCTTGCACTCGTACGTCGACACCTCATGCTGATCCGAAAGGGCGATGCCTCGTAGGCGTCCCAAGGTCGTCCGCGCAAAGCGGTGGCGGCCACGATGGCAGTGTTCGGTCCTGAGCGTCCGTGGTGACTCTGCGCGGACTCGTGCAGCGTTCCGCCGAGTCGAACACCAGGAGATGTGGCCCAACGCCGTCGCCAATGCGCTCTCGCGTTTCGAGCGAGTTTTTGACCAGCCGGGACGCTACCCGGACGCCTCCGAGTTTGCATCGCCCGGGGTGGGAGATGCCCGTGATGACCTCGAGTGGGCGATGCGGCACCTTCCTCCGGGAGCGCAACGGGACTTGGGCCGACTGATTACACACATCGATGAGGAATTCGAGCGCCGCACCCTGCCCGAACCCAACAATACTGAGCTGGCGGTGTTCGGTTGGTGGTGGACCAGAATGCGAGAACATTGAGCTCATTCCATCCTCTGAACTGGCCAGATGCAGGGCGAGGATGGAATGAGCTCAGTATCGAAGGCGCCGTGAACCGCATCAAGAAGATCAAGAGGCAGCTCTACGGGCGAGCCGGATTCGAACTCCTCCGCAAGACGATCCTGCTTCAGTGACCTCAGAGCGACTCCCCATGATCTGTCCCAACATCGGGTCAGGTCAGCTCGACGAATCGGTGGACGCGAAAGGACGTCAGGTCATCGGGTTCGATGCTTGCCGAGTCCACCCGGTAGCGGCCAGCGGCGAGTTCGAGAGCGGTGCTGTCTGCGAGTGTCCCGACCTCGGTGCCGAAGTAGGCGGCGTAGAACATGACGAGCTCGCCAGTGGTGCTCAGTACGGGTCCTTCCTCCCACTCGGCGGTGGCAAGTCCAGCCCGGATGATGTCCGCGACACCTTCCTTGCTCTCCCCGTAGTACCAGCGGACGAGGACTCGATGCTCGGGAAGGTAGGCGGTGGAGAGAGGCTCGTCCCCGAGGACCAGTGCCTCGGCTCCGTCAGGCAGTGCGAGGACTCCGACGAAATCCATCACGTCGCAGGCCCGGTCGTAGTCGCCCTCCGTTCCCGACCAGTGCGGCAGCGCGGTGCGTGGAACCACGATGTACGGGCCGCCCTCCGTATCCAGCCACGTCAACGACATGCCGCCTCCAGCTTCAGGATCTCTGTTCCGTGGCGCCAGCGTATGTGCCGGGTCAGGCAGGGCTCATGCCTGTGGTGGTCGAGGTGCGTGGTGACAGGCCCAGGGTCGTGACTATCCCTTGCAATCGAACGATGCCGCTACCCTCCGCGACGGCTCCCCAAGATCTGTGCCAGAACCCAAAACGCGTCGACATGTTGAGGCACGGTGATCACCGATTGCTGCCCAACGTCATCGACAAACGCTGTCGCTCTGGGGGGGGTTCTGGTCCAACTTCTGTAGAGCTCTCACGCTCTGTAACCTGCCGGAACTGGATGGCCCTTCGGACTCGTTGACAGACCTGTTTGGGATCATGCCCACATGGACTTCGACCTCGCCCCACCGACCGGCGTTGGCCCGTTGCGGATCGGTATGACTCGGCACGCGGCCAACACGGCGCTGGACTTGCTCCACGATCTCTCTGCGGTCTCGGAGTCCGACCGGTCGGAGCAGCACGTCTTCCGTCCCAGCGGGCTGATGATCAGCATCCACTGCATGCGAGACATGCTTGAAGCCATCGAGTTGGGAAGGCCATCGTCCCAGACGGACCGAGTGTTGTTTCAGGGTGTGGACGTGTTCGCGCTTCCGGCCCGCGAGGTTGTCCAGCGCATGGGCGAGTTCACCTCGATTGAGGAAGATCCTGACGACGATGCTTCATTCGTTGCCCCGGATTTGCTGCTGAGCTTCTGGCGTCCGTTCGCAGCCGACGATGAGCCTGATGAAGAGCAGGGCTACCACTTCAGCTCGGTCCTGCTGGCCCGGCCTGGCTACTACGACACCCCTGCTCAGGCTGCAGAGCGACTCCATCAGAGCTCGTAACGGGCCCGTCAGGACGCCAGCAGGGCTCGTTTCCGCAAGAGGCCGAAGCCGGCCCGGCCGTACATCTGGCGCTTGCGGGGACGGCCCCGCGCCAGGGGCCGAGCGGGGCTGGGCGCCCACCGACTATCATCTCCGCGTTCGTGCCACCCGCCGGCCCGGGCATCGCGGCACGGCGTACGGGGGAGCTGACACGGCATGAGAACGAAGAGCACAGCGGCGTGGGCGGTAGCGGTACTGATACTCGGCGCAGCCGTCGGTGGCTGCGCCGAGCAATCGGACAAGGGACCGTCCGGCAGCAGCGCGAAGCACACGAAGTCCCACAGCGAAACTGAGGACAAGCCTGATTCACGGGTCGTCGAGGGCGACGACGACCACACCGTCCTCGAACTGTCCGACGGCCGTCAGGTTTCCCTCCGCTTCACTCGCCGCGGCCTGGAGGCACAGCTTCGCGACGCCTCTGACGACGCCTGGTCCGCCCGGAAGACGGTCTATGAGACCGGCACCAAACCGTGCGGCGGTATCAGGGCAAAGGCGTTCCGGGACACCGTGTGGCTCGCGGTCGGCTTCGGGGCGTCCTGCAGGGACGGCGAAGAACCGCAGGAGGTAATCGCGGCCGTCGCCACCGGGGACCTCTCCTCCTGGACCACCGGCACGACCGAACGCTCCCTCGTCTGGCCGAAGGCCCGCATCCGCGACGGCGGCGCCCGAGTGGACTTCGTCCGTCGCAACATGCTGTTTAGCGCCACGCTGACCTGGCGCAAAGGCTCCGGATTCGCCAAGGTGGCCACGGAGTACAGGCCCATCCACCCCTGGTTCGTGGGCCGGTGGCGAGCCGCGGACGGCAGCCAGCAGCTGTCCATCCACCAGGTCGAGCCGGGCAAATGGGCACGCGTGGCCATCGAGTCCCTCACCGGCCCGCGATGCAAGGGCAGTGCCGTTGTCTCCGGTGACGACCCGCACAGCCTGTCCATCATGGGCAACTTCAAGGTCGATCAGGGCCACGGGACCGTCGACTGCCTACCGAAGGGGACCGAGTACCGCTTCGACGTGACGTCCTCGGACGGCCCGCTCCGCCTACGCACGATCGGCAACCACCCGAAGACCGTCCTCACCTATGAGCGGGCGGACTGACGTACGACTGCGCATGAGGGGCGGCGGCGTGGTCGGGTCTCTCCCGTGTGGAGGGAGGAGGCGACGCTGATGGGGTCGTTGACCAGGGAGTTGGAGGCGCGGGGGGGCGACGCCCCGGGCCCGGGTGGAGGCGCTCGAAGCGGAGCTCGCCCGGCTGACGTCCCATCTGGAGGACGAGCGGGAGGCATGGTCGCGGCTGCGGATCGCCCGGGAGACGGTGGCCGAGAGGTGATCCCGGATCTGGACGGGTCCGGAGCGACCGCGCCGGTGGCCGACGGCGCGGAGCCGGGAAACCCCGGTGCACCCCGCGGTGCGGTCGCGGCGATCATCGTGCCGCACTGACGCCAGGGGCTGTCGGCCGCGGTGCTGCCGGACGTACGTCTACCGGGACATCATCGAGGTCCTTGCCGAGCCGCGGAGCCGATGCAGGCCAAGCAGATCGTGCCGCGGATCGGGCTGCCCGCGGTGACCGGAGGGATCGGGGGACCGCGGGGGAAGCCGAAACGGCTGGTGGAGCGGGGCTGGCTGGCCGAGGACGAGCCCGGACGGTTCACGGTGCCCCACCCCGGCGACGCGACGGTGTGGAACCGGCGAAATCCTGGAACGACAAAGGCTCTTCTCTCTGGCTTCGGAGGTGACCAGCCAGACCGAAGCACCCAAGAAGAAGAGGCGTGGCGGACCCCTACGACGCCTTGCCCGCCATCGACCCGTTCGCCGCCGCCGCAAGGGCCTTCGACCCCTGACCGAGGAGTTGGCCGCCCCCGCCTCGGCCGCGCTGACCCACCACGATCTGGAGGACCTGATCGAGGAGCGTGGCCTCGAAACGGAAGGTGCCGGAGCTGTCGATGACGTCCGGCCTACAAGAACCTGCGGACAGGAAGGACTGCTGCCTCCCGCACCCGTTGCAGTGCGGCGCGGCGCTTCCAACGGGTCGGATCGATGGCCGCGCTGCGTGCGAGATCCGCGTCGAAGTCCCGGTCCAGACCGGCGGTGAACTGCTCGTCCAGGACGGCGAGCATGACTTCCTCGTCGTGGTCCATGGAGCGTCGGTTGAAGTTGGTGGACCCGATCAGCGAGGCGACCCCGTCCACCGTAATGATCTTGGCGTGCAACATGGTCGGCTGATACTGGGAGATCGACACACCTGCCTCCAAGAGGCGTGTGTAGTGGTGCTGGCCGGCCAGTTGGCAGGCGCGCTGGTCGGTATGCGGTCCGGGCAGCATGATCTCGACCTTCACTCCGCGGCGGGCGGTCGCACACAGCAGGTCGATGAAGTACGTGTCCGGTGCGAAGTAGGCGGTGGCCAGGCGGAAGCGGTGTTCGGCCGAGGTGAGCATGACCCGTACGAGGGTCTGCATGTCCTGCCAGCCGAAGCTGGCCGAACCGCGCACCACCTGCACGATCGATGTGCCGGGTTGGGTGTGCTCGGTGAACCGGTCGCGATCGTCGTAGAGGTCGTCGTGGCACTCGGCCCAGTTCTGGGCGAACGCCGCGGCGATGCCGTCCACCGCCGGCCCGCGGACCTTGACGTGGGTGTCGCGCCACTCGTCGGGGTTGCGGGCGTCGCCGCACCATTCCTGGGCGATGCCGACGCCGCCGGTGAAGGCGGTGTGCTCGTCGACGATGAGCGCCTTGCGGTGGCATCGGTGATTCTGCTTGAACGGAGAGAGCCACAGCGGCTTGCGGAACCAGGCCACCTGCACACCGGCGGCGTCCATCTCGTCCAGCAACCGCTGCTCTATCTCCTTGGCGCCGAACCCGTCCAGCAGCAGCCGCACCCGCACCCCGGCCCTGGCCCGTTCGGCGAGAGCGGCGGCGAAGTCCCGGGCCACCTGCCCGCGCCAGTACACGAACGTCATCATGTCGATGGTGTGCTCGGCGGCCCGGACAGCCCCCAGCATGGCAGGAAAGATCTCGTCCCCGTTACGCAAGGCGACGAGTTCGTTGCCTTCCGTGGCAGCCACGCCGATCAGCCGCTCCAGTCGGCGGCGCAGCCGCTGGATCTGGACCGGAACGGCATCGGAGCGGGTTTCTATGGCAGTCACGTGTTCTTCCTCGGCAGGGCCGGACAGCAAATGCTTCGTCGGCGGTGGAGCAGCACGCTATTCCAATGCACCGGGCTCGACGTCCTAAACCTCTCCCCCACCGGCTTGGACGAGGTGTGTGGTGCCGTCCTCACGACGGTCCTGCACCTGGACGTGATCGGCGTTCCGTCCTCCAGGTCGCAACGGTTGCCCTCGGTGGGCACTGGGACGCGGTGATCCGCGGCGTGCGGCGCACGCCGCCGCTGGGCCGGGCGGGCCGAGCCCCTAGCATGTCCACATGCTGCTCTACGTGCCGTCCGCACTGTGTTTCGTCGCATTCTGTGCGGGGGTGGTACGGGAGCGCCGCCGGCTCAGCAACGCAGTCCTTCTGGGACTGACCTGCGTGTTCGCCGCTGTGGCCGCTCTCCTCCAACTCGGTTCCATAACGCCTGGGCTGAGCCGCGACGTCGCAGTCGGCCTGCTGGGGATTGCTGCCGTCGCCGTGGTCGTCCTGGCAGGGTTCCTGCTCGCCAACGGCGTCACGATGATGCGCAAGGAGGGCAGGAGCCTGGGGAACCTGGTGTCCTTGGGCGTCGGTCTCACGTTGACGATGCTGCTCGCCCTGATGATCGCGGCGCTGGTCCTGAACACGCGGGCCCTGGCGGTCGTCGCGGGGGCAGCCGTCGTGCTGGTCGGCTATGTCGCTTTCCTCTTCGTGTGTTTCCTCTTCTACGCCGCTCTCTATCAGCGGCTGGGTTTCTGGCGCAGGGGCGACTTCGTCGTCGTTCTCGGCTCCGGGCTGATCGGCGGCCGCACCGTGCCCCCGCTCCTGGCCAGTCGGCTGGAGCAGGCCCGCAAGGAACACGCGCGGCTGTCGCGGCGGGGACGGCGCCCCGTGCTCATCGTGTCGGGCGGACGAGGGCCCGACGAGGAGCTGCCGGAGTCCCATGCGATGGCTGACTATCTGCTGGAGCGCGGCTTCCCCGCCGATCTCGTCGAGCGCGAGGACCGGTCGACGACCACGGAGGAGAACCTGACGTTCAGCCAGGCCCTGATGCACGCGAGAAAGCCCGCGTCGCGCTGCGTGATCGTCACGAGCAACTATCACGCGTTCCGTGCCGCCATCACGGCGAGACGACTGGGGGTCCGGGGCAACGTCGTGGGAGCGCCGACGGCGTCGTACTTCTGGCCGAGCGCCGTCATCCGCGAGTTCGTCGCCCTCCTCGTGCACTACCGCCGCCTCAACACGGCGGTGCTCCTCGTCGTTCTTCTGGGCGGCCTGTTCCTCTGGTGGTGGGGCTGGCCACCCACGAACCACCTCTAGCGCGGAGGGTCCGCATGGTGCCGGTTCCACGCGACGGGGCCGGCTCGGTCGGGTAGGTCGCTACCGGCAGGAGATCAGGCGCTGTTCAACGGCGCGGCCTGCGCGCGCCCAGCCCCTGCGTGGCGACCTTCTCGGCGAGCTCGACAACGGATCGTCCTGACCTGCCCAGGCGGGGGCAGGTCCTCTTCTTCACGTTGTGGGCCGGCGTGGGCACTGGCCTGGGTGTGGGTGAAGGGGCCGAAGCACGGGCGACCTCGACCGCGGACGGATCGACGGCCTCGCCGCAATTGCGCCTTCGGCCGGCCGAGTTCACGATTCGGCGTGACCACACTGGTGAGTCGGATACGCGCGCCTGATACACACGTACGGCGTCGCTACTACCTGCGGCAGAACTGAGGATGGGGAGCCGATGAGCAGTGAACCGGTGCCGGCCGATCTCTACCCCGACGTGGCAGCCCACGGCAGTCTCGCGGCGGCGCTCCAGGCCGTGGCGGCCGACCAGGGACTGTCCCTTCCGCTGACCGTCACGCCGTCCGATCCACTGCGCCATGCCACGATCACCAGCGTCGTTCCGCATCGCCACTCGGCCTACGTCGCAGCGTGGCATCACGCACGGAACTGGGGCATCCGGGGATCGTCCAACAACAGGTTGATGATCTGCGGGAACACCAAGGATCTGCGGGAACTGCCCTCCGTGATCCACGGTTGGGCCGAAGGAGCCAGCCTTGACGATATCGGGCTCGCCGCGCCCTTCGACGTTCTGACCGGACGTTTCGAGGTCCCCGACGACAACCCCAGCGGCGTCATCGCCTCGCAGTGGCAGTGGCTGCTCAAGACCGCAGGTGATGCCGACTGGCCGCAGTACCAGGCGCTCATCGAAGCCGCCTACGCGCAACCGAGGCTCCGCAGCCTCTATCCGTTCACCAGCCACTGGGCACTGAGCTTCTCCAGCATTCCCCACTCCCCCTTCTCCCCGCCGTTCGTCTCGATCGACTCGCCTCGGGGAACCGACGCGTACACCATCAGGGAGTGGTGGCACAAGCCCGTCCTGTGCCAGGTCGCGACGCCGGCCGAAGCGGTCGATGTCGCCGTCGCCCGAATCCCCGACGACCTCGTGTCCGAAGTCCCTGACGTCCATGGTCCGCAACCATGACCGGCAGGGACACGCGTCAGCAGCCGGGTCCGACATGACGGTGCGAGAGGGGTGCACGCCGAAGCGGCGCCTGAGGAGACCGATGCCGACGATCAAGGATTTCCGTCTCGCCGCCCGCAACGTGATCGGGAGAAGCAGCTGACGTTGTCGGCGCTGCGCTCGCGGCTACCGCGCCCCGACCTGTGCGGACTCACGGCAGGGTCTGCGGAGTGACCAGTCCACTCCGGCGTTCCGGCTGGTCCCCCTCCGACCTTCCGGGTGGTCCGCGAGCCGACTGCGTGACCGGACGACTGTCGGCGTGGTTGGGCCGATCATGGAAAAGAGTCTCATCGCTCCGCAGGTACGCAGGGTTGTCACCGCACTGACCTTGGCCGCAGCCGTCACCGGTGCCGGGCTGGTCGCAGCCGGGTCGTCCGAGGCTGCCGCGAAGGGCTGTCACGTCACCGCACATGCCGTCTCGTTGCGCTCCAAGCCGTCCTCCCGAGCCACGTCGGTCGGTATCGCCTACAAGGGCAACAAGTGCTCCGAGAAGGACTGGGGAACCAACTGGACCAAGGTCAAGATGACTTCGGGTAACGCCAAGGGGCGAACCGGCTGGATCCGTAACGACCTGATCCACCGGGCCGCCGAGGACATCCCCCTCGAACTCCACTGACGACCACAGGCAATGCCGACGGGGCGGGTCCGGCCGGACCCGCCCCCTTGCTTTGTGGTCCGGGCAGTACGGCGCCGGCCCGCGAGAGGGCCCCGTCAGCGGTCGTCGGGGGGAAGCTGACGGGACCGCACAGCGCCACGCTTGGCTTCGACGGGACGGCAAGGCCGCGCGCCTCGTGTTGTGAACACCGCATTGCGGTAATGGAGTTGACCTGGGCTCAAGCCCCAGGGCTTCTTAGTGGGTGTTCTGCGAGTCGTCGTGGCCGGTTGTCCGGTTTGAGGGGTTGCGGTTGGCCGCTTCTGCGGTGTGCTGGAGACGTGGCTGATCGGCAGCCGTACCCGAGCGATCTGTCGGACGAGGCATGGGAGTTGATCCGGCCGGTCATCACGGCCTGGAAGGGGCAGCACCGTTCGGTCAGCGGCCATGAGGGCCGGTACGAGATGCGGGAGATCGTCAACGCGATCCTGTACCAGGCCCGGGTCGGCTGCCAGTGGCGCTATCTGCCGCACGACCTTCCGCCCTACACCGCGGTCTACTACTACTTCGGGCTGTGGCGCGACGACGGCACCGACCAGACCATCCACGACCTGCTGCGCTGGCAGGTCCGCGAGTCGAAAGGCCGGCGCGAGGACCCGTCCGCGGTCGTGATGGACTCCCAGACCGTGCACGTCTCGCTCAACGCCCCGAAGGAGACGACCGGCCTGGATCCGGGCAAGAAGAGCCGGGGCCGCAAGCGGGGCATCGCCACCGATGTGCTCGGTCTGCTCATCGCGGTGATCGTGGTCGCCGCGAGCGTGCACGACAACGCCATCGGGATCACGCTGCTGGACAAGGTGGCCGCCGACAACCCCGGCGTGGTGAAGAGCTGGGTCGATGCCGGGTTCAAGAACGCCGTCATCGAGCACGGCCGGTCACTGGGCATCGACGTCGAGGTGGTGTCCCGGGATCCGCAGACCAAGGGGTTCGCCCCGGCCCCGAAACGGTGGATCGCCGAGCAGACCTTCGGCACCCTCATGCTGCACCGCCGCCTGGCCCGCGACTACGAGACCCTGCCCGCCAGTTCGGCGTCCTGGATCCGCTGGTCGATGACCGACGTCATGACCCACCGGCTCACCGCCACCACCACTCCCACCTGGCGGGACCCGCCACCGGCCCGCCGGCCCGGACCGGCATGATCGTGTGGGAGTTGAGCATGCAGGAGTTCCTGGAACAGATCGAGATACGCGAGGCCGCCGGCCGTGACCTCGCGAACCGGCTCCGCACCCAGATCGCCGAGCTCACCGCCCAACTCACGGCCGCCGAACAGGCTCTGGAGCGACTGAAGATCACCCGGGAAACCATCCTGGAGATCGGCCCGGACCTTCCCGGCGGCCTCGCCCCGCTGCCCTCGGCCTACCGCCAGATCCTCGCCCTCTTCGAGAACACCGCGGACGGACTGCACCCCAAGGACGTCTGCCTCGCCCTGGACACCGGCACCGAGCCCCGGCACGTCGAAGGCACCCGCGCCAAACTGAAACGCCTGGTCAGCCGCGGCATCCTCACCGAACCCGAGCCCGGCCTCTTCCAGCTACCGCAGCCAACCCCGCCCCCGGACTGACACCCGGCGAAAGCCCACAGAACACCCACTTACACTCGCCGCGTGACGATCCCAACTGACATACGCGACGTGGTGGTTGACGAGGCGGCCTACGACCGGCGCCGGTTGCGGCAGTGGCTGGCCGGGCGGGCCCGTGCCGACGGAGTGGCCCGTCGCGATGTGCTGCGGCTGCTCGCGGCGTCGGGCCTGGCGACCGGTCTTCCGGCGGTGCTTGCGACCACCGCGCGCGCCTCGGCGGGCACGGCGTCAGCGACGGGCACGGCGTCCGCGTCGGCGGCCGGCATCGTCAAGCCACTGCCCGAGGAGTGGTTCACGCCCCGGGGCACGAACGCGGAGACCAACTTCGTGTCCCTCGCGTCCACCGGCCACCACACTCCCGTCTCCCACTTCTTCGTCCGCAACCACACGTCGACGCCTCATGTGGACGCCACGGCCTGGACATTGAAGGTGTGGGGCAGCGGGCTTGCGGGCGACGGGCGGCAGTTCACCCTCGACGACCTCAAGCGTCTCCCCGCCGTGACCCGATCCTGCGTCGTCGAGTGCGCGGGCAACGGTCGCAGCTTCTTCACCAGCCAGCAGGGCCAGAGCGTCTCCGGCACTGCCTGGACGCTGGGCGCCATCGGATCGGCCGGGTGGCGCGGCGCACGCCTGGCCGACGTACTGCGCCTGGCAGGCCTGCGCCGTGACGCGGTGGATGTGCTGCCGCGCGGCCTGGACGCCGACTACGTCACCGCGGGCGGCACGAACCTGGGCCGGGTACGCCGCCCTCTGCCCATCGCCAAGGCGCTCGACGACGTGATCCTCGCCTACGAGATGAACGGCGAGCCCCTGCCGCCCGACCACGGCGCCCCGGTCCGGCTGATCGTCCCGTCCTGGGTCGGTATCGCCTCGATCAAGTGGGTCGGTGACATCGAGGTCTCCGACGAGCCCCTCTTCTCGCCCTGGAACACCGACTTCTACCGGTTGTTCGGCGACGCTTATCCGCCCGAGGGCAGTTCCCCGCTGTCCCGGCAGACGATCAAGTCCGCTTTCGAACTTCCGTGGAACGCGAGCCTGCCGGCTCACGCGAACCACCGGCTTACCGGCCGCTCCTGGTCCGGCGCAGGCACCATCGCCCGTGTCGAGATCAGCACCGACGCGGGCACCACCTGGCGGCGCGCTCACCTTCACGATGCTCCTCGGCGCGGCGACTGGGTCCGTTGGTCCACGAACTGGCGTCCCACCACCACGGGCCCGACGACCGTCCTCGCCCGGGCGACCGACACCACCGGACGCACACAGCCGCAGGTCACGCAGCACAACACCCAGGGCTATCTGTTCGACGCCGTCGTGCGTCACCCGGTGACCGTCGTCTGACAACCCCGGGGGGTGGGCGTGAGCCGCGTCTGACGTGCGCAGCCAGTACGGGCCCGGGGGCGCACCTCGCGTCGTCGGCAACGCACGCGCCGGTGAAGAGTCCAAGTCCCCTTGCGCCTACGTCCATGGAGCCGCCCGGGACGATCGCGTACAACCGGTGAGGAAGGAGCCCTGAGGGACCGCCACGGCGTGCCCTGAGGTGAACGGTGCGGTCTCCCCACAACGCGCCGCAGTCTCCTGACAGTGCCTCCTCGCAGTCATCACGTCTTCGGGCGGGATGACCGCGAGCCCCTGATGCCCCACACATCGAGAGAGGGACAGCACATGTCACACCGGATCGCCTCAACTCTGCTCCACTGGGCCGCTGTTGGCGCAGCGGCGGGCCTGCTCGCACTCACTCCCCAGACCGCCTCGGCGGCCGTGGGCGGCGGCAACGTCTCCACCGGCTGGTCGATCCCCGGCGTCCCGTCCGACGGACTGAGCAACATCACCTTCCCCCTCACCGTGAACCCCGCCACTGCACACACGAGCGGGATCTACTTCGCCCAGCAGTTCGACTTCGCGAACGCCTTCGGTTACACGGGCCTCCAGCCCCGGGAGAACAGCGATGGCCACGAGCGGCTCTCGGCACGGTTCTCCACCTTCACCGACGGAGCGACCACGACCGACCCGCTCTGCCACGCCGGCGCCGACGGCGGGCCCGGCGTGACCTGCGCGGTGGACTTCGACGCCGTCTACGGCCACCGGTACGACATCACGGTGGAGCGGACCGGAACCGACACCTGGAAGGGAACCGCGACGGACGCGGTCACCGGTGCGTCCGTACACCTGGGCTCCTGGAAGCTCCCGTCGGGCAGCGGAAAGCTCCAGGGCTCCCAGGGCGGTTTCGTGGAGTACTACGCCGGCATCCCCAGCTGCGCGGAGATGCCCAGGTCCGACGTCGTGTTCGGCGGTCCGACCTCCACGGACGCGGGCGGCCTGAGCGGCACGTCCAGGGCGAACTACGAGTACAGCGACTGTGTCGGCACGTCCGGCTACCGGGCCGAGAACGACGGCGCCGGAACGCACGTGACCCGAGGCTTCCTCTCGTAGCCGCGGCTGAGCGCCGGGAAGTCAACAGTTGACGACATCGCGCCGTCGCACACGAAACAGGGCCCGATCCGTAAGGATCGGGCCCTGTTTCGCAGTAGCGGGGACAGGATTTGAACCTGCGACCTCTGGGTTATGAGCCCAGCGAGCTACCGAGCTGCTCCACCCCGCGTCGGTGAACCTCACCCTACGCCATCACCGCACCCGTCAGAACCACCCGCCCGTCCAGGGGGGGGGCAACCCGGCCGGGAGCCCGGTCCACCTCGATTGCGACGGCGGCAACGGGACACACGAGAGAAAGGACTCGCCGCCCCCGACGAATCGAGGAACCCATGCACCGACGCCGCCACCCCCGTCCTGCGACGTGTGCCGCGCAAGGCACGTGTGTCGGCACCGCACCGCGCACGGCCGTAGGGGGAGCGAGCCGGTGAACGGGGGCATGGCACCGTTCCGGGACCGGCATCTCGCCGTGTTCTTCATCGTCCTCATGTACGTGCTCATCGGCGCCCTGCTCGCCGGACTGATCGGCGCGGTGCTCGCGGGCGGCGGGCTGGGCGGGACCTTGGCAGCGGTCGCGGGCGGACTCCTCGGTGCCGCTTTCGCCGCGTGGCAGATCCGTCGCACGCCTGCCGCCGAACGCGCGGACGACAACACCTCCTGACGGGCTGCGAGATGAGGGCCTGCACCTGGACCTCGGCCCACTCCACCCGCCACTCCCCCGCGTCACAGGGCGGTCAGGCTCCACGCTCCGGCCGAGCGCACTTGGTAGTAGCCGCGGCCGGGCCACTGGAACGTCCGCTCCCCCGCGCGCCCCTCGGTCACCGTCAGCCGGTAGGCGAGGTGGTCGTCCAGCGCCTCCAACTGGATCTGGCTGGGCCCCGCGTAGTGCAGGACGCCCGGGCCCGGTCCGCCGCGGTAATGCACGACGTCCGATCCGGTCCCGTTGCACTCGTGGTGGAAGCGGGGGATCTCTCGCAGCGGGACCGCGGTCGCCGTCCACGCCGCCCGCGCGCCGATCGCGAACACGCGGAAGTCGACCGTCTTGATCGCTCCCGGCAGGGGTATGCGGGCGGTGAACGGGGCGCCGTCGCCGGACAGCCGATACATACGGGAGGACCGCTCCTTCCTGCGGTTCTCGAAGCGTACGTTCAGCTGGGCGGTCGCGGCGGTCGAGAAGAAAAGGACGGCCGGGCGGTACGACGGCATCTTCAACCGGTGCAGTCGCCCGCCGTGCACGCCGTCCCCACCGACCCGGGTCCGGGGCACGGGCGACGGCGTGTCACGTGGCCCCTTGCCGCGGTGGATCGCGTCCGACACAAGGACCGTGGCCTGGGCGATGCCGCCGGGGATCGCGTCCTCGACGGCCGCGGCCGTCGACCGCTCGCGTCGGCGCCGAAGCCACCCTCGTAACCGCTCCCGACCCGCCCCAGTGCGCATGAGCGTCATCATGCCGCACTGTCCCGAGTCGCTCCGCCGCTTCGACGGCGAACCCGATGCGGTACGGAACGGGAACGCGGGCATACGGGCCTCAACGACACGACAACGAACGGGAGTTCCCATGTTCGCCATAGCCGCAGCCGTGCTGTTCTTCATCGCCTTCCTGATCAACGCCGCCGACATCTCGACCAACGACGTCTTCTCCTCCGTGAACCTGATGCTCCTCGGTCTCACCGTTCTGGCACTCCATCTGGCGGGAGCCGGGGGCTGGGCCCAGAGTCGGTCCTCGCGTCGGCGTTGACCCCGCACGGGGCCGCCGGTTCGGTCCCCGCTCCCGTTTCAGCACCACGCGCGCCCATGCGCAGACAACCGGCGCCGCCCGTTCGCGGGCGCCGGGTCCGCGGATGGGCGCGCGTGGTCTGTGTACGCACCGTGCGGCACGGCCCTGCACGTCACGCGGCGGGCCACGAACACACCGGAGGTTCGGCGCCGTCACAGCCTGCGGGAGACGTCCTGCGCGGCCTGCATGACCGCGGGCGCGAACGCCGCCAGCTGCTCCTGCGTGACGAGGAAGGTGAGGGAGGAGACGGAGACTGCGCCGAAGCGGCCTCACGCGAGGTGACGTGGCGGCCAACGTGGCACGGCTGAAGGAGTCGATCGGCTGACCTCGGGCGTGCACGCACCGACCGGAGACCGCTTTCCCCGCTCGACGGACGTGCTCCGCGAGCGGCACGGCTAAGCGTCGGACTGCGTGTGGTCGGCCGTACGACCGGCGGGCCGCGCGTCGGTCGAACCGGGCTCTCCCAGTGCGGCGAGCTGTCGCGCGTACTCGCGGGCGATCGCACCGTTGGGGGCGATCGCCTGCGCCGCCCGATAGGACTGTGCCGCCTCGGTGAGGCGGCCGAGTCGCCGCAGCGCGTCCGCGCGGACCGCCGGTACGGCGTGGTTCCCGGCCAGTTGCCGGGGGGCGCCGAGCTCGTCCACGGCGTCAAGCTGTGCCTGCGGGCCGTCGCGCATGCCGACGGCGACGGCGCGGTTGAGCGCGACAACGGGGTTGCTCCGCAGGGCGAGGAGGCGGTCGTAGAGCTCCACGATCGTCCTCCAGTCCGTCAGGGCGGCGGTCGGGGCGAGCGCGTGCTGCGCGGCGACGGCCGCTTGGAGTGCGTAGGGGCCGCCCGCCGTCGCCGCCCGCCGGGCCAGGTCGACTCCCTCGGTGACGAGCGCGTGGTCCCATCGCGTGCGGTCCTGGTGTTCCAGCGTGACGAGCTCGCCGTCGGCGCCGATCCTGGCCGCGCGCCGGGAGTGCTGGAGGAGCAGCAACGCGAGCAGCCCCCGCGCCTCGGGTTCGCCCGGTGCCTCGGCGGTGACGAGCCGGGCGAGTCGGATGGCCTCCTCGGCGAGGGCGTCACGTGTCGTGCTGCCCTCGCTGGGCGCGTAACCCTCGTTGAAGATCAGGTAGATGACGGCGAGCACGCCGTGCAGCCGTTCGGCGCGTGCCCCGGGCAGGGGCACGCGGTAGGGAATGGCGGCCGCCGCGATCTTGCGTTTCGCCCGAAGGATCCGTTGCGACACGGTGTCCTCGCCGGTCAGGAAGGCGCGGGCGATCTCGCGCGTGGTGAGGCCGCCGACCGCGCGCAGTGTCAGCGCCACGCGGGATTCGAGAGGGAGCGCCGGGTGGCAGCAGGTGAAGATCAGCCGCAGCCTCTCGTCCTCCACGGGCTGCGGTTCGTGGTCGGCCCGCAGTGCGGCGACCTCGGCGAGCTTGGCGCGCTCGGTCGTCCGGCGCCGCAGCACGTCCACGGCGCGGTGTCTGGCGGCGGTCACCAGCCACGCTCCCGGTCTGCGCGGCACTCCCTCGCGTTCCCAGGCCGGCAGAGCGCGGGTGAACGCTTCCTGCGCGCAGTCCTCGGCCAGTTCCCAGTCACCGGTCAGGCGCACGATCGTGCCGAAGACGACGCCCCACTCGGCGCGGTGCGCCTCCGCGAGCGCCGCCCGTACCTGCGCCGGACCGTGCGTCACGAGAAGTCCGTCCGGAACTCGCGCAGTTCGACGCTCCCGGACCGTGCCATGGGACAGCGGGAGAGGTAGTCGATCGCCTCCTGCCACGCGCCGTCGATGAACACGATGCCGGACACCGACCCGGGTCCGTCCGTGTACGCGCCGTCGGTGATCAGCAGCTCTTCTCCCCTGCGGCGCACGAGGGTGGCGTCCTCGACGGGACGCAGGTGCTCGCCGCCCAGATAGCGGCCGGTGGCCAGGCCCTCACGGACCCACGCGGCCACGGCTTCGCGGGCCGGGGTGAAGGGCGGCGCGCTCGGCTCCGTCCGCAGGATGCCGAGGAACCGGGAAGCCGGCATGTCGCCCTCGTGCGGAACGTTCTCGGTTCCCGCTCCCAGGTCCAACGCCTCGACCGGTCGGATCTCCATGCGTCCACCCGTTGCCATCGGGTGCGCGGCGGCCACTTCGATCGCCTCGTCGAGATCGGCGGCCTCGATGAGGTCGTACCCCGCGATCCACTCGGCCGTCTCCGCGAACGGGCCGTCGGTGACCAGCACGTGGTCGTCACGGACGCGAACCGTCCGCGCCTCGCCGACCGGCTTGAGCGGCATTCCCTCGATCCGGACGCCTCGGTCGTTCCACTTCTTCACCCACGCCTCGGGGGCCTCGTCGGTCGGCTCCCCCGCCGGGTCGGTCGCGACGAACAGCACGTACTTCATGGCGTTCTCCTCTCGAGCGTTTTACCTCAACGACGAAGAGCGTTCGCGGAATCCGACAACGAGGCCAGGAAAAGAAGTATGAGTTTCACGGAGACCGACGCCGTGGGCGCGCCGCCGTCTGTCCGGGCTGTCCGGACAGACGGCGGCGCGCCCATGGTCGTGCGGGACGATGACGTCGACGGGATTGCCGCCGAGCGGTCGGTCAGGTGCCGGGCTTGCGGCCGTAGACGAAGACGTCGTCCCCGTTGTGCAGGAGAGCCCAGTACTTCTTGGCCGTGGCTGACGTCATGTTGACGCAGCCGTGCGATCCGGGCGGGTTCCACATGCTCACGCCGACCGAGTGGAAGGCCTGACCGCCGTCGAAGAACTGGCTGTACGGCATGGCGACGTGGTAGATGCTCGACACGTGGTCGATGTGGCGCCAGTAGATCTTCTTCAGACCGGTGCGCGTCTCGTACCCGTTGCGCCCGGTGCGGACGGGGACCGGCCCGTAGACCAGGTCTTTCCCGTCCTGGATCCAACTGAGCTGGAGCGTGAGGTCGACGCAGGCTATGCGCCCCTTGTTGACGGGGCACTTGCCGCTCTTGTTGGGGTTGGTGCCGACCGCTTTCTGCTTGTTCATCAGGTCCATCACACCCCAGGTGACGGGGCCGGCGTAGCCGCTCGTCGGCGTGATCCCGTGCTTGCCCTGGAACGCCTTGATGACCTTGCAGTCGGCGGCGGACTGCTTGCCGTCGACCGGGCGGCCGAGGAACGTCTCCACCTGCTTCTGGTACGGCCCGGTCTGTGTGCTGCAACCGCTGGCCGCCACGGCCGGAGCGGTTCCGAGCGCCACGAGTAGCGGCGCGGCGAGCGCGGTGATCCCGACCGCGGCCACGGCACGTCTCCGCTTGTCTCCCATGGTGTCCCCCATGACTGTTCCTCTCCCCGGTGTCGAACCACGCGATCGGCCGACCACGTTCCTGACCAGCTAGACCCGCCGTCGACTTGCCACGTTGTACCGCCGTGGGGCTTGGTACCGAACGGTGACATAAGCGTCGAAGGTGACTGGCCGACGGAGTCTCGGTGTGAGCGGGCCACGGTTCGTCGCCTGCTGCTCACCGCCCGTTGTGACCGTCCGGCAACGGTCGTGCGGATTTCATGTGTTTGAAAACGCCTCAGACGATCACACGCTTATGCAGTACTTATTTCTGCTGGTTGGAGGCGCAACGTGGGAATCATCGCGTGGATCATCATCGGGCTGCTGGCTGGGATCATCGCCAAGATGCTGCTGCCGGGCAAGGACCCGGGCGGCATCATCATCACCCTGCTCATCGGCGTCGCCGGCGGCCTCCTGGGCGGCTGGCTCGGAAAGGTCATCTTCGGAGTCGACTCGATCGACGGCTTCTTCGACCTCTCCACCTGGATAGCCGCCGTCGTCGGCTCCCTCATCCTCCTGATCCTCTACCGCGTGATCACCGGCAACCGCCGCCACGCCTGAACGTCGCCGCCCCAGGGCGGCACCCGCACGCAACGGCTCCGCCCTCTCGTGAGGGCGGAGCCGTTGACGCGTACGCGGGTCAGCGCAGCTTGTTGACCGCCGTCACCGTCGTCCGCTTGAAGCCGGCCACCGGAGCGTCGCGGTAGGAGCCCATCTGACCCCAGCGGACCACCGTCACGATGTTGCCGTCGCGCCCCACCGAGAACAGATTGATGTCGGACGCGCCCCACGTGGTCGTGGTGTGTACGCCATAGACGTAGGCGCCTTCCTCCACCGGAAGTCGGCCGTAGTACTTCTGCGTGGCGCTCACCTCCGGGTCCTGCTTCTCCACGGAGGCGGCACACCCGGCGAGGTCCTTGCGCAGCAACGCCGCGAAGTCCTTGGCGCGCTGCGCACTGCGCTCGACGACCGTCACCTGGAGAGCGGTGGCATCGAGGTCGGTGGAGTAAGCGCGGTGCAGGGAGATCGACGGCAGGGCTTCGCCCACGCACATCGGCAGCGGGTCAGGCTGTCCGGCCGTGACCGGCCCCGCGTACCACGGCGACGACGCGTGCGGCGGCAGCTGGGACGCGGACAGGAACCTCGGCGTGCCGGAGGCGACGGCGGCCGTCGCCGTCGTCGCTACGGCCGCCGTCGCGGCCACGACCGCGGTCAGTGCCCATGCGGCTCTGCGGGTGTGGGTGCGGATGCCCGTGTTCACCATCGTCGTATCCCCCTACTTGATCGGCCATGTCATGACATACGCCGGTTCAACTTGCTCTGTCTGTCCTGTACGACCCGTCACGCGCCGCAGCCGTTGCCCCTGCTTGTGTCACGACTCTGTCACCGCCTGACGCGACGCGGCGGCGACCCGTGGCCCGCCTCCGTCGCGGGCTAGTAGCTGTCGTAGGCGGGCTTGCCGTTGGGGCGGTAGACGGCGAGGACGGTGCCGCCCTTCGTCGTGGAGACGCTGACCGGCTCCAGCCTCGTGGGGATCGCTCCGTCGGCGAACAGCCTCTTTCCCGTGCCGATGATCACGGGGTGGATGGTCAGCCGGTACTCGTCGACGAGGTCGTGGCGCATGAGGGTCTGGGCGAGATCGCCACTGCCCACGACGTTGATGTCGCCGCCGTCGGATTCCTTCAGCGTGCGCACGGCCTGCACCACGTCGCCGTCCAGCAGCGTGGAGTTCTGCCACTCCAGGGACGTCAGGGTCCGGGACGCCACGTATTTGGGGGTGCTGTTCATCCGCTCCGTGAACGGGTTGGCGGGATCGGCGGTCGGCCAGTACGACGCGAAGATCTCGTACGTCTTGCGACCGAGCAGCATCGCGTCGGAGTGCTGGTACCAGCCCGCGATGGCCTCGCCGACCTCGTCGTCGGACGCGTTCTTCTGCCAGCCGCCGTGTTCGAAGCCGCTTTCCGCGTCCTCGTCCGGGCCACCCGGCGCCTGCAGCACACCGTCGAGCGTCAGAAACGTGCAGACAACAATCTTGCGCATGATGCGCTCCCTTCGTCGACAGGTAGACCACAGCGCCACCACAAAGTCATCGGTCCGTGAGGCTGTGGGTGACGGCCCCGCTCAGACCCCAGAAAGCGGTGGGAGAGAGAGGATCTCTCTGCACCGGGCAGACGAGGATCTGACACTCCATCAGCCGCAAAAGGTCTTATCAGTCGCATTCAGGGCATACCTTTGTGGTGCCAGATCCAGCAGCAGAGCGGCAGCGCGACGCGGGCAACTCCTCCACGCGTCCTGGCGCGCCCCTCGCGACACGGGGTATCTCTTCCTTCGGGACAGCCGACGGGGGTGGGGAGTTGGCCCGGGTAGGGAAAGTGCGGCGGCCCGCGATGCCGTCGTGGATGCGAAGACTTCACGGGCGCGCCAGTTCTTCTCGGGAGCAGCGTGCGCGCGTCGCCTCCGAGCTACGTGCTCAGGGGCGCTACGGCCCCGAACTCCGCGAAGTGCTGCCCGCCTTCGCGGCGCTCGGGCTCGCGGTGCTCGGTGCGGTGCTCGTTCTCGCGCTGCTCACGCGTGAGTACGGGGCGAGTGGTCTGATCGTGGGCGTGCTGCTGCTGGGACTACTCGGTGGCGCCGGCTGGTTCGGGCGGCGGCTCGTCGCGCACCGGGTCCGAGGCCGGTACAGCCCGGCCGAGTTGCGCCGGCTCGACCAGCGCGGTCTGGCCCGCGCCGTCGAACGGATGCTGCGCCGCGACGGCTGGCAGGTCACGGATCTGAGCGACGGCGACCGCATGCGGCTCTATGCGCGCGACCGTCTGGGCCGCGAACTCGACGTCGCGGTCCGGCCCACGGTGGAGACCCCGCCCCAGGAGAACGTGAGCGGGGCCGAGCGGATACGGGAGTCGGGGCGGCACGGCGCCGACCGGTTCCTGCAACTCTTCGTCAGCCAGGACGCGTTCAGCCCTTCCGATGTCATGTGGGCCTCCCGGCAGGACGACGTACGACTCGTCGACGGGCAGCGGCTGCGGCGGTGGGCGGCCGGTGTGCCCTTCGACCGGCTCGATCGGCCGGGTTGACCGGCCGCGACGGAGGTCAGGAGGCTCCCGCGGCGCGGGCCCGACGAGCGGGACGGGCTTTCAGACCGCGCTGCCCCTTCAGCTGACGCGCGTACCCGTACCTGGTACCGGCTTGTCCTGGAGCGTGATCCGCTCTCACCTCTGCGTCGAGTCGACTCGTGCGTGGGCGCGTTCGATGTCGGGGACGTGACGCTCGGCCCACGCCCGCACGGCACGCAGCGGCACCAGCAGGGAGCGGCCGAGGTCGGTGAGGGCGTACTCGACGTGCGGGGGATGCGCGGCGATCTGCGTGCGCGAGATCAGGCCGTCGTACTCCATCGCCCGCAGCGTCTCCGTGAGGGCCTTGGGCGTGATGCCCCGGATGTGCGCCTTGAGTTCGGTGAAGCGCATCGGCCCGTCGTCGAGCGCGTTGACGACGAACACCGTCCAGCGCGCCCCGATCCTGTGCAGGACGGTGCGGCTGGGGCAGGTCGCGGCCATGACGTTGTATGCCTTGCCCATGCATGGCTCCCAGTAGCGTTGCGGATACGGATACGGATATAGAAGGTATACCGCCGTGGACGTGGCTCCTCCCGGATCCGCGATCCTCCTCCGAAAGTCCTCCATCAGCCCGCCGTGACGGTCGCCGGAGCGATCGCTCCGGTCGCGCTTTCGGGATCGCCGTCCACCGGATCCGCCGCGATCAGCACCCGGCGACGATCGGCGGCAGCGTCGTCGGCACGACACTCGCCAGCGTGACCGGCAGACTGCCGACCACAGCACGGGCCCGCATCGGGGACGGGTAGCGCGGCGTTCGAATCAAGCCCCGCCGACGACGATCGACAGGGGCTCGTAGGCGACGGCGGAACTCACGGACAGACCGCCGCAGGTCAACTGTCGCGGCGGAGCCCGGTGGGAGCGCACGTCGACGTCGTACACCGGGGAGCGGAGCGAGCGGCTCGTGACACGTACGAACCAGCGGTCGCCGTCGCGCGAGGTCTCCTCGATCGCGTAGTGGTGGCGCCCCGCCGGGCCGTAGCGGCTCAGGAGGGCTGCCACCGCCACCTGTTGAGCGGGGAGGAGGTTCGTGAACCCGCGCAGGTGGTCGGCGTGCACTCGGTCGGCGAGGTGCTGCTCCACTGCGGTGACGGCCGACGCGGCGTCGAGATTGCCGTAGTAGACGCCGTCGGGGGCGACGACGACGTTGGCGGCGAACCTGTCGCCCCCGACATGCGTGCACTCCCACACCAGGTCGGGCCAGCGCTCGCTCAGGGCACGTCCGACGGGCCGGCCCCGCACGGCGCAGCACACGTCGTGCATGCCGTGGGCGCAGACCAGGACGACGGGCGGGGCCCCCAGGTCGCCGGGGGTGTCCAGGGCGTCGGCGATATCCGCGAGATCCTCGTCCCGCCGCCAGGTGCCCCAGGTCTGGCGGTGAGCGCCGTCGTTCCCGTAGCGCAGGACCGCCCAGCGGGGTGGCCCCGCGGGTCCGCGGCGCCCGTGGCGCCGGATGAGCAGGATCCGGGCCCGCACAGCGTGAGCGGCGGCAAACACCCGCTGCTTGGTGACGGGTTCGAGGGGCAGGCCGTCGAACCCGTTGGGCGGCCAGCCCCCTCGGTACTCGATGAGGACCCACGTCGAGCCGTAGGGGGCCGTGCCCGCAAGGGAGTCGCCCCGGAGGCGGGCGGCGTCTGCGCAGAAGAACCGGGCCGCCGCGTTCATCGCGGCCACATCACGGCCCTGCGGGCACCAGGACGCCCGCGCGCAGGAGCCGCTCGGCCCGTTCCAGGCCGAGGTCTCCGGCCGTGTGGACGTCGCCGTCCAACAGGCATCGCACCGCTGCCAGATCCTGCTCCGGGAAGTCGAGCCAGCCCACGCGCGTGTGCAGTCGGGCGCCTTCCAGCCGTGCCTCCAGCGCATCCCGCAGTCGCAGCCGGGTGTCAGGGGCCAGGCCGGCGACCGCCTGGAGCTGGGCCAGCGGCCCCAGCGGCGCGGGGCGGGCCTGGCCGCGCCGCATGCGGTGGAACAGCGGGGCGGGGTCCGTCTCGGCCAGCGCCGCCAGGAGGCGTTCGCGTACCAGGGCCAGCTCATCGGCCGGTCCTTCGGTGCCCAGGGGCAGGGAGCCGCGCATCCGCGGGTCGTCCCGCAGCGCTGCCAGCGCCGACCGGGTGAGCTGCTCGGCCAGGGCGTGGCGGGTCCAGGTGTGGACGCCGAGCGTCAGGTGGATCGAGACGGCGCCCTGCGCCTGGGCGGCGTGCAGCCAGCCGCGCGGCAGGTACAGGACGTCACCCGGCGCGAGGACGGTGTCGAGATGAGCCTCGCCCCGCGCGGCCTGCTCGACGTCGGAGCGGCGATCGGTCCAGGGCTGGTCGCGCAGCGGGTCCGGGTGCACCGGCTCGTGGATGATCCAGCGTTTGGTGCCCTCGATCTGCACGACGAACACGTCGTGCACGTCGTAGTGGTGGTCGAACCCGCGGTTCTGCGGCGGGGTGACGTACGCGTTGGCCTGCACCGGGTGCCCCAGCTCCGTGCCGAGCCGGGTGACGAGGTCCGCCACGGGTTCCCAGGTGCGGTGCAGCGCCTGGAGGACGAGGGTGGCTCCGTCGGCGAAGCCGCGCCACACGGCGGTGTCGTCGACCTGGTCCGTGATCGAGGCGCCGACGCCCGCCGACGAGGTGAACGACGCCTCCGGGAGCGTGGCGCCGTCCTTGGCCATCCGGAGGAAGGGGGTGCGCAGCCCGCGCCGGGAGATCAGTTCGTCGACGGCGCCCGCGGAGAACACGTCACTGAAGTCGTCGGCACCGCGGGTGAGGAGTGGGGCGCGCCCCCAGAAATCCTGGGCGAACTCCTCGCGGTCCCGGTGCGTCAGACGCGCGTCCAGGACGCCGCCGCCCTGCTGGGCGTCGACGTCCCGGAGTTCGAGGGGCGAGATGCTCAAACGCCGCTGCCCGACTCGTCGGCCGCGCCGTCGGCTCCCCCGTCGTGCACGCCCGGGGTTCCTGTGGCGCCACCGTCCGCGGGACCTTCAGCGCCACCGTCGGCACCGCCATCGTGCACACCCGGCGTCCCGGCCGCACCGCCGTCAGCCGGACCTTCAGCCCCACCGTCAGCACCACCATCGTGCACACCCGGCGTCCCGGCCGCACCGCCGTCAGCCGGACCTTCAGCCCCACCGTCAGCACCACCATCGTGCACACCCGGCGTCCCGGCCGCACCGCCGTCAGCCGGACCTTCCGCCCCACCGTCAGCACCACCATCGTGCACGCCCGGCGTCCCGGCGGCACCGCCGTCGGCGGGGCCTTCCTGCTGGTTCGGGTCCTGCTCGGGGTTGGTCATGTCTCCTCCTGGGAATGGACGGCCGGGACCGGGTGATCTCTCCGTGTACCCCCGTGTCCCCGCTTCCTCACCAAACTCACCCACGCGGATCTCTCCAGCAACTCCAGAGGTCTGTACGGTCCTGGGTCCGCCTTCGACCCGACGCTCTGGGAACCCTCGGCGTATGCGGTACGGGTTGCCGTGGGGCTCCACGAGCAGTTCGGCCGTGTCCGCGCACACGTCCGCGGCGCCCGTCTCCTTCGGCGAGGCCCGGCTCACGCCGCCGATTGTCGCGGAAGTCGTGCGCCCTATCGGCCGCACCCGGTCCGGCTACTTGCGGGGCCGTCGGCTCCGAGCAGCGGCATCCGGATGACCAGCGACAAACACGATCGGCTTTCGGACGACGAGTCCGTGGGCGCCAAGACGACCGTGCCTCTTAGAGATCGTCTCAACTGACTTGATCACTAAGCTGGCGGCCGTAATGGCGATGGTGGGGCGTCTGGTGCCGGACGGGTTGTGGGAGTTGTTCCAGCGGGTGGTCCCGGCTGCGCCGGTGCGTCCGCAGGGTGGTGGCCGACGTCGGTATGGTCATCGAGAAGTGCTGGCGGCGATCGTGTTCGTGGCCACGACTGGGTGTACCTGGCGGCAGCTGCCGCCAGGCTTCGGCCCGTCCGGGCCAACCGCACACCGTCGTTTCACTGAGTGGAGCCGGGCTCGGGTATGGGGCAAGCTCTACCGCCTGGTGCTGGACGAACTCGGCGCACGTGGAGCGTTGGACTGGTCCCGGTGCGCGATCGACTCGGTGAACATGCGGGCAACGAGAGGGGGGACCTGACGGGTCCGAATCCCGTAGATCGCGGCAAGAAGGGGTCAAAGATCCACTTGATCACCGAGCGATCCGATCTGGCCCTCTCAATCGGGATCTCCACCGCAAACACCCACGACAGCCAGGGACTTGAGCCCCTCGTGCGCGGCATCACGCCCGTTCGCTCACGCCGTGGACCGCGGCGGCGAAAGCCTGCCAAGCTCCATGGCGACAAGGGGTATGACTACGACCACCTGCGCTGGTGGCTGCGCTCGCGGAACATCACCCCGCGCATCGCGCGCAAGGGCGTCGAGTCCTCACAGCGCCTGGGCCGTCATCGCTGGACCGTGGAGCGGACGGTCGCTTGGCTTGCCGGATGCCGCCGCGTGCACCGTCGGTACGAACGCAAGGCCGGACACTTCCTCGCCTTCACCGGCATCGCCGCCGCTCTGATCTGCTACCGCAGACTTGCGAAGGTCCTCAACTCGATGTGATCCATAATGTACGGCCCTATATGGCGCGGCCCAACTCAGTTGACCGCACCGCGTACACACTGTCGAGGAACTCATGACTGACTATCTGGCTGCCGTGATGGAGATGCTCGGCCCGGCCCAGAACCGCTACGCGGACCCGGCTGCCTGGGACCGTCTCCACGCAGAACTCGACACAGAGCTTCCGCCCGACTACCGGGCGCTCGTGGACGCCTTCGCCCCCATTCAGATCAACGGTCATCTGTACCTTTCCCACCCGGCGACCGAGCGATGGAACCTGGGCCAGGACATCCACAACAAAGTCGAGGCGTGGTCCGAGGCGCCGTGGGACGACCTCGATCTCGACGCGGATGAGGACCCCCGCCAGCTCTTCGGACTCGACGAGCTGAGCTTTGGCACCCGCAACGGGCTGTGGCCCATCGCGAGCACCGACCGAGGCGAGACCATCTTCCTGCTCGCTGCCCCTGAGGCTCCGCGGCTTCTGGTGAACTATGACGAAACCTGGGCAGAGCACCACATGAGCTTCGCGGAATGGCTCTACCGCTACCTCATCGGCGAAGACATGAGCGGGCCTAACAGCGCAGCCTTTTACCCCGGCCCCGTGCAGTTGCGGCACCTTCCGATGTCCACTGACGAACGCCCCGAACCTTGGTACGGCCCAGACCGCGGCATGTGAGAGGCCACCGCTCTCTTTACAGCGGCAACCTAATGAGATCACTTCTTAGACGCGAGGCGATCGCATGATCCGCCGGGCAGAATCCAGGACCGGCATCGCCTGGATCAGCACGGGAACGGGCCCGATGCTGCCCGTCAACGCAGCCTGCCGCCCGGCGCCGGCTCATGTCCTCTCCACCGCTGTCACACAGGGACGTAAAGGTCCTGCGGTGACGCGCTCAGGACAAGCCCGTTGTCGAAGCGGACCCGCACCCTCACCAGTGGTCCCTGCTCCTGGAACGCGACCCACGCGGGCCGCAGTGCGCCGACCTTCTGCTCCAGCTGCTTCCTGCTTTCCGGGGGCATTCCATCACCGTAGGAATCGAGCAGCGCCTTGAGCCGCTCGTACTCGAGGACGTCGGCGTCGTCACGGATCTGCTCGGCGACCTCTTCCACTGTTCCCTCGCTGTCGGCGGCGAGGGAGAGGATGCCGATGGCCGTATCGCCCACCTCGATCTGGTCGGTCAGGCGGAGATCAGCGGCCAGCTTGACCCGCTGGCCTTCATGCAACGTCATGGGATTCCCTGTTCTGCGGTCTCTGCGGTCTCTGCGGTCTCTGCGGTCTCTGCGGTCTCTGCGGTCTCTGCGGTCCGGTCGTACTCGCCCCATGATCGCGTTCGTTCCACGGGGCCGTCATACCGGTCGGCTACCTGGCAGCACTCGTGATCGCCCGTACGGTGATCCGTGTCCAGTGCGGGCATCCGGCCCGACGGGACTGCGACGGGCGCCGGTTCACCTGGGAGGTGTCAGTGCCATCTCCTACCATCCGCACCATGCGTAGATTCTTCATGGTGGGTGCTCGGCGACTGTCGTATCTGGACTTCGGGGGTCCCGGAAAGCCTCTTCTGGCTCTGCACGGGCACTACAACGAAGCGGCGGCGTTCGCCTCGTTGGCTGCGGCGGTGGCTCCGCAGTGGCGAGTGATCGCCCTCGATCAACGTGGGCACGGGGAGTCCGATCGCGCCGACCACTACGAACGGGACGGTTACATAGCCGATCTGTTGGCCTTCCACCAGCACCTGGACGAGCATCTGGACATCGGCCCGGTGGCCGTGCTGGGCCATTCGCTGGGCGGGGTGAACGCCTACCAGTTCGCGGCCCGCCATCCGGACAAGGTCAGTGCGCTGATCGTCGAGGACATCGGTGCGGTGGTGGACTGCGACTGGTCGTTCACCAACCGCCTGCCTGGCGTCGCCCCGTCCCGGGAAGCCCTCACATCAGCGCTGGGTGTGTCGGCGCCCTACCTGGAGTGTGCCTTCCGCCAGACAGATCGGGGCTGGGGATTCTCCTTCGACATCGCGGACACCGTGGCATCCCAAAAGGCACTCAACGGTGATCACTGGGACGACTGGACATCCGTCATGTGCCCGACGCTGCTCGTTCATGGCACCCGTAGCGACGAGTTGACCGCCGCTCACGCCGAAGACATGGTGACCCGACGGGCCGACGGCGTCCGCCGCGTCGAGCTGCCGGCCGGTCACGTCGTGCACCACGATGTGCCAGACCGCTTCGCAGAGGCGGTCGCCGCCTTTCTCTCAGGGCCACACTGAGCCTGACCCAGCAGCCTCACCACATGCGTCCCGCCGCCATCGGCATCAAGGGGAGGGCCAACGGCCGCCGGAACGGGTCCAACTAGTGCCGCATCAGACCACGTTCGCCCTGCTGAAAGGCCCTGCCCGCTGGGGGCTTCGGCCGTTGGCGATAATCGACCGATGAGCGCCCTCGAACGCCCCATGCCGCCTCTGAACGCCGACGAACGCACCACGCTCGAAAGCTGGCTCGACTTTCATCGCGTCACGCTCGCCATGAAGTGCGAGGGCGTGGACGATGAGCAGGCCGCCGTCGCTTCCGTGCCTCCCTCCGGCTTCACGTTGACCGGCCTCGTTCAGCACATGGCCGAGGTGGAGCGGAATTGGTTCCGTCGCGTGCTCGCCGGGGATCAGGCCCCGCCCATCCACGACCCGCAGGCCGACCCGGATGCCCCCGACGGCGGGTTCGAACTGGCGGAGGGCGCCACCCTGGGTGATGCCCTCGCCACCTGGCACGCAGAGATTGCCCGGGCCCGCGAGCACTGCGCCGACCGTGCTCTGTCCGATACGGGTCGCTTCATGGGCCAGGACGTCAACCTCCGCTGGATATACGTGCACATGATCGAGGAGTACGCCCGCCACAATGGCCACGCCGACCTGGTCCGGGAACGCATCGATGGCACCACCGGCGTGTAGCGGCGGATCCAGCAACGTTGGCCCTGCCGACGACGGCGCGTAGGCGCCGGTCGTCGGCGTGGCGGTTTTCGCCACATGCTGTAGCGGCGGATCATGCTGCCCTGATCCTTGTGGTCGGCGTGATCGGTGCCGTCGAGGGTGAAGTAGCGCAGGGCGGTGAACTGAACTTCTGTCCGGTCGAGCCAGGAACTGTTGGTGGGGTTGCAGGTGATCTCGACATTGGTCGATCTCGCGTACACGAACTCGCTCTGCCACCCGAACAGAGTGACGGTCGCACGCCTCCCGCCGCAGCACCGGGACAGCACGTCATCACACCAGGGCGAACGTTGTCTGATGCGGCACTAGCCTTGCCCTCCGGGCCGGTACGACGCGGGTGCGAGCCGGACGACGGCATGGCGCAGGTCACAGGAACTCCGCCGGGGCGGCGGAGAGGTAGACAGTGTGAGGGACTCAGAAAACGATCTGCGCAGACGCGTACGGGCCGGTGAGCGCGACGCGTTCGCCGAGTTGTACGAACGGTGGGCCGGCGCCGTGCACCAGCATGCTTTGTGGCTCACCGGCGACCCGACGAGCGCCGAGGACATCATGTCGGAGACGTTCCTGACCGCTTGGCGGGTACGGGAGCGGCTGCACGAGGACGGGGGATCGCTGCGGCCCTGGCTTCTCGGCATCGCCACCCACAAGGCGGAGAACGCCCGCCGCGGTCTGCGGCGCCGCCTGGCGTTCCTGGCGCGGCAGCGGCAGTCGCCCGTGGTCGCGGACTTCGCCCCCGAAGTCGCGGGCCGCGTCGACGACGCCCGTCGCCTGGCCGCCGTCCAGGAAGCGCTCGACCGGCTGCGGCGCCCCGAGCGGGAAGTGCTCACGCTGTGCGTGTGGTCGGGCCTCGACTACCGGCAGACCGCCGAGGCGCTCGGCATCCCCGTCGGCACGGTGCGCTCCCGGCTGTCCCGGGCCCGCGCCAAGCTCGCCCGGCTCGCTGACGAGGCCAAGGCGAATCCGGAACCGCGTACCGCTCGCGGAGAGATGAAGGGTGAGGCCGCACTCGCGGCCCTGCCCGTGCGGGAGGAGACGGCGTGAAGAACAAGAACGTACGACCGGACGCGAACACGAACGCGGCCTCCGATGCCGATGTGACGGCGCTTGCCCGGCTGCTGCCGGCCCCGGGCCGTGCCCCTCTCCCGCACGCGCAGCACCTCCACCACAAGGAACAGCTGATGCAGCACATCGACCGTGACCGCGACCGTGCCCACGGCCCCGGCCGCCCCGCGTTCTCCGCCCGGCGCCTGCTGCGCCCCGCGGTCCTCGTGCCGGTGACGGCGCTGGCCCTCGCCGGCATCCTCACCACCGGCATCGTGATCGCCTCGGACGGCGACACACGCACGGCCACCACGGCGGGCCGGGACGCACAGCCCGCGGTCGCCCTCCTCGACCAGATCTCCGACGCCGCCGGGAAGAACGCGGAACTCACCGTGCGCGATGACCAGTTCGCCTACACCCGGGCGAAGGTCCAAGGCGCCGACCTGACCAGCGGCAAGGCGGTGGTCGAGCCGTTGAAGGACTCCGAGACGTGGCTCGCCCAGGAGCCCGGCCCGCTGCGGAAGCTCGGGCTCGCGAAGGAGGACGGCGAGACCTTCCCGCTCAATGCCGCGCTCGGTGACACCAAGGGCACGCCGGAGGGCTTCGGCCGTGCCACCTACCACTGGCTGGCGTCCCTGCCCACCGACCCCGACAAACTGCTGGACCACCTGTACGCGAAGACACCCGAGACCGAACGCGAGGAGCGCCACCAGGCGGTGTTCAACACGATCGGGAGCCTCCTCGGCGGGGTGACACCCCCCAGGACCGCCGCGGCCCTCTACCGTGCCGCCGCGAAGATCCCTGGCGTCACCAGGGCGCCCGCCGCCCAGGACGCCATCGGCCGGCACGGCATCGGCATCGCACGGGAGGACACCCGGTTCCACACGCGCACCGAGTGGGCCTTCGAGCGGCACGACCTCACGTTCCTCGGCTCCCGCAGCTATCTCGTCAAGGACACCACGTACGGGAAGAAGGGCACGCTCATGTCCGCCAACGCCATCCTGGACCAGGCGATCGTCGACAAAGCCGGGCAGGAGCCCAGCGCGGTGCGGGACAGCTGAGACGCCGCAGTCCCGCACCGCGCTGGGTCCGGGGTGCGGGGTGGCGACAGTCGCCGCCTTGTCCTCCGGCGCGGCGAGCGGCCTCAGGCCGAGTTCCCGGCGGCCGGTCTTCTGGCCGGCCGTGGCAGTGCCGGTCCAGATCGCCGCCGCGCGCCCGCCCGGCTCGTTCAGCAGGCTCACGCCGTCGTCCGGCTCGGTCGTCACGTGCCAGTACTGGGTGTCCGCGTGCGTTGCCGATGCTCGCGGCGTTGCGCGGAGAGGGCTACGGGCGAGGCCTCTCGCAGGAAGCGCCAACGGAACCCGCCTCGGAGCAAGGCCGAGGAGAAGAGCCTCCGAGGGCGAGTTCCGTAGTCCAGGCCGGTACGGGGCGCCGTCCTGAGCGTGGGGTGGTGGGGCGGGTGCGGACGTGATCAGCCGGTGACGCGGACGCCGAACTGGAAGCTGCCGATCGTGCTCATCGACTCGTAGCGCACCGAGGCACCCGGGTACGGCGCGTGCAGCACCTGGCCGGCCCCCGCGTAGAGGCCGACATGCTCCGTGTTGTTGAAGAAGACCAGGTCACCGGGCTTGAGAGCGCTCATTCCCACCCGGGGGCCCTCGTTGACCTGCGTGTATGTGACCCGCGATATCTGGAGCCCGGCCTGCGCGTAGGCCCATTGCGTGAGGCCCGAGCAGTCGTAGGAGTTGGGCCCCGTGCCACCGCGGAGGTACGGCTTGCCGATCTGGGTGGCGGCCGCGTGCAGGGCGTCGGCGCCGAACTTGGACGCGGCCGCCTCATTACCGAGGTCGACTCGGCCGGCGGAGGACCGGCTGGCACGCTGCTCCGTGTCAGCCAACTGCTGTCGCTCGGTGACGGTCAGGGTGTTGAGCAGCTTCTGCGCTCTTTTGAGTTTGTCCTGGATCTCCACCTTCTTCTTGCCGAGTTCGGTGCGGGTGTCGGTGAGATCCGTGAGCTTCTCCGCCGCCTTCGCGCGCTCCTGAGCCAGCTCGCGTTGCTTGGTCTGGACGCTGTGGAGCGACGCCAACTGCTGGGCGGAGAGCGCTTCGAGGGTGGATGCCTTGTCGAGGTAGTCGTCCGGGTCGGCGGACAGGAAGAGCTGAACTCCGGGATCGATGCCGCCTGAGCGGTACTGATGACTGGCCATCATGCCGAGGCCCGTGCGCAGTTGATTGAGCTCTTGCTGCTCGCGAGCGACCTTGTCCTGGAGCAGGCCGATCTCCTTCTCCAGCTTCTGCTGCTTCTCCTTGGCCGCGTCGTAGTGGTTGGTGGCCCGCTCGGCCTCTTCGTAGAGTTTGTCGACTTTGGTCTTGACCTCGGTCTTCGTGGGCTTGGGGGCCGCGTCGGCGGCGTGCGACGTCAGGGCCACGGCAGCGACCGCTGTCGTGGTGAGCACGGTCACGCGGGTGCGGCTCGGCCGCTTGGGCCGTCGATGGGATGACACGAAGGCGGGCTCCTTCTTCCTGCCGCCCACGAAATGTCCAGGGGGCGGTATGCCTCCGTCGTCACTCGCCTCGTGTGAGTGATCAACCGGACGGAGGATTGAGGCCAGACCTTAGTGACCTTCCCATGACAGTTTCAAAGTCTCACGTGAAAAATCTTGCCCGCATCTGACTTTCTCCTGCACAACTCATGAGCGGTTACGTCCACTTGCTCGACGTCACATCCGGTGCGCACAGAATTGCACACGTGGGCGGCAGCCCGGCCGCCCAGCCCTCGGTGAAAGTTCCTCACAACAAAGTTGGCCCGGCGGGAACCTTCGGCCCGGTGGCGGACACGTACACAGCATGGAACCGAACGAAGCCGGTCCGGCCCTGCCGGTCGACGGGGCATTCGACCGGCAGGTGTGGACGACCGCTGTCGACTGTGATCGCGAGGCGCTCGGCCGGGCCTTCGTCCTGGTCAACTGCCCTGGACTGGCCGGTCGCCGAGCATCTGTGTTCCTTCGCCCGCATGGTCACCGAGACACCGCACGAGCGACTGCCGGAGTAGATCGCATCCGCCCGAGCCGCCGCCGACCTGCCCGGCCTCAGCCGGTCAATCGAATCAAGGCGCTCAAACGACAGATCTTGGGGCGTACAAGATGTGAACTCGCCCGCAAACGGGTTCTGTTCTACGAATAGGGGAAAGGTCAAGCGTCTTCCGCAACCAGGCCGAACCCTTCACGAACGCCTTCCAATAGATGGCGACGCGAGGGGTCGTTCTCCTATGCCGCCATAAAGCAGCCAAGTCCCCGAACTCGCTGCGCCGGTCATTCGACGGATGAAACCAACAACTCTTGGCTAAGACCGTGTCCTACGTGGTGAGTCTGCAGAACGTGCATTGTCATCGACTTGCACACAGGGGGCGCCGTGCACACTGCGGGGAGGAGCCGTGACCGCCTCCCTCACACCGGCTCCTTGCGCCGAGGATGATGAAGAACCGGGGCCATCAGCCGTGCTGCTGTCACACGCCGTCACCCCCCCCCCAGGCCAGCAGCAGAACTGCTCCTGCTCCACATCGCCGCGCTCGGCGTCTGCCCTGGAACCCGGAACCTGCGCTCACCGTCACTCCGTTCATCTCGCGCCATGGGGTGTCCCTCGCCCCGCTGCGGATGAAGAACTTCAGCCGAGCACTGAACCCACCTCGCGCACAAGATGGAAAGCTGCCGCAACCGGCCATGCCTGCCGTGAACCAGCGCACCCTCCTGCCGTGAGAACGGTCCTCGGTACCGACAGGGCTGAGAGTTGACGGCACCAGAAGGTGTTCCCTCGGAGGTCTTGTTACGGGCTCTAAGGGCGACACCTCAGCCGGTAGGAGGCAGCACTGAATCACCATAAAGTTAAGGAAAAGGGTTGTTTCAGGCGACGGAATTCTCGCTTCCGTCGGAAGTCCTTCTCTCACTTTTCAAACAATCTCCAAAGCGACTCCAAAAACACCCGCACACTCGTAAGGTTCCCCTGTCAACGACCGAAAGGGAATCAAATCGTGGGTAGATCTATCCGCTTGTGGTCGGCATCTTTCGCCACTGGAGTAGTTCTGGTCGCTCTGCCTTTGTCGGGGGCGCCAGCGGCCAGTGCCGAAGTTGTGCCGACACTGCCCGCTGTCTCCTCTGACGACAGCCGCGTCGAAGTCGAGAGCCTGACAATCGACGAGCGTCAAATACTCCAAGCTGACATTGACGCGACTCTCGCCGAGACGGCCAGTGGTGGAGAGCAGATCAGTGCGAACGAAATCGCGTGGAACGGCGGCGAGGTAGTCGTGACACTGCCCCTTCCCGGCCAGGTGGCGGCTCCTACAGCATCCGAGGATGCTCTCCTGCTTGACGGCGTATCCGCAGCCGAGGTCTCAGAGGTCCAGGCGGAGGCTGCAGGCTGGAACGGGTGCCCAGCTGGCGCTAACGACAACCGGTGGTACTGCTTCTACCAGTTCGCCGGATTCGAAGGCCGCCGAGTCCAGTGGAACCACGCACACTGCTCAAGCGGCATCAAGATGGCGGATTACGGATTCGACAACCGGACGACGGGCATCATCAACACGACGAAGAACATCGACTTCTGGGGAATGAACCTGACGGCCTACCACGACTGGTTCACGGGCAACGCGCTCAGGGTTCCCCCGTACACCAAGATCTCGCAGTTGGACTCGTTCCACGACAACAAAATCAGCAGCTTCACGGCCTGCCGCAGGTAGGGCACCGCCCGCCGAGAGGCAAGTCAGGGGCAGGCGATGCGCATCGCCTGCCCCTACCCGCTCTACCCGTCAAGTGGGACATCAGTCTTACTCACTCCGAAGCGAACACGAAATGAGTGTCCAGATATTCGTCATGATATTGGACCAGGCCAGCCGCTCGGAGTTCCGAGATTCCGTGCTGCGCCTCCTCTTCTGTTGTTTGATAAAGGCGTGCCAGCTCTGACAGCTGAGGGAGAATCTCACCCCGTTTGAACCTCCCGGAGCGCACTCCCTCGGTCACTTCTTCGATGAGCGGAGATACTCCTGACCGTCCAGAGTGCTGCACCCCGTTTAGCGAGATCGTGGGCAACCCACTCGGGCGAATCCTCTTATTCTCCATGACTGCCTCCGTATCTTCGCGCTTTCGTTGCCGGAAAGATCTATGTTCGCATTTGAGGTTCCTTGAGTTGACCGCGGCAAATGCAGCAGGACAGGGTGACCGTCCCGGCCAGCTCTTCCCCCGCAGAACCGATTCCCGTTAGGGTGATCAAGGATGCGTCGCAACAGGCGACAGCATACGGGCGTGATCAGCCAGAGGACAGAGTTCCGCATCTCGCCCTCTCGACGCTGCCCTTAGACCGAGTCCTACGTGGTGAGTCGAATGAGACGCTTGTAGCAACAGATGGCTGCAGCAAGCCCGAGAAAGGCCAGGTAGTTGCGGGGATTGCGTTCGTAGCGAGGGCTGAGACGTCGGTAGCCGGACAGCCAGGACATGGTCCGCTCGATGACCCAGCGGCGTCGCCCTAATCGTTCGCTGGACTCGATGCCTTTGCGCGCGATCCGTACTCCGATGCGTTTGCCGCGTAACCATTTCCGCAGGTCGGCGCGGTCGTAGGCTTTGTCGGCGTGCAGGCGTTGAGGCTTGAAGTGTCGGCCGCGGTGGGGGTCGTGTCTCGTTTGGTGACCCTCGATCATCGGCTTGAGACCTTCGCTGTCGTGGGTGTTGCCGGCCGAGATGCCGACGAGGAGGGGCAGTCCGTTCGCGTCCGACAGGACGTGCATCTTGGAACCCGGCTTGCCCCGGTCCACAGGGCTCGGACCTGTGTGTTCGCCCCCTTTTTAGCCCTGACATGGGCGGTGTCGAGGACGACGCGGGTGACGTCGATGAGGCCGGCGCCGTCGAGGCGGTGTAGCACTGCTTCGTGCAGGCGGCCCCAGACACCGGCTCTCGACCAGATCAGGAACCGGCGGTGAGCGGTCGACTTCGATATCCCGAAGCAGGGCGGCAGTTGGCGCCAGGCGCAGCCGCTGACCAAGACGTAGATGATGGCCGCGAACAGCGTCTCATCAGGCGTGTCCTGCGTTCCGCCGCCTTGCGGCCGCACCCTCGAGGGCGGGATCAGCGGCTTCGCGATCTCCCACAGCCCGTCTGGAACAATCCAACTCCACGTACCCCGCCCCATACCGAGGTTAACGACGCCTCACCACGTAGGACACGGTCTAAGACCGTGTCTCACGTGGCGATTTCGCCCGCTGCGGGGCCGTAGGTGCTGAGGGCGGGTACAGCCGTCAGGACAGCCAGCTGAGTCGGCCGTCCACGACGGCCGGGAGAGACGTGGGCATCTCGTCGGTGACCCAGGCGAACTCCAGGGCTGCGAGCGTGGCTCCGCGGTCCGTCCATACGAGGATCTCGCCGACGTAGGCGCCGGACGGGTCATGCACGTGCGCGTCGACGGGCACGAGCTCTGTCGGCAGCGCCGCATGTTCGCAGGGTTCCCGAACCTGCAGATCGACACTCACGGAGTCGGGCCCCCAGACAGCGGTCACCTCAGTGCGGTCCAGTTGACTCCGCAGTTGTGATGCGCCGGCGAACTCCGCGGCCAGAATGTGCTCAAGTACTGCGCGCTCGTCGGCGTTCAACGAACGCGGGTCAATGGAAAGAGGAGCCATGCGCCCATTCTGAGGGGCCGGTGTAACCAGCCCAACGCTCCACCGGTCGTCGCCGGGGTGGCCGCCAGCGGCATCATGATCGTTCATGGGTGGGGATCTGTCGCAGCGGCTCGTGCCGGATGATCTATGGGCCATGGTCGAGCCGGTACTGCCGTCTTTCCGCCCGCACCCGCAGGGCGGTGGCACCGCGCCGATCAACCAGCGTGCCGTGTTCCCGGCCGTCGTGTACGTGCTGACCAGCGGGTGCGCGTGGCGGTACCTGCCACTGACGTTCGGAGTGTCGCCGGCGACGGCTCACCGGAGGTTCTCTGTCTGGACCGCATCCGGAGTGTGGCGTCAGCTGCACCGCGTGGTTCTGGACGAGATCGGAGCACGTGGCGGACTCGACTGGAGTTCCGTGTTCGTCGATGCTGCCTCGGTGCGCGCGAAAAGGGGGGTCCCCTGACAGGGCCGAATCCGGTCGACCGAGGCAAAGCGGGCAGCAAACTTCACGTTCTGACCGACGCGCAGGGGCTGCCTGTAGTTATCGGGGTGTCCGCCGCGAACGTCAACGATGTGCAAGCGCTTCGCCCGCTCGCCCTTGGGATCCCAGCCGTCCGCTCGCGCCGCGGCCCTCGTCGGCGACGTCCCGACAAGGTTCGTGCCAACAAGGCGTACCACTCGGCCGGCAACCTGGCGTGGCTGCGCGAACGCCACGTCACTCCACGGATCGCCCGGCCGGGCGTGGAGTCCTCCGAGCGCCTCGGAAGGCACCGGTGGAAGATCGAGAGATCGATCTCCTGGCTCTTCGGATACCGCCGCCTGACCACTCGCTACGAACGAAAGGGCAGCCACTTCCTCGCCTTCCTCGGCCTCGCCGCGGTCATGACCTGCTACAAGAAGCTCGCCAAGATCGCCACGTGAAACACCGTCTAAGAGATCGTCTCAACTGGCTTGTTCACTAGGCTGAATGCCGTGACAGCGATGGTGGAGCGTCTGGTTCCAGACGGGTTGTGGGAGTTGTTCCAGCGGGTGGTTCCGGCGGCGCCGGTGCGGCCGCAGGGTGGGGGAAGGCGCCGGTATGGGGACCGGCAGGTGCTGGCTGCCATCGTGTTCGTGGCAACGACCGGCTGCACGTGGCGACAACTTCCGCCGGGCTTCGGCCCGTCCGGGCCGACCGCGCACCGCCACTTCACCGAGTGGAGCCAGGCCCGCGTATGGGGCAAGCTCCACCGCCTGGTCCTGGACGAGCTCGGCGCACGCGGCGGACTGGACTGGTCGCGGTGCGCGATCGACTCGGTGAACATGCGAGCCCTCAAAGGGGGACCTGACGGGCCCGAATCCCGTAGATCGCGGCAAGAAGGCATCGAAGATCCACCTGATCACGGAGCGGACCGGTCTGCCCCTCTCCATTGGGATCTCGGCTGCCAACACCCACGACAGTCAGGGTCTGGAGCCTATGGTGCGGGGCATCCCACCCATCCGCTCCCGCCGCGGGCCGCGCCGCCGTCGACCGGCCAAGCTGCACGGTGACAAGGGCTACGACTTCGACTGGCTGCGCACGGGGCTCCGCTCCCGCAGCATCACACCGCGCATCGCGCGCCGGGGCATCGAATCCTCCCAGCGCCTTGGCCGTCACCGTTGGACCGTGGAGCGCACGGTGGCGTGGCTGTCCGGATGCCGCCGTCTGCACCGCCGCTACGAGCGCAAGGCCGAACACTTCCTGGCGTTCGCCGGCATCGCAGCCGCCCTGATCTGCTACCGCAGGCTGACAGCCTGACCGGCGAGACCTCCGAGCTGGAATGATCCTGTCGCAAAGACGACACAAGCCAGCGAGGAACGCCATGACCGACTACCTGGCCGCCGCCATCGCGATGCTCGGCCCGGCCGAGAACCGCTACGCCGACCCCGCCGCCTGGGACCGGCTCCACACCGAACTCGACATCCGGCTGCCGACCGACTACCAGACCCTCGTAGACGCATACGCTCCCATCCAGCTCAACGGCCACCTGTACCTGCACCACCCCGCAACCGAACACTGGAACCTGGGTGACTGGATACGCGGGACGGTCCGCGCCTGGTCCGAAGTCTCCTGGGACAAGCTCGACCCGGACGAGGACCCCCGCCTGCTCTTCGGACTCTCAGAGTTGAGCTTCGGTACGCGGAACGGACTGTGGCCGATCGCCAGCACCGACCGCGGCGAGACCCTGTTCCTTGTAGCCGCGGACGACACAGCGCCCTGGATTCTGATCGAGGACGGCGAGGGCGGCTGGGCACGGTTCGACATGAGCTTCGCCGAATGGCTCTACCGGTACCTCATCGGCGAAGACATGGCCGGCCCCAACACCTCCGCCTTCTACCCCGGCCCGGTACAGCTGTGCCGACTTCCGATGACCGCTGACGAACGGCCGGAGCCATGGAGAGGGCCTGACCGCGGTATGTGACCCCGCACGCCACGACAGCCGCAGGCGCCCTCCCAACTGCCTGGAGAACCAAATGAGACGACCTCTAGCGAGCTCGTGCACGGTAGGCGGTGAGACGTCGCGAACTTCGGTGCGACCCAGCTTCACATCTGCCATGTCGGGTTCAGGTCCGCGGTCTGCTGGTGGGACAGCAGGCCGGCGATGGCTTGGACGGTGTCGCTCATGTGCTCGCGGCGGCCGAGGTGGCGGGCCAGGGCCCGCCAGTTCTTCAGATGGGCGATGCCGTGCTCGACACGGATACGTCGTGATGAGTGCGCCTTGCGCTGGCGCTCGTGCATCTCTTCGTACCAGTCCGGGGCGTTCTTCTTGAACTTGCGGTGCGGTGGTGTCACCACCCGACCACCGGTCTGGGCGCCCAGTCCCTGGTAGCCGCCATCAGCCAGGATCTCGACTGCAGGCCCGTCGGCCAAGAGGTTGACCAGCCCTAACTGGCGGGCATGGGTGATGTCCGCGCAGCTTGCGGGACGGGCCGGGCTGCACCACAGCACGCGGCCTTCGCCGTCCGTGACCACCATGGACTTGACGGCGTTCTGCTTGTTCTTGCCGGAGATGAACTTGTCGCGGTCCTTGCGTCCGGCAGCGGGCCGGCGGACCCGGATCTCGGTGCCGTCGACGATGCCGGTCGCCCCGCTCGCGCCGAGATGGTCGACAACCTCAGCGAGAGACCGCAGCCGCACGTCGGGGCTGACGGTGCAGCCCCGCTCGGCGAGCAGGGGCCGCACCTCACCGATGGCCCGGGTGACGGTGGAACGGTCCGCTCCGAACCAGCAGGCCAGCACATCATGGGTGACCCCGTGACGAAGATGGACCAGCGTGGCCAGCAGCCGGTCGACGAACACCAGCCGGTACTTCGCGCCTGCGCCCACAGCCCTCTGCCGCGGGCGAGCGGCAAGCCTCGCCTGATGACGCTCATGCCACAACGGTCCGATCTCCTCGACGAGTTCAGCAATCACTCCGGCAGTCAGCCCCGTGATCCGCCGATTGCCGATGATCACCGCGCGCGTCGAGTTCCCCACCACCCGACCATGATCAACCATCCAGGCTCGACGTCTCACCGCCTACCGTGCACGAGCTCGTAGGGCTTGTCCCGCAATGATCTTCAGGTGAGTATGGGCCGGTCGCGGTGTCACGGCCGACCTATCTGGCGAGGTTGAGGTTGTGCAGGCGGGCGAGGCCGAGCATGGCATGGTGGACGCCGTCGCCCTTGAGGCGACAGTCCCGGAGGATCTTCCAGGTCTTCATGCGGGCAAAAGTGTGCTCGATGCGGGCACGCACCTGCTTGTGGGAGCGATTGTGTTCCTGTTTCCAGTCGGGGAGTTCCTCGCCGGCCCGGCGGCGGTGCGGCATCACGAGTCCCGTTCCTGGGTAACCGCCGTCGGCGATCGTCACGGTCTTGCCGACGGCGGCCTTCGCTCCCGATTCTTCCCAGGCTCTGCAGTCGTTGCGGTTGCCCGGCAAGGGCTGGCCGACCACGACGATCTGGCGGGGGTCGGCGTCGATGACGACTTGGTGGTTGGTGGAGTACCGGTAATTCTTGGACTGTTCGGCGATCGCGTGGTCGCGGGTGGGTACCAGAGCGCCGTCCACGATGAGGGCGGTGCCCTTCGTGAAACGCTGCCTGGGCTGAAGCGCGAGAAGCGGGCCGAGATGGCCGATGATCCGGTCTGCCGCAGATTTCGAGACGCCGAGCAGCGGAGCGAGTTGGCGCATCGTCAGGTTCGTGCGCCAGTAAGCCGTTTCGAGCAGTACCCGGTTTTCCAGCGTCAGGCCCCACGGCCGACCCCGCCGTACCGCTTCTGCACCCTCACGCCGCAGTGCAGTCACCAACCTGCCGAAACAGCGCGGGCTCGGCCCGGTGAAGGGGGTTATCCAGGACGGCTCGGACGTCGTGATCACACCAGCCACAGCAAGATCATCACATCGTGACCACGTGAGACTGCACGCGAAACCTCACGTGGAAAGGCGGAGGTCTCCAGCCCAGCTGTCGCAACGAACTCGGCCCGAGGCAAAGGTCACATCGAATGCGATGCGGCCGCACTTGGGCTCGAACTCTTCCTTCACCGCCAGGACGTCTTCTCCGAGGTGGGCGGCGAACGGCGTCCGATCACCGACCGGAGCTACCTCGATGCGTCCCCAGCTGTCCACCTCGTAGCCCTCGTGCGGGCGCGAGGACTCCACGATCAGGCACCAGTCCGAGCCGGATGTGACGTGTAGGGAACTGCCTTGGCCGTCGATCAGCCACACATCCAGTGGATCTTCCGCCTCCTCGTCCCCGCTCCGATGCCAGGCGGCGAAGACCTCCCCCAGTCGGCGCCCGACCAGGATCTCAGGGCGTGCGCCGGACCCGTTCAACGGACACTGGTTCACCTTCTCGGACTCCACCCAGCGACCGTACTGTCAGCCAACGTCCCAGCTCACACACTTAAACGGGACAGCCCTAGCCGGAGCACTACCGGGCTTGCGTCAAAGATCGGGGATCAGGCCGGGCTCGACGCCAAGCGCCACCACGTCCTCGCGGACTGCCGTCACGAACTGCGCGATCTCCGACACGAGCACATCCCAGCCAACTGGCGAAGTCCACGAGCCCGGCTCAGAGACAGAGCCGACCCGCCATCCCTCGACAGACCCCACGATCCGCACCTCGCCCACGTCGGCGTAAGACATCGAGTCGAACTCGAAGTCATCGCGGTCGCCGTCCAGCTGGCCCAGCCAACCCACTAGGGCGCGCGCCAGTTCAGCCACCGGAAACAGCCCCTCCGCCATCACCACCTGGCTGCCATCCCGGATGACCAAGTCGGCTTCGATGTCCACGAGCAGAACCCCGAGAGGTGCCGTTTCAGGACGGAGGCCACGGCGGTTCAGATCCGGCATACCCACATTTTGGTACGCGAATTTCACTGCCATTTGGCCCTCCCTGGAGTCCAAGGGCCCGCAGATCCGCCAGCCACCCAACGCATGAATCCTACCAAGCTGCCCAATAGGGCTCTCTATAGGAAAGCGGGACAGCCCTTGGTCGTCGACGAAACCGAGCCGTCGGTTCATGCCGATGGCCGCTGCGTTGTCGGGGTGGTGGAAGGTCCGCAGCCAAGGCGCGCCGTGAGAACGCGCGAAGCCGATGGCCAGGAGCTTCATGGCTGGCGAGATTCCTCTTCCCCGGTGGCCGGCCGGCAGCCCGGTCATCTCGCTGAACGCGTGTCCTTCAGGGTGGAGCGACGTGGTTGCCCTGCCGACCCGTGAACCGCTGTCCAGGGCGAGAACGACGCCGTGAGGATCGTAGGTCGGTGTCTCGATGCGCTGGGCTACGTACTCGCCGGACGTATAGAAACGTGTAGAACTGCCCCGTTCCTGACCATCGTCGCCCTTGTCGACGCTCCTCGCGGCGGCCCCGGGGACGGACAGCAGGGGGCTCGGAGAGCGAGCATGATCGTGTACGTCGCGGTGGGTTCCGCCGCACTCTCCGGCTCTGCCTCAGCCCACCGCTCCCGGGTCCTGGTACACCGCGCCGAGGGCCAGATGCGCACCGCCCCGCGCCGCCGCCGTGAACCCGAGACGCGACAGGGCCACCTCGCAGCCGCCCCCGTCGGGCGCCATGACACGCTCGGCGACGACCTCGCGGACCCGGTCGAGGATGAGGTCGCCGATGTGGGTGAAGTAGCCGCCGAGTACGACGCGCCCCGGGTTGAGGACGTCGGCGAGCAGCGCGATGCCCAGGCCGAGCGCGTCGGCGACACGCTCCAGCGCCTCACGGGTCCGTACGTCACCCGCGTCGGCCCGGTCGTGCAGCACGGCGAGCCGGCGCTCCAATGCGACGCCCTGATCGTGCACTTCGTCGTCCGCGTCGGCGGCGAGCCGCAGAATCGCGTCGAGGCCCACCATCGTCTCCCAGCACCCGGCGCGCCCGCACACGCACGGCCGGCGCTCCGGGTCGAGCGGCATGTGCCCGACCTCGCCTGCGAAGCCGGCGGAGCCGCGCAGCAGTCGCCCGCCGCTGATGATGCCCGCGCCGATGCCCCGTTCTCCGGTGATGCACACCATGTCGGGGATCCGCCCGTGCGCATGCTCGGCTACGGCGCCGAGTTTCGCGTCGTTCTCCACGGTGAGCGGCAGCGCGGCGGCCCCGAGCCGGTCGAGGAGCCCCGCGGTGACGGCCACGTCGCGCCAGCCCAGGGCGGGTGCGTAACGGACGGCGCCGGCCCGGGTGTCGACGACGCCGGGCACGGCGACGGTCAGGCCGACCGCGCGGGCGCCGGCCCGGCCGAGCGCGGCCGTGCACCGCGCGATCGCGCGGGCCGTGAGGTCGAGCACGGCGTCGGCCCCCGCGTCGCCGACCGCGACGGCCGTGCGGTGCTCGAACGCCACCTCACCGCCGAGTGTGAGCGCGAGGACGTGGACGTAACTGGTGCTGATCTCGACGCCGATGCCGCAGATGTGTCGCCCGTCGATCCGCACCAGCGTGCCGGGCCGGCCGACCGCGCCCTCACGCCGGGTCGGCCCCTCCCCTGCGAGGCCGAGCCCGACGAGTTCGGCGACGAGGCTGGTCACGGTCGGCTTGGGCAGGCCGGTGCCGGTCGCGATCCGGGCTCGGGACAGCGGGCCCTCGTCGCGCAGCATGCGCAGCACGAGCGCGAGGTTGGCACGCCGGATGGAGCCGCGGTCGCGGGCCCGCGACGGCCCGGACAGGTCGCTCGCGCGCGGTTCAGCCTTCACTTGTCCCTCGTCCTTCCCGGCCGCCGGGGGCGCCCGGCACGGTCACATCATCGCAAAGCCGCATCCCCGTGGGGCAGTTGAGGCCGCGACGAGTCTTGACAGCCGCGACATTAGTTCGGATCGTAGTCGAACTAATTCATCGCCGCGCTGCTGTGATCCAGAGGAGCCCCTGTGTCCCCAGCCCGTTCCCACGCCCGCACCAGAGTCGCCGCCGCGTGCGCGGCCGCGGTCACCGCACTGCTCGGCACCTCCCTGGCCTCGCCCGCGCACGCCGCGAGCGAGGCGGACCACACGGTCACGGTCGGGCAGAAGGGTCCGTGGACCAACCCCGACGACTCCCCCGCCGCCCCGATCCTCGACAAGGACGGCTCCTTCCATTACCAGTCCGCGCACGCCCTGTACGGCAAGGACGATCCGCGCGAATGGAAGTTCTGGACGGGCAGGGACTTCGACGCGGCGCAGCCGGACACGAAGCTCGACACCGCGGTGAACCCGGCCAATCCGGCTGACCGCAACGACGACACGACCTGGCGCTGCAACAACTCCCCCACCGGCCGCGAGGCCACGTTCCCGCCCGCCGGATCCTCGTACGCGCAGAAGAACTTCTGCGACCTCATGGGCGTCTGGGTCGATCCGGACTCGGGCAATTGGTACGGGCTCGTGCACAACGAGTTCACGCCGAGCCCTTTCGGTGACGGCCTGCACTACGACGCGATCGACTACGCCGTCTCCAAGGACCACGGCAGGACCTGGGACATCAAGGACCACGTCCTGACCTCGCCGTACAGCACGAAACGCGGTGACGCGACCGCGTTCCCGAACGAGACGTACTACTACGGCGACGGCGACCCGCGCCTGTTCGTGGACACCGCGTCCGGCTACTTCTACGTCTACTACAACGCGCGGGCCATCCCGAAACCCGGCTCCCCCGGCGGCTGGACCGACGCCAGTCTGGCGCACGTCGCCCGTGCTCCCCTGTCGGCCAAGATGGCGCCGAGTTCGTGGAAGAAGTGGTACGACGGCGCATGGTCGCAGCCCGGCATCGGCGGCAAGGAGAGCAACATGCTCCCGGTCGACTCGGCCGACGACACCGGGTACACGCCGGTCGAGCACGACTACGACCCGGCGACGAAGGGGTCGGTCAAGGAGCAGCAGGACGCGGGTGAACTCCCCGCCAAGGCGGACCTGTTGACGATGAACATCGCATGGAACGCCTACCTCGGCCTCTACATCGGCACACCCGAGGCCATCCACCAGGACAGCACCGAACCCCAGCGGTTCTACGCCACCGACAACCTCGCCACACAGAAGTGGCGGCTGCTCGGCGACTCCGGGGACTACCTCACCGGCTCCTGGTACCGCTGGTTCCTCGATCCGGTGAACAGGACCAGCTCTCAGATCGTCGGCAGGACGTTCCGCAACTACTGCTCGTTCCAGTGCTCGGGCGGCAGGGACGGGGAGTACTACGACGCCACGATCGACACCGCGCGGCCTGCGGCACCGGTCAAGGCGGGCGGCACGTACGCCATCGCGAGCGGGACGGGCCGGTACCTCACGCAGGCGGAGGGCAACACCACCACGTCGGTGGAGGCGAACGGCCTGACCGTACGGGGTCGTTGGGTGTTCACACCGACCGGCGACGGCGCGTACGCCGTCTCCAACGCGACCACGCACCGCCTCCTGGGCGTCGACTCGACCCGGAACGCGGGACGCGCCTGGTCCGCCAGGCCGACGGTGACGGCGGCACCGGGATCCGGTCCGGCGGTGGGACAGCAGTGGTGGGTGATCCCCGGCCGCGGCGCCGACGGCGAGCCGAACGGCACGGTCCGCCTGGTCAACCGCTACAGCGGCCTGTCCCTCGGCCTTTCGTCGGACCGCACGAGGGCGGCGGAGACGACACCGGCCCGCGCGTGGACCGCGCCGAGCGACAGTGGCGTCGGCGCGGGCCGTACGGCGGACGAGCAGACCTTGCGCCTGACCGCCCGCTGATCTCCCGGCCGACCACGGCGCGACCGGCACTCGGCCCGCTCCCTCCCCTCCCTTCCCCGTCCAGCTCACCCGGCCGGATTCGGCCCCTGGCACTGCCCGCAAGGAGAACCATCGTGCCCGCCCGCTACCACCTGCGTTTCCAGGTCGCCCCCGGGCCCGATGCCGAGCGGCACGCGGTCGAACTCGCCGCCTTCTGCCGGGAGTCGGGGGTCGAGGAGGCGGTGCTGCTGCTGGCCGCGGAGGAGTTCCACGCCGGTCACCCCACGGCCGTCGAGGAGGAAGTCCTGTACGAGACCGTGTCCCGGACGTCCGCCGTCCTGCGGGACGCCGGGATCGGTGTGAGCCTCAACCCGTGGGTCACGACGGGGCACGCCGATCGCGGGCGCCGGGACCGGCACGGCTTCGCGCCCATGGTGGGACCGGACGGGACGGTCGCCACCGCCCAGGCATCCTTCGCCTGCCCCGTCTGGCGCTCCTGGCTCGCCGCCCATTACGGCCGGTTCGCCCGACTGGGCTTCCGTGTGCTGTGGCTGGAGGACGACTTCCGCTACCACAACCACGCGCCGCTCACCTGGGGCGGCGGCTTCGAGCCGTTGATGCTGGAGCGGTTCGCGTGGGTCGCCGGAGAACAGGTCACGCGCGAGCGGCTGGTGGCGGCCGTGACCGCGCCCGGGACTCCGCATCCCTGGCGGGCGCTGCTGCAACAGGTATGGCGCGAGGCGCAGTTGGAGGTCGCGGCCCTGGTCGCCGAGTGCGTGGACACGTGTACGGAGGGGCGTTCGCGGGTGGGTCTGATGAGTTCCGTTCCGGGTGCGCACGGCGTGGAGGGGCGCGACTGGGCCGGCCTCTTCGACGCCCTGGCGATCGGCGGCGAGGCGGTGCAGCGGCCGCACTTCGCGCCGTACAGTGACACGCCGGGCCGCACCCTGAGCGGCAGCGTCTGGTTGTTGGAGGAGCAGCGGGCGTTGCGTCCGGCCCATGTGCGCAGCGAACCCGAGATCGAGAACTGGCCGCACACCGCCTGGTCCAAGTCCGACACCCAGACGTGGTCCGAGCTGGTCGCCGCCCAACTCTCCGGCGCCGACGCCCTGTTGCTCAATCTACATCCCACCCACACGGGCCGGGCCGGCCGTCACCCGCGCATCGCCGAGCTGCTGCGCCGCTCGCGCCCCGCCCTCGATCTCGTCGCCGCCCGCACGGCGGACGCGCTCGGCACGGCAGGAGTGTCTCTCGTCGTACGCCCCGACGCGGCGGCCCACGCCCGCACGCACCGCCCCGGCCACCTCGGCGACCTGGCCGTCGAAACGACCCCCTGCGCCGACTTCCTCCTCCGCAACGGCGTCCCGGTCACCGCCGAAGACGCCCCGGTACGCGTCCTGTTCGGGCCGACCGCGTACGCCGTGAGCGACGACGACCTGCGCCACCTGCTGAGCGGCGGCCTGCTCCTGGACGGCATCGCGGCCCATATCCTCGCCGAACGCGGCTTCGCGGAACTGATCGGTGTCACGGTCGCCGAACGCGTCGACCGCGAGCAGGGCTCCTACGCGTACGAAACGACGCAGGACGAAGACCTGCTGCTCAGCGTCAATACCCAACCCGCCCTGGCGCGCCTGCGACCGCACCCCGGCACGGAACTCCTGACCACCGTCCGCACACCGGCCGGCCGCGCCTGGGGCGTGGGCCGCAGCCTGTACACCAACCGGCTCGGCGGCCGCGTGGCCGTGCTGGCCGCGACCCGCCCCGACCAGCTCCCGTACGACGACGAGGGTCGACGTCTCCTGCACACCACGATCCGCGCTCTGGAAGGCTCCCGACCTGCGTTGCCGCTGATCAGCGGCGGCCCCCATCTGATCCCCCACCTCCTGCGCACCCCGACCGGCCGCCACCTGGCCATAGCGAACGGCAGCGCGGACCCGGCCACCCCTCGTATCTCCGTACCGGGCCGATCCCCAGCCGAAGCCCAGTTGCTGTCCCCGCTGGCGGAACCGATGCCCGTACCCACTGTCGAAGCGACACTGCCTCATCGGGGCTGGCTCCTCTTGAACCTGCCGCCGGAGGGTGAATCGGATCATTCACCTCGCCCGGACCGGTGATCCCCGACCACGACGCCTGTCATCGTGTCGCTGATCGTTGAGATCGTCGGTCCGAAGCCTCGGTCTTGAGGTGCTTCTCGTCCTTCTGCTTCTGCTTCTTCCTTCCCTGCTGGACCGGCCCAGGAGCCGGTCGGTGCGGGAGTGCCCTGGTGCCGTCCGGCCCTGCGCTGCCGCTGACTCGCACACTCGCCGTATCGGCGGCAGGGCGCACGGTGTCGTAGCTCGGGTCATGGGGCGGCGTGATCCTTGAAGTGCTGTCCGCCTCGTCCGGTTGCTGCGAGCCGGTCGTCTTCGCGGGCGCGGAGGACGAAGGGTGAGGGCGGCCTGCCGCGTCGGCGGCGGGAGGAGGTGCGACGTCGTTCAGGACGGCACCGGTGATCACGAGTGTCAGCGCCCCCGCCACGGCGACGGTCACCGGTGGGAGCCATGCTCGGCGAGCTCGCTCGGCGAGGGTGACGGATGTTGGTTCCGCAGGGTGCGCTGGTGCCGCTGCGGCTTCTGCCGGCGCAGGTGCGAGGTCGGTCGGCCGAGGGACGGAGGTGCGGTGCGTGACCGTGGTCGTGCGCGTTCGCGACACAGGGATCACGGGTTGCGCGGCAGGGGCTGGAGCGGACGCGACCTCCGCGAGCAGGCGCAGCAGGCGGGCGGTGTCGGGGCGATCTCGCGGATCCTGTGCGGTGACGGAGGACAGCAGGCGAGCCAGACCGGTGGGGACCTGTTCGGGGATCCGAGGGGCTTCCATCAGGTGGCTGATGCCCGCTTCGAGGGGTGTCGCGTGGTGGGGCGTCTCGCCGGTGAAAGCCTCAAGGAGAACCAGGCCCAAGGCGTAGATGTCGCTGGCCTTGCTCGCACCGCGCCCCAGCAGTTGCTCGGGGGCCATGTAGGCGAGGGAGCCGACCAGGGTGCCCGGTTCACTGTGGGTGTGGTCATCGACGGAGCGAGAGAGCCCGAAGTCCGCCAGGCGCGGTGCACCCAGTTCGTCGAGGAGGATGTTGGACGGCTTGATGTCACGGTGGATGATGCCGCAGCCGTGCACATGGTCGAGGGCCGAGGTCAGAACCGTCGCCAGCCGTACGGTCTGCGCGAAGGGCAACGGGCCCTCGGTGAGACGGTCGCGCAACGTCGTTCCGCGCACCAACTCGGTGACCATGTAGGCGCTGTCGCCGTCTCGGCCGACGTCGTAGACAGTGACGAGCGCTGGGTGGGAGAGACGGGCCAGCGTCAGCGCCTCGTCACAGAATCGGTCCGCGGAGATCGAGTCCGCCGTAGGGCGGAAGACTTTCACCGCCACTTCACGCCCCAGAACCGTATCGACGGCGGCGAAAACGTCCGCTGTTCCTCCCGCCCCCAGCCGGTACTGCATCCGGTACCGGCCGTCGCCCGGTGAAGGCTCCTGTGCGAGCGCGGCGGTGTCCCTGCCGCCAGGTCCTATCAGCATCAACAGCCTCCTCCAAGCGCGGCAGTGCACTTCGCGTACCCCGACCCGCACAGGCCACGCCAAGGCGACATCGTTCTCTTACGGGCGTCCCACGGTCCGTCTTGGTCACCAGACCGAGGTCGGTGTCGCCGATGCGCTAGCTAGCGGAGGCAGAAGGTGGGGCCTTCCTCCGGTACGCGGAAGACCTCCTCGGCGTCGAGCAGTGTCACCGACGACAAGCTGGACCCAGGCGTCAGGGCAACGGTCCACACCTGGACCATCAGCAGGCGTCGTTCGCATGTTTGTCGAACTGGGCGCGGCTCATGGTCCTGTCATCAGCCCACCACTGCCCAGGCTCCAGCGTGTCGATGTCCGTGGCCTCGAAACGGTTGACGCCGCGGTACTTCACCACGGTCGCACGCTCTTCCGGCGACCATCTTCCGACCACGAACTCCACGGCGTAGAACCCGTCCGCCGACAGCTTCCTGGCCGGACGTACCTTGACGTGCCAGGACTTCGGTGGGTGGTAGACGCTGATCTCCTGTTCTCCTGTGACCGACTGGGGCGGCCGGGCCGACCAGTCATCCAGCGCTTCGGCATCCACACGGTCGGTGTCACCGTCGACGTGCCGGATGCTGATCTCCTCCATGTGTGTGCCCTGTGAGCAGGGACGCAGCAGAGCCCGCACGTCCCCGTCGGGGCCCCTACCGATGGCCACCAGCGTCAGTTCCGGCGGACTGCACCCCGCGCTCAGCAGTGCGAGGACCACCATCGCGCCGACGCCCGGCAGCCCTCGCACCGCTCTGGCCCGACGGCCTCTCACGCCGATGTCCCTCAACGCGGCTCCCCCATCTATCCCCCTACAGGATCCCCCGCGAGCCTAGGGGCTCTTGAACCCGTGGCCCCTTGGGCCCTTGGACCCTTGGCTCCTTGGCTCCTTGGCCCCTTGGCTCCTTGGCTCCTTGGCTCCTTGGCTCCTTGGGCCAGATCCTCTTCCGCCAGCACGACAGAGCTGGGTCAGGCAGAAGCCTCGTTGACCGCCGGCCCTCTGTCCATGCCTCCGTACTTCAACAGCGGCGGTGTCCAGCCTCCGACGTCCTGGACAGTCCCCATAGGGCCCCGGCCGAGGGCGTCCAGGGGACAGCCGGTGATGACATCACGACGGCCGCCCCGAGATCCATCCACGGCGCGAAATCGTCGGCTCCCCGCAACTCACAGGCCGTCGCGGTCGTGCCAATGCTCCTGCCAGCGCCAGTCGATGGGGTCGTCGGCGCGCTGGTACCGGATGTCGGTGGACAGCCGGGCCACTTCGTCGGGGTCGGCGTTGTCGAGGGATGCGTGGACCATGTACGGGGAGTGGACCACCATGTCGCCTGCCGCGTAGTCGGCGACCAACCAGCGGGACGCGAACTTGTCGGCCAGTGCCGGGAGATCGGCCGTGATGGACGCGGCGGGCCTGCGCAGGCGGCCGTCCTGTTCCTCGGCCCGCACCCGCTGATGGCTGCCCTCCAGGTAGACAAGGCCGCCTCGTGCGGCGGGGCAATCGCCCAGCGGGATCCAGGAACTGAGCACCCGGTCGGTGCCCTCCCGGAGGTACACCAGGTCGTAGTGCGCCTGGGTGGCGAATCCGATGCCCGTGTCGCCCGCCCGCTGATGCCGGATGATCTTTCGCCGGTGCAGGAACACCGGCGCGTCCAGGAACCAGGCGTACCAGTCGCGGATCGCGGGTTGGGTGCAGAACGCGTCGTAGACGGGACCCGGCACCACCTGCTCGAACAGCACTCGGCGCACGGCCGCCGGGTCCGGGTGCCCTCGGCCGCGTTCACGCAGCCCGGTTGTGGCCATGGCCTGGAAATAGTGGCGGCGGAAGGCGGTCACACGGTCTGGGGGCAGGGCGCCTTGGAGATAGAGGTAGCCGTCACGGCGCAGGCGCGCCCACAGGGCGTCGCGGTCATGCCGTTCTTCGTCGGGCACCGGTGTGAGAGCGCCCATCCTGGCGGGCGCGGTGTCGAGTGAGTAGCCGTTGGACGTCAGCATGGGCACCATCCTCGACGCGCCCTGCCGGCGAAGCCATGAACGAAAGCGGCCCGGCAGGGGGACTCTTCGGGTGCGATCCGTGCCGCTTACAGTGACCGCATGCAGGGCTGGTCGCGCTATCTCACCCCCGCCGCCGCGCACTGGGGGCTCGGTCTGGTGTGCCTGGGAGCGGGCGGGCAGAGCGGACACGTCGGGACGGTACGAGAGCGGGTGCTGTCGACGCACGCCATGGTGGTGGTGACCGCGGGCCGCGGCCGCTGCAACGACCACGCGGTCACTCCGCCGGCACTGTTCCACCTACCGGCGGGCGCCCCGCACACCTACGGCCCTGACCGGCACGGCTGGAGCGAGCAATGGGTGCTGTACGACGGCCCGGCCGCCCGCGCGTACGCCGAACTCGGCTATCTCCCCTCCGGGGTGCTCCCCCTCACCGACCCGGCATCGGCCGCCCTGCGGTTCACCCGGCTACGCCGAGCCCTGGACCGCCCCGACCCCGAGACCGCGTCCGCCGCGGCCCTCCACGAACTGATCACCGCGGTGGGCCGCCCCCGGTCCACGCACCCGGTCCTGGCCGCGCTGGACCGCAACAGCGCGCTCCCCCTCGCGGCCACCTCGGACGAACTCGGCCTGAGCCCGGAGCGGTTGCGGGACGTCGTCCGGGAGCAGACAGGACACGGACCGAAGGAGTACGTCCAGCGGCTGCGCATCAACCGGGCCAAGGAACTGCTCGCGGAGACGGACCTGACCGTGGCGGCGGTGTCCCGTCGGACCGGGTTCAACGACGCCGGCTACTTCACCCGCCAGTTCACCCGCCGCACCGGCATCACCCCCTCTGCCTTCCGCATCCAGCAACAGCGCGGGTGACGCCGCAATCCCCCCTCGGCCCGCCCACGACCCGGCGGGCGTGCGCTCGTCTTCGGCCGATTCCCTGCCCCACGCCCTGTAACCAGTTATATTGGTTACATGGAATCCTCGCCCACCACAGGGCTGACGCTGCACTCCCGCACCGGCGTCGCCTACCGGTTCGACCCCGGTGCGCTGTGCCTGGAGCTGCTGACCACCGGCGGTCCCGGCCCCTACAGCCGGTACGAGGTCCTGCACGAACCCGCCGACCTGGCCGCCTGGGCAGACCGGTCGCGCCTCACCCCGACGCCCGTACTGGACGTCCGCGCGGCGGACGTGGCCGCCCTGCGGACCCTGCGCGACGCCCTGTTCCGCGTGGTCATCGCCCACACGCGCGGCGAGCCACACCCGCCCCGCGATCTGGACGTCATCAATGAGACGGCCGCCCGTGCGGCCATGGCCCCCGCCATCGCCCCGGACGGAAAGCGGCGCTGGGCCGCAGGCCTCACCGGCACTCACCTGGCGGCCACCGTCGCCCGGGACGCCGTCGAACTGCTGACCGGCCCGTTCGCGCACCGCATCCGCACCTGCGCGGCGGAGGACTGCCACCTCATCTACGTCGACACGTCACGCCCCGGTCGCCGCCGCTGGTGCTCCATGGAGCACTGCGGCAACCGCCACAAAGTCAGGGCGCTGCGCGCCCGCCACTCCGAGGAAGGATGACCGTCATGCCCACAGGACTCACCCAGGACGCCGGTTGGCAGATCGGCGTGTCCCGCACCCTGCCGCATCCCGCAGCCGTCGTCTGGGACTTCATCAGCAGCCCCGAAGGCATCAGCCTCTGGCTCGGCCCCGGCGCGGTCCTCACCCCGGAACGGGGCGCCGCCTACCGGACGGACGAAGGAGTGACGGGCGAGGTGCGCGGCTACCGCCGCGCTGACCGCATCCGCGTCACCCACGGCACCACCACGCTCCAGGTCGCCCTCGCACCCGCGGCCGACGGAGCCCGCACGATGCTCCGCTTCCACCAGGAACACCTGGCCGGCGCTGAGGAGCGCGAACGGCAGCGGACGCACTGGCAGCACGTCATGGACCAGGTCGCCACCGCCCTCGAACGGCGGTAACCGCCGATCGCTTCAGCATCGCCATCACGTTCTGGTTCCAGGCCGGAGATCCCTGGCGAGGCACGACCGCGCGCGGATCGGCCACCGTTGTACGGCCGGGGCGCTGAACTCGTCGGCACGGCCGACCCGTTCGGCGCCCCTGGCGGCCACCGCACGCCAACAGGCCATGGAGCCGCGGGAACAGGATGTGCGCGCGGCGTCGGCTGTCGTAGAACCGCGGACGGCCCGGTGCTCACGCGGCGTCGACGGGGACCTTCTCCGCGCCGATGCGCCGGATACGCTCCTGCCCCCACTCGACCAGGGACTCCAGGGCCGTGTTGAGGGTGGCGCCGTGCTCCGTGAGGGAGTACTCGACCTTCGGCGGCACCACGGGGTACACCTCCCGGTGCACGAGGCCGTCCTCCTCCATCTCCCGCAGGTGCTGTACGAGCATCTTCTCGCTGACGCCCGGAAGTCCGCGCCGCAGCTCCGCGAACCGGCGCGTGCCGTGCTCGTGCAGTTCCCAGATGATCAGGGACTTCCACTTCCCGGCGACGACGTCCATGGCCGCGTCGAGCCCGCAGAAGTAGGGACCTCGTCGTGCTGTTGCCATGAGTGCCTCCATTCGGCCCGGGAGGTACTTACCTTCCGGTGAGTACTGCACTAATTAGTCCGTACTGGTCAACTCTACTGGCGCTGAGGAGGATTGAGGCATCAACACCACCTTCCGCACCACCTGAGGGAGCAGTGACATGCACGAGATCCACGCCACCGACGTGACCGTCCTCGGACTCGGCGCGATGGGCAGCGCGCTCGCCGAGACCCTGGTGAAGGCCGGGGTGCGGACCACGGTCTGGAACCGTTCGGCAGGCAGGGCACAGGCGCTCGTCGCACAGGGAGCGAGAGAGGCCGCCCATGCCGCGGAGGCGGTCCGGGCGAGTCCGCTGGTCGTCGTCTGCCTCTTCGACCACGACTCGGTGCACGAGGTACTCGACCCGCTCGTGGACGACCTGGCAGGGCGCACGCTCGTCAACCTCACCACGACCACGCCCGAACAGGCACGGCGGTCGGCACTGTGGGCGGCCGAGGCGCAGATCGCCTACCTGGACGGGGGCATCATGGCGGTCCCGTCCATGATCGGACAGCCGGGGGCCTCGATCCTGTACAGCGGTTCGCAGAAGGTGTTCCGTCACCACGCGTCACTGTTCGAACACTGGGCGACCAGCACCTACGTCGACGAGGACGCGGGTCTTGCCTCGCTCTACGACTTCGCGTTGCTGTCGGCGATGTACGTGATGTTCGCAGGGTTCATGCAGGGCGCGGCCATGCTGGCACCGGCGGGCATTCCGGCGAGCCGCTTCGCGGCGATGGCCGCCCCGTGGCTGACCGCGATGACCGGCGAACTCGCCGGATACGCCGAGGTCATCGACGGCGGTGACTACACCGTCCCGGGGCAGCAGAGCCTGACGTTCTCCCACCTCGGCCTCTTCATCGAGGCGATCGCCGACCAGGGAGTGAGCCCCGAACCGATCGCCATGGTCCAGCGCCTCATTCAGCAGCAGGTGGACGCCGGCCACGGGACGGAGGGATTCGCCCGCATCATCGAGAGCCTGAAGCACCCCGGCAATTGATCGATCGTTGTTGAACTCCCCTTCCTGCAACGCTGTTGAGGCTTGCGCCGGCGTGGCTCTACAACTGCGAGCACCCCGGGCCGGCGCGAGTGATCGAGTCAGGCCCACGACAACCCGCCGGCCCCCCACCCTGCTGCGCTCCTCCGAGCGCGCGCCTCTACCATCACGCACATGTCGTTCACCTCACCCATACCCGTTCTCCACAACTCCCGTGGAGCCACGCTCCGTTACGAGGACGGGGCGCTCGTCCTGCGGCTCCCCGACGAGGAGGTACGGATCCCGCTCCCGGCCGTCGCACGGATCCACGCCGAGGGACGCACGGTCGCCGTCGAACTCACCGCACGCACGGGGGCTGCACCCGGGGTGCACACGTTGGACGACGTGAGCGAGGCGGCCGCGGCGCTCTTCGCCGACGCGGTCACCGCGGCCCTGCCCGAGCGCACGGCCGGGGCCGAGCCGGTCGACGGCTCGGCGCTGGTCGTCGTGCGACCCCTGACCGAGACGCCGGACGAACAACGAAGACGCAGAAGCCGTCGCAGGACGCGGATCGGGATGGCCTCGGCCGGGTCCGTCTTCTTCGCCCTGGCGCTCGCCGTCGGCATCCACGGCCAGTGGATCGTCGCGCTCCTGACCCTGCTCGTCGGGCCGGTCGGAGCGGCAAGCCTGGCCTACGCGTGGATCGGCGTGGAGGACCTGTACCTCCAGTGGTACCTGCCGCGCAACGGCATCACGGTCCAGGCCCGGCTGGTCGGACACTCGCGCATCATGGGCGGCGGATTCGGCACGTACGTCTACACGGACCTGCACGGGGAGAGCCGGACCCTGCACCACCGCGGCGGCGGTGCGACCGTCGAGGCCGCCTACCACCCGGACAAGCCGCACATCGTGCGGGTCCCGGAGTCACGCGGCCAGAAGACCGGCTCTGTTGCCGTGACCGTGTTCCTCGTCCTCTTCGGCCTCGTCGTCGAGGCCGGAACCGCCTACCTGCTCTACGAGGCCTTCGTGAACGGTTACCCGGGCTACGGCCCGTCCTGACCACGGCCGGTCACCGCCTCCGGGAGAGTTGCGCCGGTACACGTGACGGCCGGTCAGGCGGATCGTTACGATCACGGCTCCTGCTTCGCTGACCAGGGGCCTTGTATCGACGAAAGGCTCCGCGCACCACCATGACCCACCGTCCGCACGCCCCTGCTCCGTCTCCGTTCGGCGCACCCTGCGCGCCCCCGATGCCGCCGGCGGTCCACTCGAAGGTGCTGCGGGACGAACTCGTAGCGGCGGCCGAGTGGGCCGCCCAGTACCTGAGTGAACTGCCGCAGCGGCCGGTGGGTCGTCCGCTGCCCTCGCACGTACGGTCCTCGTTGCGCGAGGGACGGCTTCAGCTACGGGGCGGAGAGCTCGGCGGGGTGCTGGACTTCGTGCGCGACGAGATCGCGCCGTACCCGACCGGGAACGGGCACCCCGCGTTCTTCGCCTGGGTCAACTCACCGCCCGCACCGGCCGGGATTGTCGCCGAACTGCTGGCCTGCGCCATCAACGCGACCTGCGGAATGGGCGAGAACGCCCTGATGGATCTCGAACGGGGCACCGTACGCATGCTTGCCGACCTGGCGGGTCTGCCCGACGGTACGGGCGGAGTGTTGACCAGCGGCGGCTCCATGGCCAACCTGCTCGCCCTGGCCACGGCCCGCACCTGGTTCCTCACCCGACGAGGCTCGGGCGACGGCCCCGCCTTCGACCGCGATCACGCTCGCCTCACCCTCTACCCCAGCGCCCAGGCGCACATGTCCGTCGCCAAGGCGGCCGCCTGCATCGGCCTGCCCGCCCACCGGCTTCGCCCCGTCGCCACCGACGCGCACGACCGACTGGACCCCGCCGCGTTGCGCGCCGCGGTCACCGCCGACCAGGACGCGGGCCTGCTGCCCTTTTGCGCCGTCACCACGTTGGGAACCACCGCCACTGGTGCCGTCGACCCGCTGGAACCGGTCACGGAACTGTGCCGGAGCGTGGGAATGTGGCACCACGCCGACGGGGCCTGGGGCGGACTCGGCGCCGGCGTGCCGGCCCTGGCACCCCGCTACGCGGGAGTCGACGGTGTCGACTCCCTGACCGTGGACCCGCACAAGACCCTGAGCGTGCCGGTGGGTTGTGGGGCGTTGCTCGTACCGGATCCCGAGCACCTGCACACCGCCTTCGCCCACCAGGCTTCCTACCTGAGCGCCGGTGAACCGGATGCTTTGCCGTGGCTGTCCCATGCCACGATCGAGCTGACCCGCCCCGGCACCCGCGCCCTCGGACTGTGGGCCACCCTGCACCACCTGGGCCGCGACGGGGTCACCCGTCTGATCGAGCACTACCTGACCCTCGCCGACCAGTTGCGCGAGCGGATCACCGCCGAACCCCGGTTGCACATGGTGGCCGGCGGCCCGTGGCCCGTCGTCTGCTTCCGGCTCACCGACCCGGACGGGGGCGATGCGGACGCCCTGCACACTCGCGTCGCCCGCCGAGTCCAGGACGCCGGCCACGCCTACCTCGCCACCGTCGCCGTCCACGGTCGCATCGTCCTGCGCGCCGCTCTGTGCAACTACCGCACCACCGCCGACGACCTCGACCTGCTGATCCGCGAAGTCCTCCACGCCGCCGACGCCGAGTAGTGCGTCCCCGCGACGCGCGGCCTGCCAGGCATGCGGGAACGCCTGAGGCTCCCGACGGGCGTTCGGCGGCGTCATGAGGACCCGGTGCCGGAACCGGTGGGCGGCGGGTCCTGGCCTGGTGTGCAGCCGGGCCAGGGCCTCATCGAGCAGCGGCGCGGTGTGCAGGTCGAGCTTCCCGCCCACACGCGGCAGGACCGAGGCCCCCGCGTCGAGCGACGACTGCAAGATCAGCGGCGGCACGTACTGCTCCGCCTACGACAAGGTCTGCGTCGAGGACGCCCCCAGCTCGACAGCGCTTCCTGGGAGGCCCTATTGACGCGCGTAGCGCTGGTCCGACACTGTCGGTGTCCCATTCCTTTCCCTGCCAGGAGGCATCGTGCTCAGACGTCATGTACGCGCCTTGCTCACGCTTGTCATGCTCGCATCATTAACGACGCTCGGGGCGGCGGTGACCACCGGAACCGCCCATGCCGACACCTGTTACACCTGGAACCGGACCCTTAGCCAGGGCGCCAGCGGCGAGGACGTACGCCAGTTGCAGATCCGGGTCGCCGGATACCCGGGGTACGGCGGAGTGCTCGCCATCGACGGGGAGTTCGGTGCGGGCACCAAGGCCGCGGTCACCCGCTTCCAGCAGGCGTACGGGCTGTCCGCCGACGGCATCGCGGGCTCTCAGACCTTCAGCAAGATCTACGCGCTTCAGGACGGCGACTGCACACCGATCCACTTCACGTACGGCGAGATGAACCGCTGCAACTCCGACTGGTCCGGCGGCGCCGTGTCCGCCGCAGCGGCGAAGGCCAACGCCCTGCAACAGATGTGGAAGCTGGAGGCACTGCGGCACGCCCTCGGCGACCGGGCTCTCACCACCAGCAGCGGCTTCCGCTCCTACTCCTGCAACAACGCGGTCGGCGGGGCCTCCAACAGCAACCACCTCTACGGCCGCGGGATCGACCTCGTGGGCACCCCGTCGTTCTGTGAGATCGTCAAGCAGGCCCGCAACCACGGCTTCAACGAGATCCTCGGTCCGGGCTATCCCGGCCACAGCGACCACGCGCACCTCGGCAGCCAGAGCTCGCGCTACTGGTCGGCCTCGTCCTGCGGCATCTGAGCCCGCACCCGTACCGGACGCGCTGCCGACCGCCGCGCCAACCAAGTGGGGGCCTGTGCGGCGGTGATGGGTTCCACGTCAGCCCGGCAGCGACGCGACCGCCGAGACTCTCCACTCGGCGCCGCCTGGCGGCCGCCGCCGCGCCGGTAGACCGGGTATGTCACAACCGTCGGTACTGTCGTGGAGCATTCCCGTCACCCGCATCGAGGTTCTCTCCTCGCCGGCCTGCGCGGAGCTTGTTCCGCGCAGGCCGGCGAGGCATCGATGCTCGGGTCCCCGCGATGCTCGGATCCCCGCGATCCCGTCCGTCGCGTCGGCCGAGGACCGCGTAAGGACTGCCGCCAGGTGGGATCCGCTGTCAGGTGCCGTTCCGCTGCCACCGGCGGAACAGGATCGGACGGCGCGTCATGTCACGTCGCGCGCGGACCGGGCACCGGGACCGGCCTCCCCTCCCGCCGCGACACGGTGGCCGCTTCCGCGATCGCGAGGGCCGCGCGGGCGTCCTCGCCGGTGCAGGGGCTCGGCCGGAGTCCGGCCACGACCTCGGTGAACGCGGTGAGTTCGGCCCGGTAGGCGTCCCGGAAGCGTTCCATGAAGCCCGGGTGCGGTGTGCCGGCGGGCCACTTCGCTCCGTCCGCTGAGGCCAGCGGGGTCTGGTCGGTCAGGCCCGCGACGAGTGAGCCCTTGGAGCCGCAGACTTCGAGGCGGACGTCGTACCCGGCTCCGTTGTAGCGGGTCGCGGTGCACGTGGCCAGCGTGCCGTCGTCCAGCGTGAGGACGCTGACAGCGGTGTCGACATCACCGGCGGCGCCGAAGAACTCCTCCCCGCGGTTGGCTCCGGTCGCGTAGACCGAGACGATCTCGCGACCCGTCACCCAGCGGGCGCTGTCGTAGTCGTGCACCGAGCAGTCCCGGAAGATTCCCCCGGAGCCCGGGAGGTAGCCGGCCGGCGGCGGCGTCGGGTCGGCCGTGCACGCACGCAGAGTGTGCGTCCACCCGAGGCGTCCGGACGCGACGGCCTCGCGCAACTCCCGGTACCCGGCGTCGAAGCGCCGCTGAAAACCTATGTGCAGCGGCGCCCCCGAACCGGCGAGGGCGGCGAGGACCGCGTCCGTCTCCCGCAGCGTGCCGGCGACCGGCTTCTCGCAGAAGGTCGGCAGTCCGGCCCGCTGCGCCGCGACGATCAGCTCCGCGTGAGCGAACGTGGGCGCGGCGATGACGACCCCGTCGAGTCCCGCGCCGAACAGTGCGTCGAGGTCGCCCGCGACCTCTCCCCCGACGCGGTCGGCGACGGCGCGGGCGGAGCGTTCCTCGGCGTCGTGCACCACGATGTGGTCGACCGCCGGGAGCGCCGCGAGGGTCGCGGCGTGGACCGCGCCGATGCGTCCTGTGCCGATGAGTCCGATACGCATGGGCAACACCTTCCGTAGAGATCCTCGATTTGTTATTACATAAAGACGTACGGACGCAAGGACGTACAGAGCTTAGTGGGAATGCGGCATACTGTCCGTGTTCGCAGCAGCGCCCAGGAGGGTCACGTGGAGTCGTTCACGAAACTGATCACGATCGATCGGGCCAGTCCGGTCCCGCTGTACTTCCAGTTCGCCCAGCAGTTGCAGCAGCTCATCGAGACCGGTGTGCTGCCGCCCGGCACCCGGCTGACCAACGAGATCTCCCTGGCCGACCAGTTCGGGCTCTCCCGCCCGACGATGCGCCAGGCCATGCAGCACCTCGTCGACAAGGGACTCCTCGCCCGCAAGCGCGGGGTGGGCACCCAGGTCGTCACCAACCGCATCCGGCGCCAGGTCGAGTTCTCCAGCCTGTACGACGACCTGGAGCGCGACGACCGGCATCCGCGGACGAAGGTCCTGTCGGTCGGCACCTGTCCCGCCGACACCGCGACGGCCGCGGCGCTGCGGGTCGACGAGGGAACCGACGTGCTGTCCATCGAGCGGCTCCGGTTCGCCGACCATCAGCCCATCGCGCTCCTGCGCAACCATCTGCCGCTCGGCCTGGTCGACTTGAGCGCCGACGCCCTGGCCGAGGCGGGCCTGTACCAGTTGCTGCGCCAGTCCGGTGTGGACCTGCACACGGCGGAGCAGACGATCGGTGCCCGCCGGGCGACGGCGGCCGAGGCGAAGCTCCTCGACGAGACGCGCGGCGCCACGCTGCTGACCATGACCCGGACCGCGTACGACGACACGGGGAAGCCGATCGAGTACGGGGCGCACGTCTACCGGGCGTCGCGCTACTCCTTCGAGATGTCGATCGCGGCCCGCTGACCCCGTACATCGCCTGATCAGTACCCGCGCCATCAGTAGCCCCGCTTCAGCAGCGCGTCGGAGAGGTCGGCCGCGGCCGCGTTCAGCCTCAGCCCGATCACGTCGAGCCGGCGCAGCAGTTCGCGTCGGCGCAGCATCGTGGAGCTCAACTCCTCGCGGAACAGGGCGGCGACGGCCTCCTGGTACTCCCGGCGCACCCGCCCCGCCGCCTTACGGGCCGCCATCGCGTGCCGCTGCACCCGGCGCGGATCGTCGACCAGGTGCGAGGCCGCCTCCCGCAGAGCCGTGAGTCCTTCGCGCACGGCGTCGAGCGCGGGCAGGTCGGCCGGGTCGCCGGGCATGCCCAGGAGGTCGGTCTCCCGCACCAGGTCACGCAGGTTGTCCAGGACGTCGTCGACCGAGCGGGAGAACCGGTAGAGGTCCTCACGGTCGATCGGGGTGGTGGGCGTGACCGCAGTGACGCACCCGACTCGCGGGCCACCGACCGGTGCGTGGGCCACGCCGCCCCGGCACTTCACCGTCTGTCCGCGCGGCAGGCCGGTGAGCTGGCCGTCGCGGCCGGTGCCGGGGGCCGGCGGTGACACACGTACGCCCCTGGGACGACCCAGGCGGTCGCGGGCCGCGGTGCACGCGCCGCGACGCGGTGCGGGGTCTGACGACCGCGGCGAGCGTGTGGCTCGCGGCGTCCATCGGCGCGGCGGCGGGCGCCGGGCTGCTGGTGCTGGCCGGCGCCGCGACGGCCGCGTATCTGGTGGTCGCGTTCCTCTTTCCTGTGCTCGCGCGGCGGTTGCCCCGGTCGCCGACGGATTCGTTGCTGCTGCGGGTGAGTTATCGCGACGGGCGCGGGCTGCTGCGCGAGATCGTCCAGGAGTGCACCGGCGCGGGTTTCCACGTGTCCGGGCTGCGCTCGGCCGAAACGCTGCCGGAGGGGGCCTCCACGCCGCAGGTCGGTGTGATGCTGGTGCTGTCGGGGAAGGGCGTGCAGGACGAACTCGTGCCCCGTCTCTCGGACCGGGACGGCATCACGGAGGTGACCCTGCTGGAGGACGAAAGGGATTGAGCGGTGCCGCCCGGGCGGACACGTGACGACAAGAGACACGCGTGAGTCAATATGTAAGGACAATAGGTTGACAGGCAATCATGACGGAAGGCAGGCTCACGTCATGCGAGCGGGACACCACCGGCCCGACGCGCCACACGATCCGGAGAAGGGGTTCGGAATGCCGATCAGGTTGGCCCACACCGTCCGCGCCGTCCACGCCACCGAGGGAGGAAGCCGGTGACCACACCCCTCGCACAGCGCATCGCCGGAGCGCCGATCTCCTGGGGGGTCTGCGAGGTTCCGGGCTGGGGACACCAGCTCGCCCCGGATCTGGTGCTGCGTCAGATGCGTGACGTCGGCCTGAGCGCCACGGAGTTCGGGCCCGAGGGATTCCTCCCCGACGCGCCCGCCGACAAGGCCGCCACCCTCGCCTCGTACGGTCTCAAGGCCGTCGGCCAGTTCGTCCCGGCCGTCCTGCACGACCCGGGCCACGACCCGCTCCCCCAGGTCGAGGTGGCCATCGCCGGGCTCATCGCGGCGGACGCCGGCACGGTCGTCATCGCCGCCGCCACCGGGATCGACGGATACGACGAGCGCCCCGCGCTGGACACCGAGGGCTGGAAGTCGCTCCTGGCCAACCTCGACCGGATCTCGGCCGTCGCCGCCGACGCCGGGCTCGTCGCGACCCTCCACCCGCACGTCGGAACGATGATCGAGTCCGGCGAGGAGACCCGCCGGGTGCTCGACGGCTCCGGCGTCGGCCTGTGCCTCGACACCGGGCACCTGCTCATCGGCGGCGGGGACCCCGTCGCCCTCGCGGCCGAACACCCCGAGCGCATCGCCCACGTCCACCTCAAGGACGTACGCCTGGACCTGTGCGAGCGGGTGCGGGCCGGGCGGACGACGTACACCGAAGCGGTCGCCGACGGGATGTACGTGCCGCTCGGCGCCGGGGACATCGACATCGCCGCGATCGTCCGCATCCTCGAAGGCGCCGGGTACGACGGCTGGTACGTCCTGGAACAGGACACCATCCTCTCGTCCGACCCGGCCGCCGGTGCCGGCCCCGTGGAGGACGTGCGTGTCTCCGTGGCCCATCTCCTGTCTCTCGCGGGGAAGGGCTGAGTCATGGCCCACGACCTCGTCACCATCGGACGGACCGGCGTCGATATCTACCCGCTCGACCACGGCGTCGGCCTCGAACAGGTGCATACGTTCGAGAAGTTCCTCGGCGGGAGCGCGACGAACGTCGCCGTCGCGGCCGCCCGCCACGGGCGCCGTACCGCGCTCATCTCCCGGGTCGGGCAGGACCCCTTCGGGCGCTACGTGCGGCAGGAGGCCGCACGGCTCGGAGTGGACCCCGCGCACATCACGCCGCTCACCGCGCCGGGCGGACCGCCGACGCCGGTGACCTTCTGCGAGGTGTTCCCGCCCGACGACTTCCCGCTCTACTTCTACCGGCACGGCGGGGCGCCCGACCTCATGATCGAGCCCGCCGAGCTGCCGCTCGACGACATCCGGGACGCCGCGGTCTTCTGGGCGACGGTGACCGGCCTGTCGGCCGAACCGAGCCGCTCCGCGCACTTCGCCGCCTGGCAGGCCCGCGAGCGCCGACCCCACACCGTCCTCGACCTGGACTACCGGCCCATGTTCTGGGACGGCCCCGAGGAGGCCGGGCGGCAGGTGGAGCGCGCGCTCGGCCATGTCACCGTCGCCGTCGGAAACCGCGAGGAGTGCGAAGTCGCCGTCGGCGAGACGGAGCCCGGACGGGCGGCCGACGCGCTGCTGGAACGCGGCCTCGAACTCGCCGTCGTCAAGCAAGGACCCAAGGGCGTCCTCGCCGCCACCCGGGACGAGCGGGTGGAGGTCCCGCCGTTCCCGGTCGAGGTCGTCAACGGACTCGGGGCCGGCGACGCGTTCGGCGGCGCCCTCGTCCACGGGCTGCTCAGCGGCTGGGACCTGCGCCGGACGATCGAGTTCGCCAATGTCGCGGGCGCCCTCGTCGCGGCCCGGCTCGCCTGCTCCACCGCCATGCCGACCACGTCCGAGGTGGAGGCGGCCCTCGCCTCCCCGCCGCCGGTCCAGACCGTGGGAACCACATGATCGACGCCGCACGACTCACCGAGATCCGGGCCCGCGAGCCCGAGCTCATCGGGCGCGCCTGGCACAAGCGCGCCCGCCGCCCCGTACACCGCGACGACGGCCGCCTACTGATCGTCGCCGCCGACCACCCGGCCCGCGGCGCCCTGGCCGTCCGCGACGACAACGCGGCCATGGCCAGCCGCACCGGCCTCCTCGACCGCCTGGCGACCGCCTTGTCCCGTCCCGGCGTCGACGGCGTGCTCGGCACTCCGGACCTGCTCGACGACCTCGCCCTCATGGGTGCGCTCGACGACCGGATCGTCATCGGGTCGATGAACCGCGGCGGACTGCACGGCTCCGTCTTCGAACTCGACGACCGGTTCACCGCCTACACCGCCGAGGCCATCGCCGCCCAGGGCCTCGACGGCGGCAAGACGCTGACCCGGATCTGCCTCGACGACCCCGGCAGCCTGCGCACTCTCGCATCGACGGCCGCGGCGGTCACCAGCCTCGCCGAGCACAGCCTGATGGCCATGATCGAGCCGTTCCTGACCGTCCGTCACGAGGGCCGCGTCCGCAATCTCCTCGATCCCGACAGCGTCATCAAGTCGATCCACATCGCGAGCGGACTCGGCGCCACCAGCGCCTACACCTGGCTCAAGCTGCCCGTCGTCGACGAACTCGCACGCGTCCTGGACGCCACCACGATGCCGACGCTGCTGCTCGGCGGCGACCCGCCGGGCGACCCCCACGACACGTACGCCTCCTGGGACGCGGCCATGGCGCTTCCCGCGGTGCGCGGCCTGGTGGTCGGGCGCACTCTCCTCTACCCGCCGGGCGACGACGTCGCCGCGGCCGTGGACATCGCGGCCGACCTCGTCCATGGGAGCAGCCGATGAACGACAACGCACGATGGGTACGGCCTCTCGGCAGCGCCACCGACGCCGGCTGGGAGGTCGCCGTCGCCGCCTCCCCGCCGGACTGGCGGTACACGAGTCTGCGCGTCGCGGTCCTGGACCCCGGTGACACCCGGTCGCTGGAGGTGGCGGGCTGGGAGCACGTCGTCGTGCCGCTCTCCGGTGGCGTACGGGTCGCGGCCGTGGCGCCCGACGGGAAGACGCACGAGGCCCGACTGGCCGGGCGGGACGGTGTGTTCAGCGGGCCGACCGACACGGCGTACGTGCCCGCCGGCTGGCGTCTGACGTTGCGTGCGGAGACCGGACCGGCGCGTGTCGCGGTCGCGGGGGCGCTGGTCGCGCCGGACGGGGGCGGGCATGTGTTCCGGCACGTGGCCGCCGCCGACGTGCCGGTGGAGTCGCGCGGCGCCGGGATCTGTTCGCGCCAGGTGCGCAACTTCGGCACGCCCGACGTGCTCGACGCCGCTTCGCTCATCGCGTGCGAGGTCATCACCCCGGCCGGCAACTGGAGTTCATGGCCGCCGCACAAGCACGACGTCGAACGGCCGGGCGAGGAGACCGCCCTGGAGGAGATCTACTACTTCGAGACGCAGCCGACGGACACGCGCGGCAGCGACCCCGTCGGCTATCAGCGCGTCTACGCCTCGGACCGTGACCGCCCGATCGACGTACTCGCCGAAGTACGCACCGGAGACGTGGTGCTGGTGCCGCACGGCTGGCACGGTCCCGCCATGGCCGCACCCAACGCCGACCTCTACTACCTCAACGTGATGGCCGGCCCTGGGCCCGAGCGCGCCTGGCTGATCTGCGACGACCCGGCGCACGCGTGGGTCCGCGACACCTGGCCCGACCTGCCCTTCGACGCACGACTGGACACACCCGGAGGTGTCGGATGAGCACGCCGCGGAGCGCGACGACGGTACGACTGACCGTGGCGCAGGCCACCGTGAGGTTCCTCGCCGCCCAGCACACCGAGCGCGACGGGCAGTCGCGGCCGCTGTTCGCGGGCGTCCTCGGCATCTTCGGCCACGGGAACGTGGCGGGCCTCGGGCAGGCCCTGTTCCAGCAGGAGGGGGAGGAGGGCGCTCTCCCCTACGTGCTGGCCCGCAACGAACAGGCCATGGTGCACACGGCGGTCGCCTACGCGCGCCACCAGGACCGGTTGGAGACCTGGGCCTGCACCGCCTCCATCGGCCCCGGCTCCACGAACATGCTGACCGGCGCGGCGCTCGCGACGATCAACCGGATCCCGGTGCTGCTGCTGCCCGCGGACACCTTCGCCACCCGCCCCAGCGCCCCCGTCCTCCAGGAGCTGGAGCAGCCCGGCGCCGCGGACATCACCGTCAACGACGCCTTCCGGCCGCTGTCCCGGTTCTTTGACCGGGTCATGCGCCCCGAGCAGTTGCCGTCCGCGCTGCTGGGCGCCATGCGGGTGCTCACCGACCCGGCCGAGACCGGGGCCGTCACGATCGCGCTGCCGCAGGACGTGCAGGCCGAGGCGTACGACTGGCCCGTCGAGCTGTTCGCCTCACGGACCTGGCACATCGCGCGACCGCCGGCGGAGGCGGCCCGGATCACCGCCGCGGCCGAGGTGCTGCGCGCGGCGCGGCGCCCGCTGATCGTGGCGGGCGGCGGTGTGCACTATTCCGGCGCGGAGGCGGCCCTGTCCGCGTTCGCGGAGGCCACCGGCATCCCGGTCGGCGAGACACAGGCCGGCAAGGGCGCGCTGCCGCACGGGCATCCGCAGGCGATGGGCGGCGTCGGATCGACCGGTACGACCGCGGCCAACGCCCTCGCCCGGGACGCCGACGTGATCGTCGGCATCGGGACGCGCTGGAGCGACTTCACCACCGCGTCCCGCACCGCCTTCCAGCAGGCGGGAGTCCGCTTCGTCAACATCAACATCGCCGGGTTCGACGCGGGCAAGCACGCGGGCCTCTCGGTCGTGGCCGACGCCCGTGAGGCGCTGACCGCGCTGACCGCCGCGCTCGACGGCCACCGCGTACCGGCGGCGTACGAGCGGCGGCAGGCCGAGCTGTGGCAGCGATGGGACCGGCAGGTGGAGGCCGCGTACCGGCCGCCGGCGTCGGTCACGGACGGCCTGGCCGACGGCGTCCTCACCCAGGGCACCGTGCTCGGCTGCGTCAACGAGCTCGCCGATCCCCGTGACGTCGTCCTGTGCGCGGCCGGGTCCATGCCCGGCGACCTGCACAAGCTGTGGCGCGTACGCGACCGCAAGGCGTACCACGTCGAGTACGGGTACTCCTGCATGGGCTACGAGATCCCGGCCGCGCTGGGTGTCCGGTTCGCCGACGACACGCGGGACGTGTTCGCCATGGTCGGCGACGGCGGGTACCTGATGATGCCGACCGAGCTGGCCACGGCGGTCCAGGAGCGCGTCAAGGTCATCGTGGTGCTGGTCCAGAACCACGGCTTCCACTCGATCGGTTCGCTGTCGGAGTCGGTCGGCTCCCAGCGCTTCGGCACCCGCTACCGGTACCGCTCCGCCGACGGTCGTCTCGACGGGCCGCGGCTGCCCACCGACCTGGCCGCCAACGCCCGCAGTCTGGGGGCGCACGTCATCGAGGTGCGCTCGCGCGGCGCGCTGGAGAAGGCCATCGCCGAGGCCAAGGCGTGGCCGGACGACGGCGGCCCCGTCGTGATCCACGTGGAGACCGACCCCTCGATCTCCGCACCGGACAGCGACAGTTGGTGGGACGTGCCCGTGAGCGAGGTCTCCGCGCTCGACTCGACACGGGCCGCCCGCACGGTCTACGCCGCGCAGAAGCAGGCCCAACTCCCGCTCCTCGCACCGTCGGAGACCGGGCCCGCCTGAGGTCGGACGTCAGGCCCGGGGAGCGGTCACGACTCCACTCGTGTCGTCGGCAAAGGAGGTGTCGCTGTCCCAGCTGTTCGAGCCGCCGTCCGCGGCGATGCAGGCGCCGTAGTCGTGGTGCCGGACGAGGTCGCCGGGGTAGTTGGCGGAACGGAGGGGGGCGCGACCGGCTCTCCCGGCACCAGGATCACGCCATCACGCCGCATTCCCAGCCCGGAGCACGATGAGGTGGACGGCATACAGCCGAGCTCGCGCAGACTCCCCTACGGTGCGGCAGGCGGGCTCGGGACCTGGCTTGCGGCGGCTGTTCGAAACCACCTTGCCCCTCGGGCCCCTTCGTCCGCCCGGGCAGGAGCGAAGGGTCAGGTTCGTCCGCCCGGGCGGGAGCAAAGGGTCAGGCGAGGGTGAGGAAGAGCTTCTCCAGGTCCTCCTGCGTCATGGACGGGTTCTCGGAACCGTCGACGAGGCACTGGCGCATGCCGCTCGCCACGATCTTGAACCCGGCCCGGTCCAGGGCCTTGGAGACAGCCGCGAGCTGGGTGACGACGTCCTCGCACTCCCTGCCGTACTCGATCATGGCGATCACCGCGGCCAGTTGCCCCTGCGCTCGCTTGAGACGGTCCAGGACGGGCTTCATCGATTCTTCGCTCACCTGCACGGGAATTCTCCTCCTCCCCCCCCACTGAGCACACCTTGGGACATGTGTCCCCACGCTATTTCGAGGCCACATCCGGGCGGATGTGCGGCACCGGCTGTGGGCGTGTCGCCCTCGACCGCCTCCAGAACCGGGCGGCGACCGCAGCGCCGGTCGCGGCGCCGAGCACCGCCCAGGTGACGGGGTGGGTCCACAGGACGGGGCCGACCTGCTGCGCGAGGACGAAAACACCCATGCCGACGACGAACCAGCCGAAGGCCTTGCGCAGCGCCTCCTGCGGTATCCGTCCGGCGAGGCGGGCGCCGATCAGACTGCCGGCCACCGCTGCCACGGTCACGGTCAGGGCCACGCCCCAGTCGATCGTCACGCCGGAGAGGTGTCCGGCGAGTCCGGCGAAGGACTTCATCGCGATGACGAGGAGGGAGGTGCCGACGGCGATGCCCATCGGCAGTCCGCCGAGGATCGCGAGGGCGGGGACGACGAGGAATCCGCCGCCGGAGCCGACCAGGCCGGTGACGGCGCCGACGACGAGACCTTCGACGGCGATGTGTTTCAGCGGCAGGTCGCGGTGGGCGATGCGGACCTTCCGCGCTCCGTCGCGCGGTTTGCGCAGCATCGCCGCGGCGGTGGCGAGCATCATCAGCGCGAAGGCGACGAGCAGGACGGCGCCGGGGATGTAGTCGGCGAGCCGCCCGCCACCGTAGGCGCCGGCCATGCTGAAGGCGCCGAAGAGCAGGCCGGTCCGCCAGCGGACACGGTGGGCGCGGGCGTGCGGGAGCAGCGCGGCGAGACTGGTGACACCGACGACGAACAGCGAGGTCGCGATGGCCTCCTTGGTGTCCTGCCCGACGAGGTAGACCAGGATCGGGACGGTCAGGATGGACCCGCCGCCGCCGAGGATGCCGAGGCTGACACCGATGAGCAGGGAGACCGCGACGATCAGGGCGGTCATGACGCGCTCCGCAGTTCGGCGATGACGGTGCGGATGTCGATGCGAGGGCCCCGGTTGTAGGGGAGCTTGGCGAGCAGGACGCCCATGGCACAGGAGTTGCTCAGCGCGGCGTAGGTCAGGCCCGCGCCGATCGCGGTGCCGACGAGGTGGACGCCCGGCACGGCGAGGCCGACGAGGCCGGTGACCAGGACGAGGGAACCGGCGACCAGGCGGACCTGGCGCTCCATGTCCCAGCGTTCGGGGCCCCGCTGCACCGGGGCCCCCGAAGCCTCCCAGGCGTTCATGCCGCCCTCCAGGACGCGCAGGTTCGGCAGTCCGGCCTGGGCGAGGGCCTGCTCCGCCTCGCGGGCGCGCTGACCGGAGCGGCAGACGAGCACGACGTCCTCGTCGAGGTGGCCGAGGAGTTCGGCGCGGTGCTCGCGCAGGGTGTGCAGCGGCACGTTGTACGAGCCGGGGATGTGGACGGTGCGGAACTCGCCGGGGGTACGCACGTCGAGCAGACGTGGGGCGCGGCCCTTCTCCGTGAGGGCGTGCAGGGAGGCAGGGGTGAGGGACTGGACGGTGCGCTGGGCGCTCATGGGTGGCTCCGGACAGGAAGAGTGATACCCGGTGGGGTATAGGGAAGGGTGTGAAGGACCTCGGGAATCCGCCCGAGAGGGAGCCCGAGAGGGAGGGCGCGGGTGGGGCGTCGTGGGCCGGGGCGCGGCGCCCCCGGCCCGCGGGAGGAGAGGAGCGGGGGCGGAACAGTCCCGGCTCCCCCACCGGCCGGTGAGGCGCGACGGGAAGGTTCGCGGACTCACGCCCGCCCGGTGGTGCGGGGTGTCAGAGCCGGGCGGTCTCGGCCGCGAGGGCCCAGGCGGCCCAGCCGCCGAGGATGTCGGAGACGTCGTTGAAGCCGCGGTGGCGCAGGAGGCTGGCGGCGATGGAGGAGCGGTGGCCGCCCGCGCAGTGCAGGACAAGGGGCCGACCGACAGGCAACTCGTCGGTGCGGGTGGGCAGTTCGCTGAGCGGGATGTGCAGGGCCTCAGGGATGAAGCCGTTGGCCTCGCGCTCTCCGCAGGTGCGGACGTCCACCACGACCGGCGGGTTCTCCCCGGCCAGGGCGGTCTTCAGGTGCGCGGCGGTGAGGCGGCTGGCCGGGGCGACCTCGTCGGCCATCACCCGCAGGGCGTCCTCGGGGTTGCGGACGTAGCCCACGACGTGGTCGAAACCGATGCGGGCGAGGCGGGTGACGATCTCCTCCTCCCGGTTCTGCGGGGCCATGACGACCAGTTCGTCCGCCGGGTCCAGGACCGTACCGGCCTGTTCGGCGAAGCGCCCGTCGGCGGGGATGTTCACCGCGCGGGCCAGGTGCCCTGCCGCGAACTCCTGCGGGTCGCGCGCGTCGACCACCGTCGCTCCGGCGGCGCGCAACGCGGCGAACTCCTCCTGGGACAGAGGCCGGGAGGCCGAGGTCCCGTCGTACCGGGGGCGGTCCTTGCGGTTGAGGTCTGCGTCGTAGGCGAAGTAGCCCGGGGCGGCGGACTGGCCGGCCGTGACCAGGGCGATGAATTCCTCCCGACTCATGGGTGCGCAGGCGTAGTTGGTGGCGCGCTGCTCGCCGATGGTGGAGGACTTCTCCGTGGAGAGGTTCTTGCCGCAGGCCGAGCCCGCACCGTGGGCGGGGAAGACGCGGACCGCGTCCGGCAGCCCCATCAGCTTGTTCTGCACGCTGTCGTGGAGCATTCCGCCCAGTTCCTCGGCGGTGGCGCCCACCGAGGCGAGCAGGTCGGGGCGGCCGACGTCGCCGATGAAGAGGGCATCGCCGGTCAGGACGCCGTACGGCACGGTGTCATCGGCGTGCTCGTACACCAGGACGCTGATCGACTCCGGGGTGTGGCCGGGGGTCTCCATGACCTCCAGGACCACCTCGCCCAGGTCGATCCGCTCACCCTCGGCGAGGTGGCGGATCGGGTACTCGGTCTCCGCACGCGAGCCGTAGCCGATCCAGGCACCCGTCTCGTCGGCCATCTCCAGGTGCCCGGCGACGAAGTCCGCGTGGAAGTGGGTGTTGATGACGCCGACGACGGTGAAGCCGTGGGCCTGTGCGTCGGCGAGGTACTCGGAGACGTCCCGGCGCGGGTCTACGACGACCGCCTGGCCGGTCTTCTCGTCAGCGATCATGTACGAGGCCTGGGAGAGGCAGTCGAGGTAGTACTGAGCGAAAAACACGGTGGAACCTTTCGAGGGAAAGCACGCGCAGAGCGGAGCCCTGCGCAGCAGGAAGCAGCCCGGCGAGGGCGGCGCACCGCCCACGGACCGGCCGCCCATTCGGACAGGGCGGACGTTCGGGCGGATCAGACGTTCAGGCGGACGACCGGGTGTTCAGGCGGGCCGGGCGGCCGTGCCGCGCACGACCGGGCGGCCGGCGCGGATCCATCCGGAGGTGCCGCCCGCGACCGAGATCGCGTGGAATCCGGCGCCCTCCAGCTGCTCGGCGGCCCAGGCGCTGCGGTTGCCGCTCGCGCAGATGACGTAGACGGGCCGGTCGGCGGGCAGAGCGGCGAGGTGGGCGCCCAGCTCGGAGAGGGGCGCGGTGCGGACGCCCGGCACGTGGCCCGCCGCGTATTCGTCCGGCTCTCGCACGTCGATGGCGAAGGCGCCCTGCGCCAGCTCTGACGCGAGGACGTCCAGATCCACTTCACGCATGGAAGATCACCCTTTCATATACCCCCCGGGGTACTTACGGGATCGACTGTAGGCAGGGCCGAGAAGCGAAGTCAAATACCCCCCTGGGTATCCCACGTCACAGGGGCGACCCACGCGGGCGACCCGAAAACCAATACCCCTAGGGGTACGGTGATCTGCGAATACGGAAACAGATACGTCTACGAAGAGGAGGGTGACGAGATGACGCAGGGCACCCTGGCAACGCGGCGGCCCGTCCCGGACGCCGTGCGGCTGGGGCTCCGGGAGAACCGGGCCCAGTTCGCGCTGCTCGTCGCCGTGACGGCGGCGGTCGGCGCGCTCGTCGGCCTGGAACGGACAACGGTCCCCTGATCGGCACCGAGGTCTTCGGGCTCGCCGGAAACCTGGCCGTCTTCTCGTTCATCGTCGCCTTCGGACTCGCCAAGGCCTTCACGAACCTCGCCGCCGGAGTGCTCACCGCGCGCTTCCGGCGTCGGCAGCTCCTGCTGACCGGCTGGCTGATCGGCACACCCGTGCCGTTCATCCTCGCCTGGGCCCCGTCGTGGTGGTGGATCGTGGCCGCGAACGTCCTGCTCGGCGTCAATCAGGGACTGACCTGGTCGATGACCGTCAACATGAAGATCGACCTCGTGGGACCGGACCGCCGGGGGCTCGCCACCGGCCTCAACGAAGCCGCCGGGTACGTGTCGGTCGGTGCCACGGCCCTGCTCACCGGCTACCTCGCCACCCACTACGGGCTGCGCCCCGCGCCCGAGCTGATCGGAGCGGTCTTCCTCGCCGCCGGGTTCGGCCTGTCGCTCCTGGTCAAGGACACCGCCGCCCACCTGGCCCTCGAACTCGCCCGCCGCCCCGCACCCGCGGCAGGTGACGGCAACCTCACGGTCAGGCCCTCCTTCCGCGAGACGTTCGGCCGTACGTCGTGGCGGGACCGGTCCCTGCGCGGCGCGAGCCAGGCGGGCCTGGTGAACAACCTCAACGACGGTCTGACCTGGGGCGTGTTCCCGCTCCTCTTCGCCGACCACGGCCTCGGCATCGCCGCGATCGGCCTGATCAAAGGGGTCTATCCGCTGCTGTGGGGCGTCGGCCAGATTCCGGCCGGGCACCTGGCCGACCGGATCGGCCGCACACCGCTCGTCGTGACGGGCATGCTTGTCCAGGCCGCCGCGTTGCTGCTCGCCCTCGCGCTCCTCGACCGCCCGCTGCTCGCCGGAGTCCTCTCCGCCGTCGGCCTGGGGCTTGGCACCGCACTGGTCTACCCGGCGCTGATCGCCTCGGTCTCCGACCACGCCCACCCCGCATGGCGCGCCAACTCCCTCGGCACGTACCGGTTCTGGCGCGACATCGGATACGCCGCCGGCGCCCTCCTGGCGGGCGTCCTCGCCGACGCGCTGGGCCTGGACGTCACCGTGCTAGCTGTATTGATCACGAGCGTTGTTGACACTGGCGGGTCTTGATCATGGCGAAGACCTCCGGTGTGGTGGAGCTGTCTAGGACTGCACCACACGGAGGTCTTCGTGTCCCACCGTAATGCCCGGCTGACCGTGCACGGCAGGCGCCTGCTGGTCGAACGTGTCGCGTCCGGCCGTCCCGTCGCCCATGTCGCCGCCGAGATGGGCATCTCGCGGGCGACCGCCCATAAATGGCTCCGGCGGTGGCGAGCCGAGGGCGGGGCGGGCCTGGCCGACCGCTCCAGCAGGCCTTTGACGACACCGCATCGGACCCCGGCGAGCATCGAGGCCGACGTCTGCCGGCTGCGGACCGACCGCAAGCTCGGGCCGGCCCGGATCGGCCCGATCCTGGGACTGCCCGCCTCGACCGTGCACCGCGTTCTGACCCGCCACCGGCTGAACCGGCTGTCCTGGATCGACCGGCCGACCGGCACCGTGATCCGCCGTTACGAACGCGACCGGCCCGGCGAACTGATCCACATCGACGTGAAGAAACTCGGCCGGATTCCCGACGGCGGCGGCCACAAGGCCCTGGGCCGCCAGGCCGGCCGCGTCACCCGCAACAACATGGGTTACGACTACATCCACTCGGCCGTCGACGACCACTCCCGCCTCGCCTACAGCGAGATCCACCCGGACGAGAAGGCCGCGACCTGCGCGGCCTTCCTCACCCGCGCGGCCGCGTTCTTCGCCGAGATGGGCATCACCCGCATCGAACGCGTGCTGACGGACAACGCCTGGGCCTACCGCAAGGGCCTGGCCTGGAAGAACGTCCTGGCCGAACTCGGCGCGAGTGGCAAGCTCACCCGCGCCTACCGGCCCCAGACCAACGGCAAGGTCGAACGCTTCAACCGCACCCTGCTCGAGGAATGGGCCTACCAGCGGCTCTACACCACCAACGACGAACGCACCGCGGCCCTGGCAGACTTCCTGCACACCTACAACCACCACCGCAGCCACACCGCACTCGGCGGCCAGCCACCCATCACCCGCGTCAACAACCCTGCGGGTCAATACAGCTAGCCGCCGCCTGCTGACGCGGAGTGATCACTTCCGGACCGGTCAGCTCGTAGATGCCGCCGGCGTGCCGGTCATCCAGCAGGCAGGCGGCCGCGACCTCAGCGATGTCCGCCGGGTCGATGATCGGCACTCCGACGTCGCCGAAGGGCGCGGCGACGACCTGTCGCGGTCCGGACGCCCTGGGCGGGCTCGCCGTCGTTGAGGGCGTACCACCGCGCGCCTCCTAGGAACAGGTGGCCCCTCTGCCACCGCCTTGGACCCGCGCTCAGCGCACCGGGCGGTAGGTCGCGATGATCACGCCGCTACTGGTGGGCTCTGCGCTCACCAGCTCCAGCTTCTTCAGAGCGGCGTCGTCCTCGAACAGCTTCTTTCGGCCCTCACCGGCCACCACCGGGTGGATCAGCAGCACCAGCTCGTCCAGCAGATCCAGTTCCAGCAGGGAACGCACCAGCGTCGGGCTGCCCGCGACGGTGATGTCCTTGCCCTCGCCCGCCTTGAGCTTCTCGATCGCGGCCGTCAGATCGCCGTCGACGAGCGTGCTGTTGGCCCAGTCCTCGACGCTGTCCAGCGTCGAGGAGACGACGTACTTGGGCGAATCGTTGATCCACTTGGCGAAACCGGCGTCCTCGCCGCTGGTCACCGTCGGCCAGTACCCGGCCCACTCGGTGAAGGTCACCCGGCCCATCAGAATCGTGTCCGCGGTCTCCAGCGCCTTCCCCAGCGCCGCTCCCATCTCCTCGTCGAAGGCGAACTGCCACTCGTTCGGGGACTGGACGACACCGTCGAGCGAGATGAACGGACTCGAAACGACCTTGCGCATGATTCCTCCGTGATGAGTTCCGGGCCACCTGCCCGGTTACGCCCGGACGGCCCTGCGACCGGGCGAGCCGACCCCGTCGGCCACGTCAGGAAACCTATGCGGGCATCAAGGACGAGGGCTTGTACAGAAGCGACAGGGGCTCGGCCATGTCCGGGCGGCTCAGCCGAGTGGCGGTCCGGCCGATGTACCGGGTCAAGGACCGCGCCAGATGCGGCTGGTCGAAGTAGCCCAGTCGGTGCACGACGTCCTGAGCCGGCGTCCCCTCCTGGATCAGTACCGCCGCCTCACGGGCGCGGTGGATCTGCCGGATGGCGCCTTGAGTGAGGCCCGTCGCCGCGACAAAGCGGCGCTGGAGGGTGCGCCCGGACACATCGGGGGCGGCGCCGGCGAGCACGGCGAGCACGATCGGATCGCGGTCCACGATGCCCTCACGCACCATGCGCCGTACGAACGCCTCCGCATTGTCGTAATCGGGCAGGTGCCAGGCAGAGCCCTTCAGCCAGACGGAGCGCCGCGTCACATCGGGTATCTCCGCGCTACTGCCCACGAGCCGGCTGATCGGTATGTGCGGCATCGAGGTGCCCAGCGCAAAGCTGATACCGAAGAACGTGGCGCCCTCGGGGACGTCAGCCGGACACGCGCTGGGTTCCGGACCCAGCACGATCGCCTGAACCCTGCCCTCGTGCTCCCAGAAGACGAGCTCCCAGTGCGATGCCGCGATCGATGTCATCCGGCTGACCCCATCGCTACGGCTGCGCCAGACCCGCTCGATGTACGGCAGCTCCGAAGGTCTGCTCTCGATCTCCAGACCCAACCGGATCCCCCCCCCGTTCACCGCTGTCTGAGCCGCCAGTGTGCCACGCCGCCATGACAGTCCGGCCGACGCGGACCGGGGCCCGGACCGGCGCCCTCAGCCAATGGGGAGGCGAGTCAGCGGGGTCGTCCGGCAGCGTTCGCCCGATGGTGTTCCAGCGCACCGATGGACAGAGCCGCCACGCCCATCAGCCCGAACACGATCGAGCTGGACGCGCCGCCGTGGTGCCGCTCCCAGACACGGAATCCGACCAACAGAACAACGACTCCGAACAGCCCACTCTGGATCCACCTGATGGTCGCGGCCCGTGAGCCGTGACCATCAACGTCGCCGCCTCTTGTACCCACCGGGCTCCTCTGCTCCTTCAGTGCCCCAACTGTACTGCCGCTGAGTGCCATTGGGATCGAGAAGCCCTCCCCTTCGCTACGCCTGCGACGACCACCAACGAGTGTGCGCCCGCGACGACCACGGATCGGAAACGACAACACAACCGTTCCCACAAGCAGGGCCGCGCCCGCGTCGAGCACACCCTCGCCCGCAGGAAGACCGGGAAGGTCCTCCGCGACTGCCGTCTCAAAGGTGACGGCGTCCACCACGCCACGCGCGGCGTCGCCCGGCTGCACGATCTCAACCTGTCCTGATAGGTCGGCCACCGCGCCGTTTCCGCTCCCGAGCGGCAAGTGTCGATAGCGCGGAAACGCCTCAGCCAGAACTACGGGGAGGCGCTCTGGAGAGAGACGAACTACGGCTCACAGAAGCTGAGTTCACCGCCATTGCGCTGCTGTCGGAACTGCCGGAGCACCCTCCTACCTGAACGCCGAGCGTCCTGCATCGGCGGCATCGGCGTCGGCGCACGAAGCGTCGGCGCGTTCCACGCCATACGGCACCTCGCAATAGGCCGGGTCACACAGCTGTGAGGAGTTGGGCTGTGCCCGGCCACACACCTGCGCGGGGAGGGGACGTGCCCTCGGCCGCCCCCTGGATCGGCACTTCTGATCAGTGCATTGTCTCGAAGCGCACACGGGCGGGGCGTCTCCCCGCCCCTCCCCCATCGCACTGAGAAAGAGCCGCCCCATGGGAAGTTTTCTCGCCAGAGCCCGGAGAGTCCGCGCCGTCGTCGTGATGGCCGTCTGCACACTCGCCGCCGCCGTCGCGCTGCCCGCCGCGCCCGCTCAGGCCGCCGCCCACGACCCCGTGCTGTTCGTGCACGGCGTCTGGACCGACGGACCCACCACGTGGACCGACATGATCGCCGACTTCGAGCGGGAGGGCTGGGATCCCGCCTCGCTCCAGATGATGAACTACAACACCGCCCAGAGCCTTGAGGACAGCGCCGCCGAGGTCGTCGACGAGGTCGCCGCGCTGCGTGCCCGAACGGGCGCGGCGAAGGTGGACATCGTCGCGCACTCCATGGGTGCGCCCATGGTGCGCTGGTACCTGAAGTTCCTCGGCGGTACCCAGTACGTCGACGACTTCGTCTCGATCGCCGGCGGCAACCACGGCGGGATCGGCACGGAGTTCTGCGCTCCCGTCCAGCCGTCCTGCCAGGACATGCTCATGTACAGCCCGTTCCTGCAAGCGCTCAACTCCGGGGACGAGACCCCCGGTCCGACGACCTACACCGCCCTCTGGTCCAGCTGCGACGAGTTCCTCAACCCCGACTCGACCGCGCTCCTCGACGGTGCCGACAACATCTGGGCCGGCTGCCTCGGCCACGTCACGATGGTGAACTGGCCGCAGAACTTCGTCCGAACCGAGAACGCCGTCGCCTGACGGCCGCTGATGTCCGAGGCCCCGGTCACCGGTCGGTGACCGGGGCCTCAGGCGTTGCCTCCACGGCGTACTGGTAGCCGAAGCCGCGCAGGCCGATGGCGCCCTCCGGATCGAAGGTTCCCGTCGCCCCCGGCTGCCGCCGGCTCCGTGTCGATAGCGGAGAGGGGCGGCCGTTCGTGTCTTCGCGGAGCCATCCACGTGTGCACGGCCCTGTGCCGGCTCAGGGCCGACTTCCGCCGCGGCCGAGCCGCCGCCTCTGCTCCGTCGGCCTCCGGTCTCGCGCTCCGTGCCACTCCCCCGGACGGTCCGCCGCGCCCGCCCGGTCGCCTTGTCGTGTGCCCCCACAACGGAAGCCCGGCGGATTCCTGTGCGGGCGCACACGTTCATGGCCGGCGCCCACATACCCGCTGGTCACCCGTGGACTACGGGCAACGGCGATCTCCATAATCCAGCCACCGACCGGCTCCCAGCCGGTGGCCCACCCGACGGCGTCCGGCCGACATGTCCCTGACGTCGTACGGAACCGGTACGGCTTCCATGCCTCCCCCTCGCCCTCCCTCACCGCGTCACCGCGGCGCGCCGGTCCACCGCCGGAAACGCCCTTGCCTCCCCGATCCGGGGTCCTGCCCCTCGTCGAAAGCGTGCGCTCATGAACGCCTCACCACCGCCCATCCCTCCCCCGGCCGCGCTGGAGGTCGACGACCTCACCGTGGTGTACGGGGGCTCCGTACTCGCTCTGGACGGCGTCTCCCTGCGCGTCCCCGACGGCGCCGTCGTCGCCCTGCTGGGGGCCAACGGCGCGGGCAAGTCGACGCTGCTGCGGGCGATATCCGGCACGCTGTCGCTCCACGGCGGCTCCGTCCGACGCGGCACGGTCGCCTTCGACGGCGTGCCGTCGACCGGCCGGTCGGCGGCCGACGTCGTCGCCGCGGGCATCGTCCACGTACCCGAGGGGCGGCGCGTCTTCACCGCGCTGTCGGTGGAGGAGAACCTGCGCGCCGGGCAGTTGGGACCGGGCCGGCACGGCCGGGGCGCGTACCGCGAGTCCCTGGAGCAGGTCCACTCCCTCTTCCCCGTCCTGGCCGAGCGCAGACGGCAAGCGGCCGGGCTGCTCTCCGGCGGCGAGCAGCAGATGCTGGCGCTCGGCCGGGCCCTGATGTCGCGTCCCCGGATGCTGCTCCTGGACGAGCCGTCGCTCGGGCTCGCCCCGCAGATGGTCGAGCAGATCGCGGGCATCGTGCGGCGGATCCACGAGCAGGGCGTGGGTGTCCTGCTCGTGGAGCAGAACGCCGCGCTCGCGCTCCAACTCGCCGACGAGGCGTACGTCCTGGAGGTCGGCCGGGTCGGACTGTCCGGCACGTCCGAGGAGCTGTCCCGCTCGGACGAGGTCCGGCGGCTCTACCTAGGTGAGCGCCGGGACCAGGACAGCGACGGACGCGGTAGCAGAGACAGCGACGGGGAGGGTGGCGGCGGACCGGAGGCGGCGGCAGGGCTGGTCACCGCGGGGCCCCGGACGCTGAGCAGGTGGGTCGGATGAGCCGCCTCTCTTCCCTCCCCTTCCGGCTCCCGTCCCGCTCCGCCGGGCGCGCGCCGGTCACCAGGCCGACGACGCCGGACGTTCCCGCCCTGATCGTCGAAGACGTCACCGTACGGTTCGCCGGTCTCACCGCGCTCGACGGCGTCGGCTTCACCGTCGCGCCCGGCTCCGTCCACGCCCTCATCGGCCCCAACGGCGCGGGCAAGTCCACCACGTTCAACGTGCTGTCCGGCATCTACGGGGTGAGCGAGGGCAGCGTGCGGTTCGGTGAGGCCGAGCTGACCGCGCTCGCGCCGCACCGCATCGCCGCCCTCGGCGTGGCACGGACCTTCCAGAACATCGTTCTCACCGCAGGCACGGTCACCGACAACCTGATGCTGAGCCGGCACACCCTCACCCGGGCGGGCTTCGCCGCGACGGCCCTGCGTCTGCCCGGCGCCGTCCGCGAGCAGCGACGGCACCTCGAACGGGTGCGGGAGATCGGGACGTTCGTAGGACTCGGCGCCTCCCTCGACACACCGGTCGCCCTGCTCTCGTACGGCGATCGCAAGCGCGTCGAACTGGCACGCGCCCTGTGCATGGAGCCGAGGCTTCTGCTGCTCGACGAGCCGGTGGCGGGGATGAACACCGCCGAGCGCGTCGGCATGGCACGGACCATCACCGACATCAGGGACGCCCTCGGCATCTCGATCCTGATCGTCGAGCACGACATGGGGATGGTCATGCGGCTCGCCGACGAGGTGACCGTGCTGGATTTCGGGCGCCGGATAGGCGGCGGCGCCCCGGAGCGGGTGCAACGCGACCCGGCCGTCGTGCGGGCCTATCTCGGCACCGCCGGTGACAGCGCCGACGACGGAACAGCCGCCGAACCGGCCTCGGAGGAGACCCCGTGAACACCCTGCTGCAGACCGGCTTCGACGGACTGGCCCTGGGGTCCGTGTACGCGCTGATCGCCCTCGGCTTCAACCTCGTGCACAAGGCCTCGCACGTTGTGAACTTCGCCCACGGCTCCCTGCTGTTGCTCGGGGGCTATCTGGTGACGGTGCTGCACGCGTCCCTCGGGTTCGTCGCCGCGGTGGCCGTCGCCGCGGCCGGCACCGGAGCGGCCGCGATGCTGGAGGCGCTGCTCCTGCGTCGGATGCGCCGGTCGGGGCCGGCCGTGCCGACGATCCTCACCATCGGCGTGGACATCCTGCTGCTGACCGAACTCGCCCGACGCATCGGCGGCGACGTCCTGCGCTCCGGCGATCCCTGGGGCGCGGCGGTGGTCTCCTTCGGCGGCATCACCGTGCCTCAGAGCCGGATCGCCTGCCTCGTGGTGGCCCTCCTGCTGGTCGGCGTCTTCGTCGCCGCCTTCCGCTGGTCCCGCTGGGGTCTCGCGATGCGTGCGATGTCCCTCGACGAGGAGGCGGCGGCGCTGATGGGCGTACGTGGGGGCCGGCTCCGGCTGAGCGCGTGGGCCCTGGCGGGGCTGATGGCCACGGTCGCCGCCGTGTTCCTGACCGCCTTCCCCACCCCCGGCCTCGACCGGACCACGGGCCACATCGCGCTCGCCGCGTTCCCGGCCGCCGTCCTCGGCGGGCTCGGGTCCGTCGGCGGCGCGCTGCTCGGCAGCCTGGTCGTGGGCATGGCCGAGGCCGCGGCGGTCGGCTACCAGCAGCACCTCGACCTGCTGGGCGGCGGCCTCGGCGACATCGTCCCGTACCTGGTGATGGTCCTGGTCCTGATGGCCAGACCGCAGGGCCTGCTCGGATCCAAGGAGCGCACACGTGTCTGACCCACAGTCCTCCACTCCCGCCCTCGCCTCCCTGTCCGCGGAGCGGCCCGCGGGCGTCCTGGCCCGCCTGCGGTCCGCCCCCGGCAGACCCGTGGCGGCCGTGGGGCTGGTCCTGCTGCTGGTCCCGCCGTTCTACCTCGACGCGTTCTGGCTGCAGACCGGTCTGTTCGCGATGGCGGCGGTGATCGCGGCGCTGGGCCTGAGCCTGCTGTCCGGTACGGCGGGCCAACTCTCCCTCGGCCACGCCTTCTTCCTGGCGGTGGGCGCGTACGGATACACGTGGTGCGCGGACGCCCCGCACACCGGCGACGGCCACGACCTCACCGGTCTGTCCCTGCCACCGTCACTCGCCTTCCTGGCCGCGGTCCTGCTCGCGGGGGCCGCGGGGGCGGTCTTCAGCCCCCTCTCGGGAAGGCTGCGCAGCATGTACTTGGGCGTGGCGACGCTGGCCCTGGTCTTCGTCGGACAGCACGTGCTGGTGAACGCCACCCCGGTCACCGGTGGCTTCAACGGACGTTCGGTGCCGCCGATGGAGTTCTTCGGACTCTCGCTGGCGGACACCGCCGACGGCTTCAGCGTGTTCGGCGTCCCGTTCGGCGGACTGGAACGGCTCTGGTACTTCGGTCTGGTGCTGGTGGTCGCCGCCTACCTGGCGGCGCGGAACCTGCTGCTCGGCCGGCCCGGCCGGGCGATGGGCGCGCTGCGTGACAGCGAGGTCGCCGCGGCCGTGATGGGTGTGCCGGCCAGCCGCTTCCGCGCCGCGGCGTTCACCGTCTCCTCCATGTACGCCGGTGCGGGCGGGGCCCTGCTGGCCCTGGCGTACCAGCGCATCGTGCCGGACACCTTCGGACTCTCCCTCTCCATGGACTTCCTGGCGATGCTCGTGATCGGTGGTCTCGGCTCGGTCGCCGGTGCGGCCGCGGGCGCGGTGTTCGTCACCGTGCTGCCGCAGTTGCTCACCCATTACGCGGACGCCCTGCCGCTCGTGGTCGCGCCGGGGTCCACGGAGCCGGGTCTGGGATCGGTGGACGCGGCCCGCTACCTGTACGGCGCCGCCCTCGTCCTCACCTTGCTGTTCTTCCCCGGCGGGCTGGCCTCCCTGTCCCGCCCCTCCCTGCCGAGGGCCCTCCGGAGTCTCCGGGCGAGCGTCCTCCCCCAGTCCCCCGCCGCGAAGACCGCCGGCGGGACCACCCTCAAGGAGCCCACCTCATGAACCGCACGCACCTCGGAACCGCCGCCGTAGCCGTCTCGCTCGTCCTGACACTGGCCGGTTGCAGCGGCAAGACCGGCTCCTCCGCGGACGGCACGAACGCCGGTGGCGTCAAGACGGGACCCGGCGTGACCGCCGACGCCATCAGAGTCGGCATCATCACCGACCTCACGGGCCCGGCGGCGCCCCTCGGCAAGCCCTCCCTCCAGGCGACGCAGCTCTACGTCGACCAGGTCAACGCGGCGGGCGGGGTGTGCGGCCGCAAGCTGAAGCTCGTCGTCCGCGACCACGGTTTCGACGTGCAGAAGGCGGTCGCCGCCTACGCCGAGGTCCAGCCGCAGGTCGCGGCGCTGGGCTCGCTGCTGGGCTCCGCCCAGACGGCGGCGCTGCTCGACTCCATCGAGCGCGACGGCCTCGTGACCATGGTCGGCGGCAACGCGGCCTCCAGCCTCGGGCACCAGCACATCCAGGTGATGAGCACGACCTACGACCTCGACATGATCAACGGCGTCGACTGGCTGGTGCGGACGCAGGGGCTCAAGTCCGGTGACGAGATCGGCCTGGTGCACCAGCCGGGCGAGTACGGCGAGAACGCGGCCGAGGGCGTGCGGTTCGCGGCGAAGAAGGCCGGCCTCGACCTCGTCGTACGGACCGTCAAGCCCACCGAGACCGACATGACCGCGCAGGTGACCGCGCTCGGCGCCGCGAAGGTCAAGGCGATCGTCTTCGCCGGCACCCCCGGCCAGACCGCCTCGCTGGTCGGTGTGGCCGCCGCGACCGGGCTGAAGGTGCCGGTCCTGGCGCACGCCGCCGCCTACGTACCCCAGTTGCTCGCCACCCCGGCGAAGCCCGCCCTGGAGAAGATGCTCTACGTCACGGGCGGCGTGCCCGCGCTCAGCAGTGACCTGCCCGGGGTGAAGAAGCTCGTCAAGGACTACCGGGCGAAGTACCCGAAGGAGGAGCTGAACGTCGGCGTCCAGGTCGGCACGACCAACGGCGCGGTGCTCGTCGAGGCGCTCAAGGCCGCCTGCGAGGCCAAGGACCTCAGCCGGGCGGGCATCACGGCCGGTCTGCGCACCCTCAAGCGCTTCGACAAGGGCATGGGCAGCGTGCTGGACTTCTCCGACCCGGCGAAGTCGCCCAGCCGCAAGAGCTACGTCCTGCGGCCCGCGGCAGGCGTGCCGGGCGGTCTGAAGACCGTCCAGGACGCCACCGAGGTCCCGGCCGTCGCCGAGTACCTGGCCGCGCGCGACTGATCCGGAACTCTCCCCGCTCTCAGACACGCGCACCGAGGCCGACGGCCCCGCACGGCTCGACGCCGCGCGGGGCCGTTCTCGTGTCGTCAAGGGGCGGGGCGACAGTGCGGTCGGCGGCGGGGGTGTGCCCGCGAACACGCTTCGTCCGGACCGCCGCCGACCGGTGTCCGAGCCCTGGTGGGAGCGGCTCCGGCGCTCCTAGCCTCCAGCCACGGCACCGCGCCCCGACCCGACGGACGGGGATCCCGGCGTGCCGCGCACCGGGCAGTGGCCCGCTCACCGCCCTGTGCCCCTCCCCCTTCCTCACCTGAGGAGAGCCGCCCCATGCGAAGAATCCTCACCTCGGTCACAGCAGCCGTCCTGACGGTCGTCTGCACCCTGGCCGCCCTGTTCCTGCCGGCCGCGCCCGCGCAGGCCGCCGCCCACGACCCCGTGCTGTTCGTCCACGGTATCTACCTCGACGGGCCTCTCACCTGGACCGACATGATCGCCGACTTCGAGCGGGAGGGCTGGGACCCCGGCTCGCTGCAGATGATGAACTACAACACCTGGCAGAGCCTGGAGGAGAGCGCGGCCGAGGTCGTCGACGAGGTCGCCGTGCTGCGGGCGAGGACCGGCGCGGCCAAGGTCGACATCGTCACCCACTCCATGGGTGCGCCGGTGGTCCGCTGGTACCTGAAGTTCCTCGGGGGCACGCAGTACGTCGACGACTTCGTCTCGATCGCCGGCGCCAACCACGGTGGCCTGGGGGTGGAGGGCTGCGCCATCCAGCCGGCGTGCCAGGACCTCGCCGTGTACAGCCCGTTCATGCGGGCCCTGAACTCCGGTGACGAGACGCCGGGGCCGACGACGTACACCGCCGTGTGGTCCAGCTGCGACGAGCTCATCAACCCGGACGTGAGCGCGATGCTGGACGGCGCGCGCACCATCTGGGCGGGCTGCGTCGGCCACGTGGCGATGGCTTCATGGCCGCCCAACTTCGACCGGGCCCAGAACGCGGTCGCGTGACCCCTGGTGCCCGGCGCCCCCACGGCGCCGGGCACCCTCACGGTGACGGTGCCCGGCATGCTCACCGGCGCGGTGGCGCCCCGCTGCCTCGTCAGGCGGCGCCGTTGAGTCGGTACGCGTCGAGGGCCAGCGCCAGGTCGATGAGGTCCCGGGGGTGGTCCAGGCGGCGCCCGGTGAGCCGCTCCAGCCGGCGCAGCCGGTTCAGCACGGTGTTGCGATGGCAGTACAGCAGGGTGCCTGCCTGCCCGGCGGACCCCTGGCAGTCCAACCACACCTCCAGGGTCTCCATCAGAATCCGCCGGTCCGTCGCCTCCAAGGCCATCACCTCGCCGAGGGTGCGGGTGATGAGCTCCCCCGCGAGGTCGGGCCGCGACAGGACGAATCCGGCGGACATGCGGTCCTCCAGGGCGGCCAGTTCGCCGTCCCGCGTGCAGGTGCCGAGGGCGAGTTCCGCGAGTTCGCGGGCCCGGCGCAGCCCGGCCAGACCGTCCACGACCGGGCTCAGGCCGCCCCGGACACCGGCCCCCACGGGCACGGCTTCGCGCAGCTGTTCCACCGGCCGGTCCCGCAGCAGCGCGACCACCACCTGTCCGTCGGCGTAGGGGCACCAGTTGAGCTGGAGGCCGCCGACCTCCTGCCGGACGGGGGCCTCGGCGGGCCGTTCCGCCGCCGCTCCGCCGAGCCGGACGACGGCGTACCGGCCGACGAGCGGCAGTTCCAGGATGACCGCGGCACCCGACAGGTCCACCGGGTCGCTGTGACCGCGGAGCAGCGCCTTCAGAGCGGGCAGCAGTTTGCGCGCGTCGTCGCGGGTGAGCCCGACCGTGCGTTCCCGGTGCGCCTCCTTGAGGAGGTTCATGTCCCGTTCGACCCAGCGCCAGAAGTCGTTCGCCGCGTACACGAGCAGTTGCGCGTCCTCCGGGCTTTCCTCCATGACGGCCTCGACGAGGCCGTCCCAGATCACCGAGGCGCCGATCCGGTACGCCTGCGTGACCGCGAGGAGGGGAATGCCCTGGGCCGCCCTCTTGCGTCCCACCGCCCAGGCCCGTTCGCCGGATTCGGCGAACCGCTCGGGGTGGGCGAGTGAACCGACGGCGACCTCCAGTGCCACGTGCGTCGAGTGGGCGACCTCCGGTGGGGCGAGCAGCGGACTCGAGTAATGGACGATCTCGGCCCGCAGCCGTGCCAGGGACCGGTCGACGAGAGTGGAGAGCCGGCCCAGCAGGGCGGTGGCGGCTCGCTGGAGCACGGCGTCGACCTGGGGCGGGTCGCTGACGGCCGACTCCGGCACGGGCGGCCGGGCGCCGTCGGCGGGCGACGCGGGTCTGGCGGGGGCGGCGCCGATCGTTCCGTATCGCGATGCCTCCAAGGTCCCCTCCACTGCTCACGGCTGCCGGCTCTCAGGTGCTGGCATTGTTGGGCATGGCACGGACAAAGACCAGGGCTGATCACGGGCCGGACCGCCCCGGTGGAGAAGCCTTCGGGCAGGCAGCGCGGGAACTACCCGGGCCGGGTGTGAGCCCGCACAGTCCACGCGCCGGAAATCTGTGTCCCGACACTCGATGGACCCGGCGCGTGCCGGACGGCGTCCGCGCGCTGGACGTGCCGCGGGGCCGCCGCCATGCTGCCCTGGTCGCCGGTGACCACGCACCTTGACCAGGGCGGGCGGGGCGGCCCCCACATCGTCCGCGCGACGGAGACACCGCACAGCGTGTCGCCGCGGCCGCCCCCTTTCCTGACCTTCCGGGCCACGTCCGTGCCCGGCCCCTGACGAACTTCCGTGGAGCCTTCGTGAATTCGCCGCACCGCCCCCTACGAACCGGCCGTCCGCGCCCGCAGCACCGCCACGCCTGGGGTGTGGTGACGGGCTACCTCGCGTACGTCGTGATCTCGGCCTTCTTCCCCGGCCTGATGAGGACGCGGGTCGTGGGTCATCTGAGCACCGGCCTGTGCCTGATGGCCGCGCTGGTGGCGGCCATGCTCGTCGCGTCGGTCCGCTCGGGGCACCACGAGGATCGCCTCGGGTCCCCGGACACCGAACGCCTCGATGTGACGGGCAGTCAGGAGCTGTGGTCATGAGCGTGGGTGACTCGCAGGCGAGCACGGTGGTCGGGGTCCTCGTCTTCATGGCCCTCTGCGGCCTGCTCTGTGTGGTGACCAACTCGGGCTCCGAGGACGGTGGCGACGGCCCCGAGGGCGACGCGGCGCGCAGCGGGCTGAAGCCGTGGCAGCAGGGCCTCGCGATCAGCGGTACGGGCATGTCCTCGGTCAGCCTGATGGCGATCACGGGGATGGTGGCGGTCACCGGGCACGACGGCATGATGCTGCTCCTGGGCATGGTGCTGAGCATGGTCCTGCTGGCCATGGTGCTCGCCGAGCCGCTGCGCCGGGCCGGTCGGCGGACGATCGGCGACGCGGTGGCGCACCGGCTGCCCGGCCCTTCGGTCCGGGTCGGCCTCGCCCTGGTGACGCTCCTGGTGTGCCTGTGCTTCCTGGTCCTCCAACTGTCCGCGGTCGGAGCGATGACCGCGCGTGTCCTCGGCTTGTCGGGCCCCGGCGCCAGGACGGCGTGCGTCGTGATCGTCGGGGTCCTCATGGTGTCGCTCGCCGTGACGGGCGGTCTGCGCGGCACCGCGCTGGTGCAGATCGTGAAGGTCGTCGTCCTGCTGCTCGTGTACGCGGCCCTGGCCCTCGTCGTCCTGCGCCGGTTCTCGTGGGACCCGGACCGGCTGCTGGCGGCCGCTGTGGACAGGAGCGGATTCGGGGAGGCGCTGCTCGGCTCCGGTGTGCAGTACGGCTCCGACGCCGTCGGTGTCCTGAACCAGCTCGGCACCGCGCTCGCGCTTCCGCTCGGCATCGCCTGTCTGCCCCAGGTCACGATGCGTGTCCTGGGCGTGCGGCGTGCGCAGGAGACCCGGCCGGCGATGCGCTGGGCGGTCGGCCAGATGCTGGTGATCTCGGCGCTGTTGGCGGTGGTCGGCTTCGGCGCCGCCGCGGTGGTCGGCGGGGCCGGCCTCGCGGGCGCCGATCCCACGGCCGGCGCGGCCCTGTCGCTCGCCGCCGCGCTGGACGGGGGTGGCCTGCTCCTGTCGGCGGTGGCCTGCGCCGTCTTCCTGGCCGCGCTGGCGACGGTGGCGGATGTCGTCCTGGCCGGTGCGCGCACGGTCGCCCACGACCTGTACGCCCATGCCCTGCACGACGGTGACGTACGTCCTGGAGCGGTCTCCGCTCTGGCCCGCTGGACGGCTCCGGTCATCGGTGCGGTCGCCATGATTCTCGCCGTACTAGCGGGCGAGTGGCCGCTGTTGGTGCTGTCCACCGTGGCGGCGACCCTGGCAGCCTCAGCCCTCGCACCGGTCCTTGTCTACTCCCTGCTGTGGCCGCGCTTCACGGCCCGGGGAGCCTTGTGGTGCCTGTACGGGTCCACCCTGCTGAGCCTCGGCCTGACCGCCGTGTCCCCGATGGTCTCGGGCGCCCCGACCGCCGTCTTCCCTCAACTGGACTTCCACCTCACGGCGTTGACGGCGCCCGGCGTGATCACCGTGCCGGTCGGCTTCGCCCTGGGCTGGCTCGGCTCCCTCCTCAGCCGCCCGGACCGCCATCCGACGCATCGACTCCGGCACACGTAGGGGGAGGGTGCGGGGCCCCTGCCGTAGGTCGAGGACCCGCACCGCTGGAAAGGCAGCCGACTTGTACACGAGCCGCTTGCCGAGGGCTCTGCCGCAAGCGGCTCACGATCGATGCGTACGAGAGGCACGGGGAACTGCGGCGGGTGAGAGGCCGTCACGGTGTGAGGCAGAGCCAGGTGCCGTGGCCGGCGACGCACAGCGTGCCGGTGAGGCCGGCGTCGTCGCGGGCGTGCCCGATGGCCTCGCGGCCTTCGGCTCATCCCTCGCGGTCGACCGTCGGAAGAGCGTGAGTCCATGACCGTGCCGAGCGGACGCCGTGAGCGCAAAAAGGCCATGACCCGCCAGAAGATCGCCGACACCGCCCTGCGGCTCTTCCTGGAGCGTGGGTATGACGCGGTAGGCATCCGCGACGTGGCAGCCGAGGCCGACGTGGCCGTCACCACGCTCTTCTCCCACTTCGCCTCCAAAGAGGCCTTGGTGTTCGAGCAGGACGAGGACTTCGAGCAACGCCTCACACGGGCAGTCACCGACCGGGCGCCTCACGAACCGCTCATCCCCGATCTGGCGCATCATCGAGGCCGCCTGGGAGTCCACCTCCTCCGCGAAACCGGCCCGCACCTGACCACGTAAGCCCGCGGCCATCAGGCCCGGTGAACGCGCTCGCCACACCGCGCCGCGGGTCCCACCTACAACCATCAACCGCGGGACGCGGCAGACCCTCACGCAGGGCGCCCTCGCCGGCCAGGGCTTCGCGACCGTCGGTCACCGCCCGACGTGCCCCGCCCCCTCACGGCTCACTCGTGCTCGCTGAGCCCCGAGCCGACGGACGTACGCGCCGTCGCGGGGAAACCTCCCGCCCATCGCCCAGACGGCCAGTGCACAGACCGCGAATCCCGCCCCGAGGAGACTGGAACCCGCCCAGCCGTGGACAGCGAAGATGGCCGTGGTCGCGGTGGCCCCAAGGGCGGAGCCCAGCGAGTAGAAGACCATGTAGGCGCCGATGACGCTGCTGGTGCGTTCCGGATGCGCGGTGGTGAGCAGGTGCTGGTTGCTGACGTGGACGGCCTGGACCGCGAAGTCGAGGGCCACGATGCCGACGATGAGAAACCCCAGCGCCGAGGGGAGTTGCGCGATCGCCGCCCACGAGAGGACGAGCAGGACAAGCGCGAGACCGGCGACCTGAGTCGTCCGTCCCGCATCCGCCCACCGTCCCGCGCGTGCGGCGCCGAGGGCGCCTGCGAGCCCCGCGATGCCGAACAGTCCGACCTGACTTTCGCTCAGGTACCACGGCGCGCTCGTGAGCGGCAGGGACAGGCCGCTCCACAGCGTTCCGAAGGAGGCGAACAAGAAGAACGCGATGAGTCCCCGCGTCAGCAACAGGCGCTGGCCGAAGAGCTGGCCGAGGGAAGCGACGGCCTGCCGGTACCCCGCAGGCCGGCCGGGACGTTCCTCCGACGGCAGGGCGGCGAGAACGAGAGCCGCGAGCCCGAGCGAGAGCTCCGCCAGTACGACGTAGACGCTCCGCCAGCCCCACACATGGGCAAGTGCGCCGGTGACGACGCGCGCGCCCAGGATGCCGACGACCACACCTGAGGTCACGAAGCCGATGTTCCGCCCGCGTTCGGCAGGCGGCGAGACGGATGCGGCGTACGCGACCGTGGTCTGTACGACGACCGCGAACATCCCGGCTGTCGCGAGCCCCGCGAACGCCATCCACGCGGCTGACGCCGCGGCCGTGAGCGTCATGCCCGCCGCGGTGACGGCCAGGTGCGCGGCGATGAGCCGGCGCCTGCGGGCAACGACATCGCCGAGCGGCACGAGCAGTACCAGCCCTGCCAGGTAGCCGAACTGACCGATCGCCACGATCCACCCCGTGTGCGCTGTCGACACACCGAGATCCCGTCCCATCGGCTCCAGTACCGGCTGCGCGGCATAGATGCCGGCCACGGCAAGGCCGCACACCGCCGCGAGCAGCAGTCGCCGCCATACGTCCATCGCGCCCCAACCCCAATCAGTAGCGAATTGCAACCGTTTCGACGTTAGGGCATGCTGGTTTCAATTCGCAACTCATTGGGAGGTGTCATGCCGCGCACCACCACGCGCGCCTCGCAGCCGGACTGGACCGACCCGGACTGCCCTGTCGCCCGCACGGTCGACCTCGTCGGCGACCGGTGGAGCCTTCTGGTCATCCGCGACGCGATGGACGGGGCGCGGTCGTTCACCGAGTTCCAGCGGCGCACCGGGATCGCCCGCAACATCCTCACCGAGCGTCTGCGCAAGCTCATCTCGTACGGGCTTCTCGCCCAGCGCACCGCGCCGTCGGGCCGCCGCCAGGAGTATGTGCTCACCGACGCCGGCCGCGACCTCTTCCCCGTCGTCGTCACCCTGCGGCAGTGGGGGCAACGCCACGCCTTCGCCCCCGGCGAAGCCCACTCCACGCTGGTCGATGAACACGGCACTCCCGTACCGGACATCGTCCCGACCGGCGCCGACGGCACTCCCCTGGACAGCGAGACCACCCGCGTCGAGAAGGCCCGGTAGGCGGACCGCCTTCGGGTGCCTTCAGAGCTGACGCGGTCGAGGTCCAGATCAGCCGACTTGTCCGCGTCGACCGAGGGCACGACCCTGAACTCCGAGCACGAGGACTACCGGCGCTCCCTGACCGCACATGGATGAGTTTCCCGCGTCGCGCCGGTCCGCACGACGGACACCCATGAGCGGAAGGCTGGGCCATGCGGAAATTGATCTACGGCATGAACCTGTCCCTGGACGGCTACATCGCCGCGGCCGGGGACGACATCAGTTGGGGCGGGCCGCCGAGCGACGAGCTGTTCCAGTGGTGGCTCGACCACGAGCAGGCGAGCAGCCTGTCCCTGTACGGGCGCAAGTTGTGGGAGACGATGAGCTCCTACTGGCCGACCGGCGACCAACAGCCGGGCGCCACTCCTGCGCAGATCGAGTTCGCGCGGACCTGGCGCGACACGCCGAAGGTGGTGTTCTCCTCGACGATCGACAAGGTCGACTGGAACACCCGCCTGGTCAACGGTGACGCGATCGCCGAGATCACCCGGCTCAAGGCCGAGGACGGCGGCCCCATGAGCATCGGCGGCGCGACCCTCGCCGGGGCGGCCCTGCGCGCCGGACTGATCGACGCGTACGAGATCGCCACGCATCCGGTCCTGGTGGGCGGCGGCACACCGTTCTTCGCCACGCTGGACAGCTGGGTGAACCTGAACCTGGTGGAGACACGGACGTTTCCCGGCGGCGTGGTCCTGACCAGGTACGAGACGAGGCGCTGAGCAGCAACACCACGCACCGGCGGATACGCGTCAACGAGCGAGCGGGATCCGTACCACCTACGGCCCTGCCTCCGCGCCCGCGACAGGACGTGGGCGCGGAGGCGGCCGGAGGCGGTTCGACCGCCGGGTCGTCCAACCACCCCTCCGGCGAAGGACATTGACGAGACAACCCGGCGACGGGAGGATCGGAAGCTTCGACGCCGGCCGGCGAGACGGGGTTCATCGTGGGTGAGGACGGTAAGCCGGATTCCTCGGACGCGGACATCGATCGGCGGTTCGCCGCCATCGTCCGAGACATGGCCACTGACGTGGAGCCCGAAGAACGCGCCGGTCATACTCGGCGAGCCATGTCCGCGGGCGAAGTCAAGCCGATGTGGTACCTGGTCCCGCTGCGGATGATCTGCACGATCACGTTCTTCATGACCCTGTCCACGTGCATCGCGGCCTATGGCTGCGTCATGACCGACGCGCGATGGGGCACGGCCACACTGATCAGTTTCTGCGTGGCGGTCGGAAGCGCTGTCTGCCGACGGGCAGCCAAGGCAAGGTACGACCGACGCGACTGGTAGCGGGGATACAGGCGGCGCGAGACTCGCAGGCGAAGGTTGCCGCTCGCACCGGCCCGTTCAGCGCCTCAGAGTCCCAGAGTCTCAAAGTCTCAAAGTCTCCAATGGTCGCGCTCTGGCAGTCGCACCCAAAGATCGGGACGCCCGACGATCGCGCGCGCATCGACCAGGCGCAGGCCGGCGAAGGCGCACGAGTAGGCCACCGCGTTGCAGTAGTAGAGGTAGGCGGCCAGGACTTCCTCGGAGGTGTTTCCCTCCTGCGGCTCACCACCCGGGTGCAAGTCCCAGGCGGAGACGGAACCATCACGGGAAATGCTGCCTTGATCACCGCTCTTGGGGTTGGCGTACAGGCCGTAGCAGACGGTCCCGACGGACAGCCGGGTGAGGACGCCCGGCATCCGTGGCGCGTATCCCCAAGGCTGGCTCACGACGCAGCCACCCGCCACGGACGTCACTCCGACGACCTGGAGCGCTTCGTCCACGTCGTACGCGTACGGGTCCTCCAGCAACTCATGAATGTCTTCGTCCGACGTGGGCGTCGCCTCCAAGCGGCGCACCGCTTCGGCCGCGTCGATCCCAGTGACGCAGGCCAGCCCCGTGCCCTCGGCATAGATGTCGCCGAGTGCTCCGACGAGCCGCACGGCCTCCTCGGCTGCCGCGCGCTCCGTACCGCTCAGCCGCTGACCGGAAGGAACGCTGAACAAGCCTGGTTTCGGCCCGGCCAGGCTGAGCCGACCTGGCGACCAGCCACCGATCGACTCCCGCCAGGGGTCGGCCCCGGCGGCGACCAGAGCCCGTGCGTTGTCGGGCTTCCGGGACACGACGGCCTCCCACAGCGCCGTCACTCCGTTCTCCAGGGCGTCCACGTCCGCAACTCGCCGAGCCAGCTCCGCGACAACCTCCGGAGAGCCGGACGCCGCGGCCCGATGGAGAGGCCGTCCCCCACTCCATGCCTCCGGGTCGGCACCCCGATCGAGGCGTCGGCGGACGTCCTGGACGTCGGCCCAGTCCCAGCCGATGCCAACCCAACCTTCAGCCTCTGCCGTCACTCTGCTCCTCCAGCACCGATCCGGATGGCTCCGCGGGAGCCCGCACGACCACACGGTGGCACGCACCTCTGACATACCCGCCGTGCCGGGAGGATCTCCCGCGCGATCCGCGCGAGGTCATCGCCGGCGCCCCCTGTGCCTGACCTCCTCACGACGGATCCGCCGCACGAAACCGTCGGACGAGTTCGGTCGTGGCGACACCGGCCGTGTACCTCACCAGGCGCAGCTTCCCGGCGTCGGCCACTGGGCCGAACACGTCCTTGATCGCGCCCACCGAGGATCGCGTCCACCGAGAAGTCGTCCCCATGCACGACCACGTCGATGCCGTGCCGAGGACGGAACTGGTTCGAGAGGCGATAAGGCGCGTCTCGGAGAACCACATCGACGTACCGGCACGCCTCGATCGCGGCGACCCGCTCCGGCCGGCGTCCCGATGGGTCTGCGCTTGTACCTGGCGGCGACCTCGTCCGACAGCACCCCGACGCTCAGCCTCTCCCCGAAGGCACGCGCGGCTCTGAACAGCGCGACGTGCCCCGGGTGGGACAGGTCGCCGACCATGTCGACGTAGACGTTTCCACGATCCGCCGTGGCTGTCGCCCTCTCGACGGTCCCGGGCCGACCAGGACTGGTCCGACCGCTCCGCTCCGTCAACGGGGCGTCAGTGCGTCGGTACGGATACCCGAAGCGGCCGCCCATGAAGGCTCACACTCGTGGTCCTGTCACGAGCTCCGAGGCGCGAGATCCAGCGACACGCAACCCGGCGGTTGCGCATGACGTGCTGTTGTGCAACCATGAAGTTGCACATCCAATTGAGGCAGAGGACAGCGAGGGAGTACGCCATGACCAACACCCGCATCGAGCGCGAAATCGTCATCGCGGCAGCACCGGAGAAGGTCTGGCCGCTCGTGGCCGAGCCCGGGTTCTGGGCGACCGACGACGAGAGCGTGCGCGGCACACAAGCCACGGAAGGCCAGTCCCTGATCGCCCGGCATTCCGAACACGGCGCCTTCCCGATCCGCGTGGAGAAGACCGACCCGCCGAACTACCTGGCGTACCGGTGGGTGAGCGCGTTCCCCGGCGAAGAGCTGCGCGAGGACAACTCGACGCTCGTGGAGTTCACCCTGACCCCCGAGGGCGAGGGCACCCGGCTGCGCGTCGTGGAGAGCGGATTCGACGCCCTGCCGACATCCGAGGACAACCGCCGCAACGTCATCAAGGACCACACCGGCGGATGGGAGCAGTGCCTCGACACTCTCGCCGCACGGGCCGCGTGACCCCACCGTGGTGGATCTCCCTTCCCCCGACGGCGACGTCGTCGACAGCGTCCTGACCGCCCTCGCCGATCCGACTCGTCGTCAGATGCTGGACCTGCTCTCGTCGCAGGGCCAGGCCACCGCGACCACGCTCGCCGGCGGCCTTCCCATCTCGCGTCAGGCGGTGGTCAAGCACCTGGCAGTTCTCGATGCGGCCGGACTGGTCGGCAGCGTGAAGGTCGGACGCGAGGTGCGCTTCACCGTACGCCCCGAGGCGCTCGACGCCACGGCCCACTGGATGGCCTCGCTCGCATCCGACTGGGATCGCCGCCTGGCGAGGATCAAACGCATCGCGGAGGCGGCCGAGGGGGAAGCGCACCAGCAGTGACCGCGCGGGCCTGCCGGCTCGGTCTGGACACGACACCCTTGAGGCGTGGCCGCGAACGACCAGAAGGTGTCGCGCCAGGACGAGGCCGGAAGCGGCTCGCGGCCACGCCTCAAGCGATCCACCCTCCCCAGTGCCCTCCAAGGCGCGCCCGCGTCCGCATGACGCCCCGCACCGACCCCTCCCCCGCACCCACTCCGCCCACACCCGTGGAGGGAAGACCACGATGGACACCATCACGCTCCAGGACGCCTATCGAGCACTGCTGGACGCCGCGGCCACCGTGGCCGCATGCGACGACACCCGACCCGCTCCGCCGGACGGCGCATGGGACGCCGACCAGATCCTGGCGCACGTCGCCCTCATCGACGCGGCCACCATCAGCGCCGTCTGCGCCGCCGCCACCGGAGCGACCACGACGTACGACAACCGCACGGCGCAGGACACCTGGACCCTCGACCGCGTCATCACGCTCGCCGGCGGCAACGTGGGGCTGCGCAACCGCATCCGAGTCCAGGCAGACGCCTTGTGCGCACTCGCCGGCCCGATGCTCAGCGAGACCGAGCGCAACACCCTGGTACCCACCCTGCTCCTGTCCAACGGAAAGGTACTGGTCGATCAGCCCGTACGCCTGGCGGACCTGATCGCCGGGCTCGCAGACGCCGAGCTTCCCGGTCACACGCGGCAACTCCTGGCCCTACTGCCGGAAGACGCCGCGAAGCAGACCACGCCTTGACCCGCCGGTCCCCCAGTGGGCCACCGCCTACGCTGGCAGGTTCGCCTCGAACGGCCTCTCCGTCACCGACACCATGGCGCCCGAGCAAATGGCGAAGGACCTGCAACGGCTGTCCCTCCCCTGCCAGGCACCGGGGTGAGAGCCGGACGGCATGGGCTCCAGCCCGACCCACTCGGCATTCGTCACCTCACCCCGCCCCACGCCAGGCACAACGAGTCGGCGATCAGGCAGTCACATGATCAGCCGGATACCGACTGGACACCTTCGCTGCCGTAGGCCCGCAAGAACGTGTCCACCGCCGACCACGCGATCTCCCGCGTCTCGGCGACCCCCACCACCCGTGTGCCGAGCCGCGAGCGGGCCTCCATGGGGCCGGTGAGCAGGGCGAGGAACTGCTCGGCCGCACGCGCGGGATCCTCGGTGCGCAGCCATCCGGCGAGTGCCAGGCGTGCGAACCGGTCGGCCAGCGCCTCGCCGAGCCGCCCCGCCGTACGCGCCTGCACGACCTCCGCCAGGTCGGGGAACGCTGCGAGCTGGGCATACGTCAGCGCCCGCAGCGCACCGGCCCGTTCACCGCAGCACACCTTCAGCAGCCGGTACGCGGTGTCCTCCAGCCGGGCCCGCAGATCGTCGCCCGGCTCGCGCAGCCGCTCGACGACAGCGAGGTTCTCCGCCATGACCAGGTCGGCCGCGGCCGCCATCGCGTGCCGGAACAGATTCTCCTTGTCTCCGAGATGGTTGTAGACGGTCGGCTTGGCGACGCCGGCCTCGTCGGCGATCTCCCGCACACATGCCTGCGCGTATCCGCGCCGCGCGAACACGTCGAAGGCGGCGTCGAGGATGGCCTGCCGCTTGTCGATGCGCCCCCGAGGGGCGGGGCGTCCGGCGGCGGCCGTGGTCACTGGCGTCACGGCGGCAGACTACCGCCGCCCCGGGCCGAGTTGAACCCGCTGGTTCATTTTCCGGAACCCGTGTTATCCGACCAGTCGGACCATTAACTTGAACCAGTGAGTTCAGATTGAGGAGATCCGAAAGGAGCGCCACATGATCGTGAACACCCTGCGATTCAGCTTCAAGGACGGCACGTCGGAAGCGGACAAGGAGGCGGTGCTCGCCGCGATGCGTCGGACGGCGAGCACGGAGCCGGTCGCGTTCGCGACCGTCGGCCGGTACTTCGGCGACCCCGCCGAAGGCTTCACGCACGTGTACTGCGCGGGCGTCCCGAACCTGGCCGCTCTGGAGCGCTACCTGCACGAACCGGCGCACATCGAAGGGGACTGGCTGATCATCCCGCACCTTCAGCAGCTCGCCGCGTTCCGCTTCTCGGACGATCCCGACCCGGATCTGGACGCCAGGATCCTCGCCCTGCACACCCACAAGGTCGAGATGTACCCGGAGTGGGGCCGCCTGCTGAACGCGATCCCGGGTGCGAAGGGGGCATTCGGCGACGGCACCGCCCGACGGGCGAGCTGAGTCGTGTCCGGCGGATCGGGTCGCAGGCGCGGGTCCGACGCGACCTGATCCGCCGGACGGGCCCTAAGAGCCCGTGTGATGTCGTGATCAATCGGCTGCCGGGCGGAGAGCCGGGGAGTCCCCTTCGAGGAACTCGGCAGGGAAGCAATCGCGGAGGACCGCCCGTCAGCGGCCGGTTCGCCCGTTCCTGCTCGCTGCGGCGGGGTATCCACGATGACGGGCAGGGCCCATGATGGCGGCATGGCTGCCGGCGAAGACCTGCTCTGGGACGCGGACGACAAGAGCATGCAGATGGTTCCGCGGCTCCGGCGCATCGGGGTGACGGCCGGCTGCCTCGGCTTCCTCGGCCTGCTGCTGTGGACGGACTCGAACGCCACATGGGTCCTCTACGCAGGTGTCCTCTACCTGCTCGGGGAGATCGCGTACTGGGCGTGGGACCGACGGCGTCTGGTCGAGGCGCGCGTTGTCCCGGGCGAAGCCGACGGCCCTGCCAGACTCCGCCTCCGCCGCGTCGGCGGGCGGATCACCGAACACGACCCCCACCACGTAGCCCGTGTCCTCCTCATCCACGACAACGTCCTGGACCTGGCGAAACTCCGCCTGAGCCTGCACGGCAGACAGCTCCTCTTCGGACGCCCGGGCCGCCCCCCGGCCCTCACGACATGGCGCCACACATGCCCGAAAGCCAAAGTCGGCGACAGAGCCGCCCATTGGGGCATGCCAGGAATCCCCGACTAGGGCCTGTGTGACGTCGTGATCAGGTGGTTGTCTTCAGGAGGTCGTTGATCCAGATCATCGAGGCGCGGAGGTGGAGGCCGGCGAGGTAGCTTTCGGGCATCTTGTCGTATCGAGTCGCGATGCCCCGCCAGGCTTTCAGCTTGTTGATCAGGCGCTCGACGGTGTTCCGTTCCTTGTAGAGATCGGCATCGTGGCATGTGGGCCGGCTACCCCGGCTGCCCTTCTTCTTCCTGTTGGCGGCCTGGTCCTTCTTCTCCGGGATGACTGCCTTGATGTTGCGTTTGCGCAGGTAGGCGCGGTTGGCGCGGGATGAGTAGGCCTTGTCCGCGGCGACAGCCCCAGGCCGGGTCCGGGGACGGCCGACCGGTAGACGGACCCGGACCTTCTGCTGCAGCACGGGGACGAACTGCGGGCTGTCGGCGGCCTGCCCCGCGGTCAGGACGAACGACAACGGACGGCACTTGCGGTCCGCGGCGAGATGAACCTTGCTCGTCAGCCCGCCACGGGACCTGCCAAGCAGGGCTTCCTTCAGGCGGAGTCTGCACCGCCGCCTGATGCGCCGCTGCTCTTCCCGCTCGGGGCCGGCACCGCTGTCCTGCCCGTTCTGTTCCGGCGGGCCGCCCCCTTTTGCCGGGCCCGCTCCTGCTCGGCGGCGGCTTCCTCGAGAGCGTCCATGACCTCCCTGCCGATGCATATCCCGGCAGCGTCGTGGTGAGCGCGGGCGGTGGTGGAGTCCACGCCGACCAGGGACAAGTCAGCCTTCCCCTGGCGGGCGGCTTCAGAGATCACGCCTTCCAGCAGTGCGGTGAAGACGCCGGCGTCCCTCCAGACCCGGAAGCGGCCGTAGACCGTCGGCCACGGGCCGAACTCACCTGGCATCTCCCGCCACTGACTACTGGTACGGAACCGCCAGATCACCCCCTCGAACTGCTCACGCAGCCGCTCGGGGGACGGACCGTTGGCTTTGTTCACGAGAATGGGTTCTGGTCCAATTCTTGTGGAGCCTCACGGATAGTGATGTCAGTGGTGTGTGGTGGGATGGCCGGACTCTGCTGTTGATCCGCTGGGAGACCGTTGTGACGTCCTCGTATCCGTCCCTGACTCGTGCCTTGGCCGAGGCTTTGGTCGATGCCCTGTGGTTCATCGACGGCAGCGAAGACGAGCAGATGGATCAGGACGACGCGGTCAAGGTCATGGAGGGCGTTGCCCACGTGGTCAGCACGCTGCCGAGTGATCAGCAGCAGGAGCTGATCGCCCTGCTCGGGGAGATGGCAGCTGCCGAGACCAACCCCGCTCGCCGTGAATTCCTGGAGGAGTTTCCGGAGGGCTTCGGGCTCATCGACGATCTGCCCTGAAGGATCTCAGCCTGCTGTGCAAGGCAAGCACCAAACCGTGCGGTGGCGGGTGATCCTCCACCCAGACTCATCACCATGAACTCGACGATGTTGGATAGCGGCATGGTGAGACGCAAGAAGGAGAAGAAGAAGCGGCCCGCCTGGGGCATTCCGAAGGGGATCTTCCTGATTGCGACGCCGGAGGGCTGGCGCACCAGCGTCCTCACCGAAAGCGGAAATCTCTGCGGTCGGCTGGACGTGCCGATCAACACCGACCCGCAGGACGCGCGGGCCGCAACGGCGGTGATGGTGACGGAACTCACGCGCGACTTCCACGACACCGACGTCGAGGTGAGCTGGGATCCGCCCCGGGAGCCTTGGTCATCGACTGCCCAAGTCACCCTCGCCGCCGATGACGAACCGCCTTCGCCGGAGCCGAATGGTAAACGGCAAACTCAGGAATAGAGCAGGACGCGCTTGCGGAGGAGTTCGAAGCCGGCTCGGCCGAACATCTGACGCTTCAGCATCTTGATCCGGTTGACATGGCCTTCGACGACTCCGGAGTTCCACGGCTGCGAGAGTCCGGCGATGACGGCGTCGAGGTCGCCTTCCAGGTGCCGGGCGAATCGCTGGAGGCTGGGCAGGTCGGTGGAGGTTGCCGCTTCGATCCATGCCGGCAGTTGGTGGCCCTGCAGCTGGGTGAGCGTGTGGGCGAAGGAGCGCACATGCTCGGTGAGTGCGTCCAGTTCGGGGCAGCCGGCCAGTACGGCCTTGAGCTGGAGCCGGTCGCTCTCGGCCAGGGCGTCGGGGCGGGTGAGGATCCAGCGGGTGACGGCGCGGGTGGATGGCGTCCGGGGCCGACCGGCTGGGGCTTGCCACGTAGGTTCCGTCTGACGTAGGCGCGGACGTTGCCGTAGCCGTCCGGGTAGCCCTGTGCCTTGATCTCTTCCCACAATTTCCAGGCGTTGGTGCAGCCTTCCTGCCATCGCTGGTCGAGGTAGGGCTTGTAGGCGTCGAGCTCGGTGAGGCGGCTTTGCCACTGTCCGGTGAACAGTTGCTCCGGCTCGGTGGCGCGGGAGAAGCGGAGGACGGTGTTGAGGCCCATGCCGAGCTGCCGGGCGATGGCCCGCTTGCTGTGACCGGCGGCCAGCAGCGCGTGGATGGCGGAGTGCTTAGCGCGAGTGCGTTCGGCGAACCGGTGGCCCGTTGGCCACGGCGAGGACGCGGGCGACTCCGACACCTGGTCTGCCACCACCGGTGATTCGGGTGCAGGTCGCAGGCAGGCACGTTGCCGGTAGACGCACTTCTCGGCGGTTTCCCCGAGGTTGTGCCAGAGATGCCATCGGTCGGCGACCTGCACGGCTTGAGGAGCGCCGCGGGTAGCGCCCTCCGCGTAGAAGAGGGCCCGGTCCCGGCAGATGATCTCGATTTCGGGTCGTTCGGACAGCCAGGCCGCGAGGGTGTCTGCTTCCCGGTCCGGAAGGAGGTCCACCGGACGGCGTGTCTCGACGTCGACGAGAACAGTTCCGTAGATCCGGCCCCTGCGCTGAGCGTATTCGTCGACGCCCAGCACGCGCGGCGTGGCGGTGGGCGGATCCGGCAGCGAGGTGATCAGCCTCAGCAACGTGTTCCGGCTGACCCGTACGCCGAAGGCGTCGGACATTCGGGCGCCAGCCCGTCCCGCGAGCGCGAGACCGACGGATACGAGCGTCGATCGCAACCGTTCAGTCCGACGCCCGAACCGACGGGTGAGTTCGGGCACCTGCTCGGCAAACGTCTTGCGCGGGCAGGAGCCCTCCACGCAGAGGAACCGACGCACCCGCAACGACAGGACGACAAGCTTGCCTGACGTGGGTAGATCACGGGGAAACCGCGGGTAGGAGCCGTGTATTCGACTCGACCAGCACCCGCAGCCCGAACAGGCTGCCCGCCTGGCCGTGGACTGGGCCTCCACTCTTACGACAGCGTCAACTACGTCGACCGACTCCACCGACATGTTCTCCACCGAACCGAACAGCAGCTCTTCCAGCTGCGGCTGCACGTTGTTCACGGCGCAGAACTGTCGATCAACGCTTTGCGCGACAGGCTTCAGGAACTCCCGGCCGCCCCGGAGCGCTATTGCAGCCGTCCCTCGCCCGACCGTTTCGTGTCCTCCTCGGGCAGGTGCACGTCGTTGACGGAGATGTTCACTTCGACGACTTCGAGGCCTGTCATGCGTTCCACCGCCGCGATCACGTTCTCGCGCACATCCGCGGCGACGTCGGTGATGCTCACGCCGTACTCCACGACGATCTCCAGGTCGATGGCGGTCTGCTTCTCGCCGACCTCGACCTTGACGCCGCGCCCCGCGCTGGAGCGTCCCCCGGGGACCCGTTCCCGCATCGCACCCATGGTGCGGCTGAACCCGCCGCCCAGTGCGTGGATTCCGGGCACTTCGCTTGCCGCGATCCCCGCGATCTTCTCCACGACTCCGTCCGCGATCGTCGTCCTGCCGCGGGTCGCCGCCGGGCCCCTGGCCCCGGCGTGCAGCGTCGTGCCGACGGCGGTGCGGGGCTCGTCGGGTTGGGCGTTGTACTGTGTCTGGCTGCTCGGCTCTGTCACGTCGACGCCACCTTCTTGGAATTTCACGGACTCTCGGCCCCCGAGCGACCTGCGGTCGCCGCATGCTGTACCGGTCTCCAAGTACCGTGTAGCACAGCGAGCATGCACACAGGTACCGCCAAATCCCGCTCGCCGTCCAGCACTTGGGAACGGGCGGAGCCTCGGCCGACGTGCGGCGCAGGATGGGGACCGGTCCGAGAGTACGGACGTCCTGGTCATCGGCGGGGCCGCCGTCGCTCAGCGCGGATGGCTGCGGGGAGCGGACCTTCTTCGTCCGATCGCCCGGTGCCCCCCGTTACCTTTTCCGTGGCTCCGCAATGGGGCCTCCGGCCTTCGGGTCCGGCATGACTTCCCCCCCCTTGTTGTTCATGATCCGGGGGGGGGTGGTGTCACCGGGTCCGGAGGCATCGACGGACCGCTGATGAGGGGCTTGAGCACCGGCTTCACCCGAGCCGGAAGAGCTCTCCGTAACGTGGATGTGGCAGCTCGGTGCCGAGGCAAGGCCGGACGAAAGCGTGAGTGGAGGGGCCTGCACGTGATCGACACCGGCGACATCGACGTCTTCCTCGGCCTGGACGTCGGCAAGGGCGAACACCACGCCACCGCCGTCACCCCGGCCGGGAAGAATGGCGAGGACGAGACGATCGCCGAGCTGGAGATGATCGTCGGGTTCGACGACGACCTGGCCGGTGAGGCCACCCGCGTCGCCAACCGGCTGCACGGCCTGCTGACCCAGATCCATCCGTCTCTGGAACGGGTGCTGGGACCGCGGTTGCAGCACCCTGCCGTCCTGGCCTTGCTGGAGCGGTTCGGCTCACCAGCACAGATACGCAAGGCGGGCCGTCGGCGGCTGGTCACGCTGCTGCGGCCGAAGGCGCCGAGGATGGCCGAGCGGCTGGTCGAGGAGATCTTCGCCGCGCTGGACGAGCAGGCCGTCACCGTTCCGGGGACCGAAGCGGCCGCGTTGATCGTCCCGAGTCTGGCCGGATCGCTCGCCGCCGTGCTCGATCAGCGCAAGCTGCTGGCCGGGCGGATCGAGGAACTGCTGGAGGACCACCCTCATTCGAAGGTCCTGACGTCCATGCCGGGCATCGGCGTCAGGACCGGAGCCCGCATCCTGATCGAGGTCGGCGACGGCAGCACCTTCCCGACCGCCGGCCACCTCGCCGCATACGCCGGACTCGCCCCGCGACCCGCAGTTCCGGGTCGTCGATCCGCGGTGAACAGCCCTCCCGGAGGGGAAACAAGCAGCTCAAGCGGGCCTTCTTCCTCTCCGCGTTCGCCGCTCTGGGTGACCCGGCATCGCGGGCCTACTACGACAAGAAGATCGCCCAGGGCAAGCACCACACCCAGGCCCTGCTCTGCCTCGCCCGCCGCAGGGCCGACGTCCTGTTCGCGATGCTCCGCGACGGAACCTTCTATGAACCGCAGCCGTCGGCCGCAGTCACCTGACCTGCGGGTCTGCGAGGAGGACGATTCGATCGGCCTCGACGTCGAAGCCGATCACCGGATGGCCATCGTCGCCCTCCGGGTCCATCAGCACGGGCTTACCCAGCCGCCGACCGATCTCCCGGAGGAAGTCGCAGAACACATCCAGTCGCTCCTGGCCCTGCAACTCCCGCAGGTCGACGTCGAAGTCGACTTCATCGGCAGCATGGAAGCGGAAGATCGCCAACACGTCGGCAGTCGGCCAGACATGCAGGTCCGGGCACTCGGCATCCGCCGGGCGGGACAGCACGGCCTCCGCCCGGGGCACTGGAAGCACCGTCTCTCCCTCGGAGTACTGGCGCTTCCAGCCCTTCTCTGCGACAAGATCAAGGACCGTCTGCCAGTCCTCCACCGAGGCATCCGGGACACGCACGTCCGGCAGCGACCCCATCAAGTCCGGGTCGAAGAAGCACTTCACGTCATCCCACAGCAGATCAGCCACCCCGCCATGCTGCCCCGGCTCACCGACTCGACGCACCCCCCGTTTCCCTTGACCAAAGTCATAGGGGCCCCCCGGAGGAACCTGGAGACGGTGCCGCCAGGGACGCGGATGATCGAGCTGACCGGTTGCGCATTCCAGCTCACGGGAGTCTCGGACGTTCCAGGACCGGATGGACCGGATGGACCGGGTGAGCCGGATGGACCGGATCACCTCATGGATCTTCTTTCCAGTGCCCTGGCGCCTTCCCCACGACGTGCGGCAAGGCATCACGTCGACTCTCGCCGACCCTGCCGGGCGGGATGCTGTGACGGCCGGACCCGTGCCGTCGAGGGAGGCCGCGGACGGTGGCCGGTTCGCCGGTGACGGCACCGGGAGCGGAGTCCCTCGCGAAATGTCCCACCGTCGCCGTCGGACCGCGCCGATCTCGTCCGGAGGCCCGGCCAGAAGGAAGGCAGGAGGAACAACCATGGAGCTGCCGGGTTTGCGAGCCGCGGCGCGGGCTACTCGGTTCGAGCGTTCGAGGCCGGCCCGGACGAAGGCACCGGCAAGTTGGGACAACAGCTACTGGTGCCGCCCTCGGCCGCCGCTAGCTGTATTGATCACGAGCGTTGTTGACACTGGCGGGTCTTGAACATGGCGAAGACCTCCGATGTGGTGGAGGTGTCTAGGACTGCACCACACGGAGGTCTTCGTGTCCCACCGTAATGCCCGGCTGACCGTGCACGGCAGGCGCCTGCTGGTCGAACGTGCCGCGTCCGGCCGTCCCGTCGCCCATGTCGCCGCCGAGATGGGCATCTCGCGGGCGACCGCCCATAAATGGCTCCGGCGGTGGCGAGCCGAGGGCGGGGCGGGCCTGGCCGACCGCTCCAGCAGGCCTTTGACGACACCGCACCGGACCCCGGCGAGTATCGAGGCCGACGTCTGCCGGCTGCGGACCGACCGCAAGCTCGGGCCGGCCCGGATCGGCCCGATCCTGGGACTGCCCGCCTCGACCGTGCACCGCGTTCTGACCCGCCACCGGCTGAACCGGCTGTCCTGGATGGACCGGCCGACCGGCACCGTGATCCGCCGTTACGAACGCGACCGGCCCGGCGAACTGATCCACATCGACGTGAAGAAACTCGGCCGGATTCCCGACGGCGGCGGCCACAAGGCCCTGGGCCGCCAGGCCGGCCGCGTCACCCGCAACAACATGGGTTACGACTACATCCACTCGGCCGTCGACGACCACTCCCGCCTCGCCTACAGCGAGATCCACCCGGACGAGAAGGTCGCGACCTGCGCGGCCTTCCTCACCCGGGCCGCCGCGTTCTTCGCCGAGATGGGCATCACCCGCATCGAACGCGTGCTGACGGACAACGCCTGGGCCTACCGCAAGGGCCTGGCCTGGAAGAACGTCCTGGCCGAACTCGGCGCGAGTGGCAAGCTCACCCGCGCCTACCGGCCCCAGACCAACGGCAAGGTCGAACGCTTCAACCGCACCCTGCTCGAGGAATGGGCCTACCTGCGGCTCTACACCTCAAACGACGAACGCACCGCGGCCCTGGCAGACTTCCTGCACACCTACAACCACCACCGCAGCCACACCGCACTCGGCGGCCAGCCACCCATCACCCGCGTCAACAACCCTGCGGGTCAATACAGCTAGTGCCCTGACCGGGAAGGTTCGCCGGGTTGTTGGTGGTGGCGGTTGGATGTGCGGTGACGTCCGATCCGACCGTTGGGGGTGCGGTGGCTGAGCCTGTTCGGGTGCGCAGACTGACTGACCAGGAAGGGCAGAAGCTGCAGCAGATCGTGCGCCGGGGCAGCACCAGTTCGGTGCGGTACCGGCGGGCGATGATGCTGCTGGCCTCGGCCGGCGGGAACCGGGCACCGGTGATCGCGAAGCTGGTGCAGGCCGACGAGGACACCGTGCGCGATGTGATCCACCGGTTCAACGAGATCGGCCTGGCCTGCCTGGACCCTCGGTGGGCGGGAGGCCGTCCCCGCCTGCTCGATCGTGATGACGAGGACTTCGTCATCCAGACGGCCATCACCCGCCCCACCAAGCTCGGCCAGCCCTTCACCCGCTGGTCGCTGCGCAAGCTCGTCGCCTACCTGCGGAAAGTTCACGGCCGGGTGATCCGCATCGGCCGCGAGGCGTTACGTGGCCTGCTCGCCCGCCGCGGCGTTACCTTCCAGCGCACCAAGACATGGAAGGAGTCGCCGGACCCGGACCGCGAGGCGAAGCTGGACCGGATCGAAGAGGTCCTTCACCGCTTCTCCGACCGGGTTTTCGCCTTCGACGAGTTCGGCCCGCTCGGGATCCGGCCCACCGCCGGCTCGTGCTGGGCCGAACGAAAGCGCCCCGGCCGACTGCCCGCCACATATCACCGCACCCACGGGGTGCGCTATTTCCATGGCTGCTACTCGGTTGGGGACGACCGCCTGTGGGGCGTCAACCGGTGCAAGAAGGGCGCCGCGAACACGCTGGCCGCGCTGAAGTCGATCCGTGCCGCCCGCCCCGACGGCGCACCGATCTACGTGATCCTGGACAACCTGTCTGCCCACAAGGGCGCCGACATCCGCCGCTGGGCGAAGAAGAACAAGGTCGAGCTGTGCTTCACCCCGACCTACGCCTCGTGGGCAAACCCCATAGAGGCCCACTTCGGACCGCTGAGACAGTTCACCATCGCCAACTCCCACCACCCCAACCACATCGTGCAGACCAAGGCTCTGCACGCCTACCTGCGCTGGCGCAACGTCAACGCCCGCCATCGTGACGTCCTGGCCGCCGAACGCAGGGAACGCGCCCGCATCCGCAGCGAGAAGGGCATCCGATGGGGCGGACGCCCGCTCACGATGGCGGCCTGACCAGATGTTCCGGCGGGTCAGACAACCAGCGCCGCGTGCAGCGCATCGAATGCTTCACGAAGTTCCAACGTGGCGATCGGATCGATCTCCATCTGCAAATGACACACGCCGTCGTCGCCGTTGGGAGTCAGACGCACGAAAAAGGCGAAACCGTCCCCGACGGGCTCCGCCTTCAACGTCATCGGATTGCTCCGGCCCGGAGTCACCGCCACCGAAAAGCGTCCACCCGACGGCGCGCGCAGGTGAGAGAGCACGCGGGCCGCGAAGTCCATGACCTCCGCAGCGCTGACATCCGCGGTGAAGTCAGCCGTCAGCCACGAGCACCAATCGGCAGTGACCTGCCAGGTGTCGCCATCGGTCCGAGCCAGTTCCACCCACACGTCGTCGCTGCCGAGGCGTATCCGCGGTAGTTCCATCATCGCCCTCCGACATCCGAGCCTGGGCTCAAGATCCTATGAGGCAGATCTCCCTCATCGGAAGCCATCACGCCATCCACCGCCCGCTCAACCCGGCGAACCTTCCCGGTCAGGGCACTAGCGGCTGTCGAAGCGTTCCAGCGCGCGCCGCAGCTCGCCGCATATCTGTTCGAGAGTCGGACGCGGACAGTCCCGTCCCGTGGCCACCAGGGCCGCGGCCACGTCGCGGAGCTTGACGTTGCGATGCTGCGAGATGTCCACCAGCAGGCCCCAGGCCCGCTCACTGGAGCAGTGCGCCAGGACCATGATCATGCCGCGCGCCTGGTCGATCATCGCGCGGCTCACCATCGCCCTGTTCAACTGCTCGTTCTCCACGCGGAGTTCGTGGATCTCGGCGATGAGGGCCGCCTCTCGTGCCGCAACCGTGAACAGCAGCGGCCCCTCGTGGGCCGTGGCCGATTCGTGCATGGTGCATACCTCACAACGCAGAGACGACAACCGTGGCTCAGGCCCCGGCGGGCCACAGGCCCTATCGGCGGGCGAGTTGCCGTTCCCCCGCCGTGCCGAGCTCGTAGGGCAACCCGTAGTGCTTGAAGATCGCTTCCTCGCCCTCTGCGGGCAGGACGTCGTCGACACCGATCGAGGGGGCCGTCTTCACCAGCGCTTTGGCATAGGCAACCTTGAGGTAGCCAGGGCCCGCTGTCGCGTCGCCGAGAGGGACGAAGAGCAGGCGACGCCGGGTGGGCAGTCCGGTGCGTACGGTGGCCATGGTCGGTTCGTCGGTGGTGGTGTCCACATAGACCGCTTCGAGGACACCGAGTTTGTGCGCCGCGGAGTCGACGACTGCGAGGTCGCGCCATTCCCGGACATCGGCTGCGTGAATCACGATGGCTCCCTCCCCGTAGGGGCTGTGTGGTCGGCGGATCACTCGTCGCCGGTCGGCGCCCTGGGATCGCCGTAGGGCTCGGCACGGAATTCGGTGCCCCTGACGCTGCCGTCCGGCATGCCGGGGCAGGCGGTCCTCGGGTCACCTGTGGTCTTCGTGGTCCCGTCGGTCCTGGCGGAGTCGGCGCCCTCGGTTCTGGCGCCGGTAGCGGCGGTCCCAGCGGGCCTCACGATCCCGCTCGTCCCGGTATTCCTCGTAGTCGGAGCCGCTTCGCCGACCCCACCTGCCGGTGCCTCCGCGGCCGTAATGGACGAGCCCGAAAACCAGCAGGGCCGCGGCCGCCCACCACAGGGGACTGAGGAACCCGAGCCCGAACAGAACCACCAAGAGGATGAGGAGCAGAACCAACACGGGAAGCCTCCCTGGAGCGGAAAATGACTCATCGCTGATGCCGGGGATTGGGGCTTCACTCAGCAGCGTAGTCCTGCCCAAAGGTTCCGGATACCTCCCGGCGTCGCCACGTACCGATTCGGCGCGGTTGACCACTTGACATCTGGTCAGGGAATGCGCTGCGCGGCCCGAGTCCGTGGCACCACCGGAAGGTTCAGGTCGACCGGCCGACCTGGAGGCGTCATGCGCACTGGCGGCGTCGTCCTGGGTACTCGACGGCGGTTCGAGAGCCGATCAGAGCTGGTGCTCCGCTTCGTGGCACGTGGAGCAGGTGAGGCGGCGGGCCGGTTGGTCGAGGGTGGACAGGCCCATGCCTTCATGCCGGTGGATGTCCTGGGCGGTGACCTTGATGTGATCCGGGCAGAGTGCGGCACCGCAATTGCGGCAGGAGGCGATGGCCGGGGTCGTCTTCCCGAGTTGGTGACAGTCGTAGCAGTTCATGCTTGCTTCTGCTTTCCGTGTCGGTGGCGGATGCGGCGAGGTGCGATGCGGTAAGGCCCACCCTCGTGGCAGGGCGCCTCAGCGACCTGCGGGCCGCTGCGTGCCGAGCCGGGCCGGCGGGAGTACTGCCGGCAAGGAGCGGTACGTCCATGAGGGCTGTCAGGGCGTGGAGTTGGTGGCGAGAGGGGGCGGGACCAGTTGACTTGTCCCGCAGGACGCATCGGCTCGCCGAGGGCACGCTGTACGGAGAACGCTGCGGCCCTGTAACGGGTGTGCGGAGAGTTCCGGTGCGACATGGTGGTCGATCCCGTACGGCAGAGGAACGGGACGGCGCCTTCCACGGTATCCCTGGGCCTACGTCCTGCACAGCGTTGTCGGGCCGGACGACCCAGGGCGAGGGGGAGGCCGTCCGGCACCTGTACGGGCGTCCCTGACAGTCGGACGGTCAGGTCCGACACGCCCGCCGTGGTTCGGGCGGCCCCTCGCGATCCGCGCACGGGTCGACGAGGCATCACCGTCGCTACCCCTTGATCCCGTCGAGGAACGCCGCTGCCACCGGTCCCGCGTCCTTGCCGCCGGAGCCGCCGTCCTCGATCAGTACCGCGAACGCGAGGTCACCGCGGTAGCCGATGAACCAGGCGTGGGTGCGCGGTGGGGTGTCGGTGCCGTACTCGGCCGTGCCGGTCTTCGCGCCGGGCTCGCCCGTCATCCCGCGCAGCGCCTTGCCCGAACCTTCCGTCACCACGGCCCGCATCAGCGTGCGCAGTTGCCCGGCGACCGCGGGGGCGAGTTTCGCGGGTGCCTGGGCGCGCTTCTTGACGGCGGCGGGGACGAGCACCGGCTGCCGGAACGTGCCGTCCTTGACCGTGGCCGCCACCGACGCCATCACCAGCGGGCTGGCCTGCACGCGGCCCTGCCCGATCATCGCCGCAGCCTGGTCGTTGGCGCTGTTCGCCACCGGCACCGAACCGTCGAACGTCACGGCTCCGACGTCCCAGGTCGGCCCGATACCGAACGCCTTCGCGGTCTCGGTCAGCGTGCTCGGGGTCAGCCGGTTCCGCTGGGCGATGATTCCGGTGTTGCAGGAGTGGGCGAAGTCGTCGGCGAAGGTGGCGCCCGCGGGCAGTTCGAACAGGTCCTGGTTCTCGAAGCTCTGTCCGTTGACGTTCACGTACTTCGGGCAGGGCGTGGGCGTGCTGGTGCTCATTCCCCCGCTGATCAGCGCCGCCGCGGTGACCACCTTGAAGTCGGAGCCGGGCGGGTAGCGGCCGCGCAGCGAGCGGTTCTCACCGCTGGGCGGGTTGTCCGCGGCGGCCAGGATCTCTCCGGTGCTCGGCCGGATCGCGACGATCGCCGCGTTCTTCGACAGGTCGCGCAGTGCCTCTTCGGCGGCCTTCTGGGTCGGTATGTCGAGGGTGGTGCGCACGGCACGGCCGCCGGTTCCGCTCGGGGTGTGCAAGGTGGCCAGCGTGCGACCGGTGCTGGTGCCCACGATCGCCACGCTGTCGGAGGACCGGCCGGCCAGCTGCCGGTCGTAGCGGTACTGGAGGCCACTGGAGCCGGGCGTGCCGACCAGGGCGGGGGCGAGCCCGCCGAGCGACGTGCCGTCGGCAGCGAGGATCTTGGCGCGACGCGTGCCGTCCGCCACCGCCAGCTTGCTGCCGTCCGTGAGCCGGGGATGGATGACGGCCGGGCTCCATCTCACCTGCCAGCGGTCGCCGGCCCGGGTGAAGGGAGCGGAGGAGGTGTATGTGAAACGGTCGCCTCCCTTGAGGCGCAGCGTGACCCGGAGGTCGTAGGCGTCGCCGTCGAGCGCGCCGCGGTGGAGTTCGAAGCGTGTGCCGGGCAGGTCCTTGGCGAGTGCGGCGATACGGGCGGTGGCGTCGGCCGGGTGATCGGTGGCCCGACCGGCCGCCTCGGCGTCGCCGCTCTCCCATGCGTCGAGGAAGGCGTCGACGGCGACGGCCCGGTCGTCGTCCGTACCGCTCGGGCTCAGGAGCCGCCAGGCGGCCGTGCCCGCACCCGCGACCAGGACGAGGACGGTGACGAGGAGCAGGAGGGGGCGGCGCCGGCGTGCGGCGCGTCTGGGATGCGACATGTCCGGATCACACCAGGCGGATCACGACGGTGTCCAACAGTCCTATCCCGTCAAATTTCATAGCCGTATGCCTATGATGCCTGCTAATGGACCTCATCAAGCATGTGCGCTACTTCGTGGCGGTGGCCGAGGAACGCCATTTCGGGCGGGCCGCGGCGCGGCTGGGGATGGCACAGCCGTCGCTGTCGCAGCGCATCCAGCGGCTTGAGCAGGAGTTCGGGATCCGCCTCTTCGACCGCACGAGCCGCGGGGCGGACCTGACGGAGGGCGGCCGACTGCTGCTCGCCGAGGCCCGGCCTCTGCTGGAGTGCGCCGACGCGCTGGAGGGGCGGCGGCCCGGGTGCGCAGCGGCGCGGCCGGCCTGTTGCGGGCGGCCGTGCCGCCGGAGCTGGGCAGCGCGGTGGTCGCGGCGCTGGTCGGCAGGTTCCGGGAGGGCTCTCCCGGGGTCCGCCTCGAACTGCGGGAGATGGGGGCCGAGGCGCAGTTGGGCGAACTGGCGGCCGGGACCCTGGACGCCGGAGTGCTGCGCCACCCCGTGGACCTCGCCGGACTCGGCCTGGGAGAGGTGCTGTGCCGTCCGCTGGGCGCGGTCGTCCCGGACGACGGCACGCATCCGCCGGGCGCGGCCACCCCGCTGTCTCTGGCCGAGCTCGCCGGGCGTGACCTGGTGCTCTTTCCTCGCCGCTCCGGTCCGGCGCTGCATGACGAGATCCTGGCCACCTGCCGCAGACACGGCTTCGAGCCCGGTACGGTGATCGCCGGCCGGGACCCGGCGTTCGTCGTCGGCATGGTTCTCTCCGGCACGGCTGTCGCGTTCGCCCCTCATGACTGGGAGGTGCCCGCCGGGGCGGTGTGGCGGGAGCTGGCGGGGGCGCCCCTGCTGGAGCGTGTCTCGGCGGCCTGGCTGCGCAGCCGCCAGGACGATCCGGCGGTGCGGTTGTTCGCAACGGTGGTGGAGCAGGCGTTGACCGAGTACGGAGGTATGGTCCCGGTGGCACAGACGGTGTTGGCGCGGCGCGCCGGGGTGCCGGTCCCCAGGGTGGGGTTCACCGTATGAGCGCAAGGACGACGGGTGCGGTGCGCGCCCGGCTGCGCGCGGTCTTCACGGATGCCGGTGTCACCGGACACCTGCACGCGCGCGACCTGGACGGCGACGGCGAGGTGGAGCTCGGCTCCGACACCCCGGTCAGCACCGCCAGTACGCACAAGCTGTGCCTGGCGGTCGCCCTCCAGCGGCTCGCCGATGCCGGCCGGCTGGACCCGACCGAACCGGTCGACGTCCCTGCTCAGGGCCGCACCCCCGGCGGCACGGGCCTGGCCATGATGCGCGACCCGGCGCGCATGTCCGTACGTGACCTGCTCGCCCTCGCGTTGACGGTCAGCGACAACACCGCCGCCGACGTGCTCTACGCCCGCATCGGCCTCGCTGCCGTGAACCAGGAGATGGCCGACCTGGGCCTGCGCCGCACGGTGGCCCTCCACACCACGCGCGACCTGCTCACCGCGATCGACGAGGACTGCGACGGCGACCAGGCCCGTCTGTTGGTGGACCCCGGCCTTCTCGCCCGTCTGCGGGTGCTCGACCCCGCGCGTACCAACCGCAGCACGCCACGAGAGATGACCGAACTGCTGGCCGCGGTGTGGCACGACGAGGCGTGCTCGCCGGACCGCGCGGAAGAGCTGCGTTCCATGCTCGGCCTCCAGGTCTGGCCGCATCGCCTGGCGTCCGGGTTTCCCTTCGACGACGTACGGGTGGCGGGCAAGACCGGCACGCTTCCGACGCTCCGTCATGAGGTGGGGGTCGTCGAGTATCCGGACGGTGGCCGCTACGCCGTCGCGGTCTTCACCCGCGCTGCCCGTACGGCCGTGAACCAGCCGGCGGCGGACGCGGCCATCGGCACGGCGGCCCGCCTCGCCGTCGAAGCCCTGCGCGCTCCCCGCGGCAACCGGGTGTGAGCATCGTTCCCGCCGCTTCCGTCAGGCCCACTCCCGTTCCCACGCGCAGTGCCGCTCCCACACCCACTGCCGCTCCCGCTCCCGCTCCCGCGGATCGTTGTCGCAGTTGCCGTCCCGACAGGCATCGGAGCCTCTGAACGGTCCACAACGGGCTGATGCCGACGGGGACTTCAGCGAGCCAGGGCGACCGGGGAGCGCGCGTGAGGGCCCCGCCGGAAATCGGGGTGTCCCGAACGTCGGCGGGGCCGCTCCATCGAGGGAGCGCGGCCTGTTCGCGCGCCCTCGCCGCTCCGGCCGCGGCGCCTGAGGACGCGGGAGTGCCCCCAGAACATGCGCTGCGGCCGGAAAGCCGGAGTCGTGCAATCGGCGACATGACTCCGGCCGCCTGAAAAGGCGGCACGCCCGGGGACTGGGAGGCGGAAGGACGGGTACCCTCCTCCTTCAACCGAAACGGCATGTCATATGCCAACATGGGCACAACACCCGCCCCGGGACACACAGTTGGACACCTGCAACTGCCCGGGGCACGGTTGCGGGCTCAACAGGCACACCACCGTGGAGGTGCTCGCCGAACCAGGTTCCAGCAGCCACGCCCCGGTGCTGACATGGAGCCTCAACACGCATACCGGGCAGGCACGTTGGGACCCATCGCGTGACCACACCATCCTCACCGACTCCGTTCCTCATCCGGATCGTCGATGTCGACGGAGCTGTACTGGTCCGTGTCCGCGGCGAGCTCGACCTCGCCACCGCACCTCATCTCGAACAGGCTCTGGATCCGTTACGAGAGCGCCCTTGCGAACTGGACCTCGCCGAGGTGGGCTTCGCCGACTCCACCGGCGTCAACCTGCTCCTGCGTCTCCAGCGCAGGGCAGCGGCCGCGGGCGGCAGCATCCGTGTGCTCGCCGTCAGCGGCCCTGTCCGCCGGATCCTCGACCTGTCCGGCGTGACCAGCGTGCTCCTGCCTCACCTGGGCAGGTCCGACCCACCCTCCCCCGGCGAACGCTGACGCGCCGGACCGCGCGGCCCTCACAACTCCGGGAGCGGGGGCAGGTGTTGAGATGTACGTCAATGGTCGGTCGGCGTGCACGGGATGCCTGGATCCGCCCACTTCCCCCACTGTCTCGGTCCGCTTCCCACGTTCCGGGTCACTTTCTCTCCAGTGGACATCGGGTGGGGCGGAGAAGCGGCAGACTGCGGGCCCGACCTGCACGGTGATGTGTCGGCAGCAGCGGGGGGAGCGATCGTGGGCGGCGAGCAGCGGCTGGTGGGCAATCTGCCGGAGATGACGACACGCATGGTGGGCCGCCGTACGGAACTGGCGGAGGTGCTGCGGTGGTGCGCGGGGCCGGAGCGTCTGATGACCCTCACGGGGGTCGGTGGAGTGGGCAAGACGCGCCTCGCGCTGGAAGCCGCGGACCGTCTGCGGCCGGTGTTCCGGGACGGCGTGTGGCTGGTGGAGCTGTCGCCGCTGCGCGAGGGCGACGCACTGCCGTATGCCATCGCCGAGCAGTTGCCGCTGGCCGACCAGTCCACCCGCCCGATGCTCGACGTCCTGGCCGACTACCTGTCCGGCCGGGAGCTGCTGCTGATCCTGGACACCTGCGAGCACCTGACCGACACGGGCGGGCCCACTGTCGAGGCCTTGTTGCGGGCGGCGCCGGGGCTGCGGGTTCTGGCTACGAGCCGCCGCACCCTGAACGTTCCCGGTGAGGCGGTGCGGACCATCGAGCCGCTGTCCGTCCCTCGACCTGACGACCCTGCCGCGGCGCGGGCCGATGCGGTGGTGCTGCTGGCCGAGCGCGCCGACCGCAGCGTCCCGGGCCTCGCCCTCGACGAAGCGGGGCGGGGGGAACTGGCGGCGCTGGCCCGGCGGTTGGAGGGCCTTCCCCTGGCCATCGAGCTGGCCGCGGCGCGCCTGGGGGACATGTCCGTCAGGGAACTGATCGACCGCCTCGATGACCGGTTCGCGATCCTGGGCGAGAGCGACGCGCTGGTGCGCGGGATCGAGCCGCCCTGGCACCAGGCCCTGCGGACCACGATCGGCTGGAGCCACCAGCTGTGCCGTCCGGCCGAGCGACTGCTGTGGGCCCGCCTTTCGGTGTTCGCCGGAACCTTCGACACCGAGGCCGTCCGCGCGGTGTGCGCCGACCGTCATCTGCCCGGTCCGCTTCTGCCCGGCCTGCTGGCCGAGCTGGTGGACAAGTCGATCGTGACCTGGCAGCCCACGGCCGGCGGGGACCGTTACCGAATGCTGGACACGCTGCGCGAGTTCGGTGCCGACTGGCTGCGCCACCTGGGAGAGGAGGAGGAACTGCGCCGTCGCCATGGCCTCCACTACCGGGCCCTGGCCGTGCGCGCGGATGTCGCCTGGATGAGCCCCGAGCAGATCGCCTGGCACGAGCGGACCGACGCCGACCACGCCAACTACCGCGCCGCGCTGGACTTCTGCCTCGGCGAGGGGAACGACGGAGGCGCCGCCCTGGAGCTGGCCGGAGCTCTGTGGTTCCGCTGGCTGGCCTGCGGTCTCCAGCACGAAGGCCGCCACTACCTCGAACGCGCTCTGCGGCGGTCTCCGGCGCCGAGCGCGGCTCGTAGCAAGGCGGTGTGGGCCTGCGGCGCGATCGCCCTGGGTCAGGGAGACCTCGACACCGTCGCGGTGATGGCGCGGGAGCTCCGTCCCGCCGCCGAGGCGGCCGCCGACCCGGCCATGCTGGTGGCCGCCGCCCATCTCGACGGCGGATTCCTGGGGCTGAGCGGACAGCCCGCACGGGCCGCCGCGGTTTTCGACGCCGCGCCGTACACCCGCGACCATGGCGCGGCCTACAGCGGAGCACGCTTCCTGGTGTGGACGATCCGCGTGTTCGCCCACACCAACCTGGGCGAGTTCGCCCAGGCCGTCGCCGCGGCCGATGCCATGCGCACGCAGTGCCTCGACTGCGGCGACCGGTGGGCCCGGGCCTTCGCCGACTACGTGGGCGGACTGGCGGCCCTCGGTCTGGGCCGACTGGACGAGGCGGCCGCGTACGGCCGCGCCTCACTGGAAGCCAAGTCCCTCCTCCGCGACAGCATCGGCATCGGCACCTCCATCGACCTGCTGGCATCCATCACGGCCGCCACCGGCCAGGGCCGACGGGCGGCCCGCCTCCTCGGCATCGGCCAGCAGACCTGGAACGCCATCGGCCGTGACCAACTGGGCGTCCCCGAACTCATCGCCGCCCGCCAGGACTGCGAACGCCGGGCACGCGAGACCGCCGGCGACACCGCGTACGAGACGGCCTTCCGCAAGGGCCTGGAGGACAGTCTCGACGACGGTCTCGTGTACGCCCTGCACGACACCTGATCCCGCGCCCCCGCCACACCTGCCCGAGGACGACCCCGGTTGCTCAGTACTCCCGCCTAGGGCAACCCGGCCCCCTGGGCCGTACGTCTTCGGGCCTACGGCAAGGAGGCCAAGAGGTCACTGCCGAAAGCCGATGGCTTCCCGGACGCTTGACCCCGGTCATGTCCTTCTCCGTAACGTCGCTGTACGTATGAGGTGTTGGGCTAAGGAATGCGGGGTGGAGCGGTGAACAAGGCTGCGTACGAGCAGGAGTTGTACCGGCTGCAGACGGAACTGGTGAAACTCCAGGAGTGGGTGCGTGCCGAGGCCGCCCGGCTGGTCGTCGTCTTCGAGGGGCGGGACGCGGCGGGCAAGGGCGGCACGATCAAACGGGTCGCCGAGCATCTCAATCCCCGGGTCGCGCGGATCGTCGCGCTACCGGCGCCCACGGAGCGCGAGCGTACGCAGTGGTACTTCCAGCGGTACGTGAATCACCTCCCCACGGCGGGCGAGATCGTCCTGTTCGACCGGAGTTGGTACAACAGGGCGGGCGTGGAGCACGTGATGGGTTTCTGCACGCCTGCCGAGCACCGGCGCTTCCTCCACCAGTGCCCGATCTTCGAGCGGCTGCTGGTGGAGGACGGGGTGCTGCTGCGCAAGTACTGGTTCTCGGTGAGCGACGCCGTGCAGGAACAGCGTTTCCGACGCCGTCTCGAAGACCCCACCCGACGCTGGAAGTTGTCGCCTCTGGACGTGGAATCGATCACCCGCTGGGAGGCGTACTCGCGCGCGAAGGACGAGATGCTCGTGCACACGGACATCACGGAGGCGCCCTGGTACATCGTCGAGAGCGACGACAAGCGCAGCGCACGCCTCAACATGATCGCGCACCTCCTGTCGACGGTTCCGTACCGGGACGTCCCACCGCCCGACCTCGACCTGCCGACGCGGCCACCCGCTTCCGGCTACCGTCGCCCACCGCGCGATCTCCAGACGTACGTACCCGATCACGCGGCGGACCTACGCTCCGAGCGGTAGAAGGTACGGCAGAAGGAACCGCTCAGATGGTGCCCACACCGCGAGAGATTGCCGCCGATACCTGACCGACATGATGCGGGACCTTGCGTGACCACCGCCAAGCCCGACAGGGAACCCCTACAACCCCTGCTGTCACAGATGCTCGATGGGTTCGCGACACGGTTGCGTCCGGAAAGTGAGCAAGTAAGCGCCGCCACCGAGCTCTTATCGACAAAAGGCCCACGTCCGGTCCAAGCGGTGCTGAAATGCGCCATGGAACGCAACAGGCACCACGCACGATCGCCCCTCATTCCCGCAGCGGAGGAACCGTTCCGCGCGCTGCTGGAGGCCGCTCCCGACGCGATGGTGATCGTCGACGATGCCGGCGTCATCCGCCTGGTGAACGCGCAGACGGAGACGCTGTTCGGTTATCCGCGCCACGAACTGCTCGGCCAGCCCATCGAGATGCTCGTCCCGCAGCGATTCCGCGCCCAGCACCCGACCCACCGGGAGGGCTACAGCGGGAACCAGCAGGTCCGCCCGATGGGCGCCAATCTGGAACTGTACGGACTGCGCCGGGACGGTGCCGAGTTCCCCGTCGAGATCAGCATCAGTCCGCTCCAGACGCCCGACGGACTTCTGATCTCCGCCGCCGTCCGCGACGTCAGCGAGCGCAAGGCCGCCGACGCGCGCTTCCGCGCGCTCCTGGAAGCCGCCCCGGACGCCATCGTCATCGTCGACGACGCGGGCACCATCCAGTTGGTCAACGCGCAGACGGAGGCCCTGTTCGGCTATCGGCGCGAAGAGCTCCTGGGCCGACAGGTGGAAGTACTGGTGCCGCAGCGGTTCCACCATTTCCACCCCGCCCACCGTCACGGCTACGTCGACAACCGCCGCGTGCGCCCCATGGGGGCCGGGCTGGATCTGCACGGCCTGCGCAAGAACGGTGCCGAGTTCCCCGTCGAGATCAGCCTCAGTCCTCTGGAGACCCCCGAAGGCACGTTGGTGTCCGCCGCGATCCGCGACGTGACCAAGCGCAAGGAGGCGGAGGCGCAACTCGCCGAGCTCTACGAGCAGCAACGCCATGTCGCGCTGACCCTGCAACGCAGCCTGATGGGGTCGCCCGTTCCTCTCTCGGGCATCGACACCTCCAGCCGCTACTTCCCCGCCCGGCAGGGGCCGGGGGTGGGCGGCGACTGGTTCGACATGATCTCCCTGGGCGGCGGCCGGGTGGGCGTACTGATCGGCGACGTCATGGGGCGTGGCCTGGAGGCCGCCGCGGTGATGGGCCAACTGCGTTCGGCCTCGCACGCGTTGGCCAAGACGGGAATGCCTCCCTGGCAGCTGATGCGCGCGCTCGACGCGGTCGTCAGCGAACTGCCCGACCAACTCGTCACGTGCTGCTACCTCATCCTGGACCCTGACGAGAGTGCGCTGACGGTGTGCTCGGCCGGCCACCTGCCGGTGCTGCTCGTGGAGCCCACGGGACAGGTCCGCATGCTTCCCGTTCCTGTCAGTGTGCCCCTCGGGGTGGGCGAGGTGCCCCACCAGGAGACCAGACTGACCGTGCCGCCCTCCTCGGTGCTGGCCCTGTACACCGACGGTCTGGTGGAGACTCCGACGAGCGACATCGAGGAGCAGATCGACGCGCTGGCCGTGTCTCTGGAGAAGGCCGTCGCGGACTCCGCCTGCCTGGAGCAGGCCGCCAACTCCGTCCTCTCCGCGCTCCTGCCCGACCCGCAGGACTACACCGATGACGTGACCCTGCTCCTCGCCCGCATCCCTCCCGCGCCACTGACCGCTGTCTCCGCGGTGCTGCCGGCCGAGCCGATCAGCGTGGGAGAGGGACGCCGGTTCCTGCGCCGGACACTGCGGGACTGGGACTGCGAGGACATCAGCGACACCGCCTGCCTGCTAACCTCGGAGCTCCTGTCCAACTCCGTACGCCATGCCTGCGATCCGCTGCGCCTGCGTCTGCGCCGCACGAAGGACGAACTCAACATCGAGGTCAGCGACGGCAGCCCCATCCTCCCCCAGGCCAGAACCGCGCGCCTCGACGAGGAGTCGGGCCGCGGTCTGGCATTGCTGGACCAACTGGCCACGTCCTGGGGAACTTTGCCCACCCAGGACGGCAAGGCCGTGTGGTTCTCGCTGGCCCTGGTCACCTCGACCGCGGTGGACCCGTGAACGACGCGCGCCTGCGGGTGCCCGCTCGGCTGACCGGTCGCTGATCTCGCCGGCGTTCCTGCTGAAGGCCCTCAGTGCCGGACGTCGGTGCTGCGGGAGGGCCGCGGAGCGGGTGGCCGATCCATGCCTACGGCGGGTCGCGGAGCAGCGACTACCCCGCCCCGGCGATGCGGTCGAGCAATTCGGCGAGCAGGGCGGACTCACCCGGCGTCAGGGCCGCGCTCCCGGGAAGAAGCGCGCGGAGGGCGACCGCCGCACCGGCAGGGCCAGGGGCGTGCGCGCTGGGGGCGTCGGTGGTGATCGCCGCGATGACCGCCTCCCGGGCGAGGTGGGACACGGTGAGATCCCGGCGCTCCTCGGGGGCGGAGATGAGCGCGAGGGTGGTGCCACCGCCGGCGGCGTGGACCAGTTGCGCGGCACGAGGCTCGTCGATCCGCAGGCGACCCGCCTCGGCGATCCGGTGGATGTGCGCGCCGAGGACCTCCCGTGCGGCCAGAGCCGCCGAGGACTCGGCGCCGGGGCGGGGGTCGGCGTACATGAGGGTGTAGAGGGCCGGGTTGTCGAGACCGAACTGCACGTTCAGGTCCCAGCCGACGCGTAGGTCCTCGACCGGATCATCGGTGGGGGCGAGGTCGGCCTTCCGGCTCAGATGACGCTCGAAGCCGTCGGCGGCGACCGCGTCGAGCAGCCCCTGCTTGTCGCCGAAGAGCCGGTAGATGGTCGGCGCCTGGACGCCCGCGGCACTGCTCACCGCGCGCGTGGACACCGCCTCACGTCCGCCGTCCGCCAGGAGGCGGGCCGCGGCGGCGACGATGCGAACACGGTTGTTCTCCGCGGAGGCGGAGCGATCACTCTCCATGGTTAACAACGATAACAGGCCGACGTTATCGACTTGCACAATCAGCGTTAGCGTGTTTTCGTTAACGATGGAAACGCCGGTTGGGCCCGGCTCACCGTGCCGTACCCCATACCCCCGCGCCCCCGTGCCCCGTACGCCCGTACCCCCTACTCACTGGAGACTCCCGTGATCGTCATTACCGCCCCCACCGGCCAGATCGGCCGCCAGGTACTCCGCTCGCTGCTCGACAGTGACCGTCCGGTCCGGGTGATCGCCCGCACTCCGTCCCGGTTGACCGAGCGGACCCGTGCCCGCGCCGAGATCGTGGAGGGCTCGCACAGCGACCCCGCGGTCCTCGATCGAGCACTCGACGGCGCCGACAGCCTCCTGTGGCTGGTGCCCCCGAACCCCGGCGCCGCGGACATCCATGACCACTACCTCGACTTCACCCGTCCTGCCACCGACGCCCTCAAGGCCCGGGGCGTCGAGCGGGTCGTCGGCGTCACCAGCCTCGGCCGCTCCTACGGCAAGCACGCCGGACTGCTGTCCCCTGCCTTCGCCATGGACGCGATGATCGAGAGCACGGGGGTCGATTACCGGGCCCTGGCCATGCCGTTCTTCATGGAGAACCTCCTCCACCAGGTCGAAGCGATCAGGACGCAGGGAATGTTCTTCCTGGCGAACACCGCCGATCGGCCGCTGGCGACCGTCGCCACCCGCGACATCGCCGCAGCCGCCACGGACCTGCTGCTCGACACCGCTTGGAGCGGGCAGAGCACCGTCCCGGTGATCGGCGACACCCTCTCCCCCGACGCCATGGCGCAGATCCTCACCGAGACACTGGACCGCCCGGTGCGGTTCCAGCAGGTCGACGAGCAGGCGTACAAGGAGACGATGCTGCGGTACGGATCGAGCGACGCCTGGGCGCAGGGCCTGATAGACATGGCCACCGCCCAGAACGACGGCATCTACGACGCCGAGCAGCAGGCCCTGGCGACGCCCGCCCCGACCGATTTCCACCAGTGGTGCCAGGAGGTCCTCAAGCCCTCAGTGCCGGCCTGAACGACCCCGGCGCGAGCACCGGGTGCCACTCCCCCGGACGTCTGCGCCGATGCTCAGTCGAAGTCCGGAGCCGGGGCCGTGGCGTTGAGCGCCGTCACGATCGTCTCCTCCTCGTACCTGAAGTGGGTCTCCAGCTGGTTCGCCAGCCGCTCCAGGTCGGCGCGCAGCCGCACCGCGTCGCTTTCGCCGGGCACGAAGCCGTCGACGAGGTGCTGGATCTTCTCCTGCACCTGGGCCACCGCCTTGTGCTCCTCAGCAAGCTGCTCCAGTGCGGGGGCGAGCGCGGGGAACTCCTCGGCCAACTGCGGGAACAGCGCCCTGTCCTCGCCGCCGTGGTGTCTGCTCAGTGCTCCGCAGAAGCTGAGGCAGTGGGCGCGCATCTGCTGGGCGAGGTCCGGCGGCGTGCGCTCGATCGCGTCGGTGTCTGCCTCGATCATCCTGTCCACCCGGGTTCGGAGCGTGTCGAGTTCGCCTCGCAGCCAGTCGTGCACCTCGACGATCCAGTCGCCCATGCCCTTGACCCGTTCCTCGCCGGGCCGGGGACCGATCCGGTTCAGCACCACGACCGGGATCACCCGGGTCGTCCTGGCCTGGTGGTCGGCATACCCCGGCGCCTCGGCGATCACGCGGGCGAAGAGCTTGTCACGCTCGTGGCTCGACGGGATGGAGGCGATCGCCTGATAGGTGTCGGTGCCCGTCTCCACCGTCACGAGCGGGTTCTTGCGGATGTTGTGGAACCATGCGGGATGTCGGTCGGCGCCGTTCGACGAGGCGACGACGAGCCCCTTCCCGTCAAGTTCCAGGTAGCCCAGGATGGTCTCCCGGCGCAGGCCGGTCCTGGCTCCGACGGTCGTCAGCACGGTCAGGGTCCAGCCCTCGAACATGCCACTCATCCTGCCGCCGCCGGCTCGAAACTCCGCGATGACCTGACGCTGGAAGTCATGGACGTCAATCCCCGCCCAGGTGTCGGCCTGTGCTTCCCAGGTCTCGCCCTGCTCCTTGCTCATGAACTGCCTTTCCGAGTCGGTTGACCGCGGAGGAGGGCCACGCCACCGGAAATCGACACACAGAAATACCCCGCACACCTACGCAGTGAAAATGGGCGCAGTAGTCCCAGGAAAGGGACTGACAAGCTGCGCGAGACGGCCGTGCCGATCTCTGTAATGGCTGAGTAGCCGCTACCTCCATGCGTAGGCCCATACGGGGCTCGGGGAGAACGTAACACCGTCCCCCGTGATCGAGCAACGTCGCCTTGACGAGGGGCAATCCCGGGGCAACCGGGCCGCCGGCCAAGCGAGTTGGCCCCGATGTCGACGAGTCAGCGGGAGATCAGCCGATGAGCAAGGCGGGCACAGGCCGCATACGTGTGTTCGTCGGCGACGGCATCCGGGCTCGTCCGGACGTCTCCGCGCATTCCGCCGGCACGCTCACGCGATCGGCGCGTTGCGGGCCGAATCCGCCGCCGCTCGTACGAACTCGCGGACGCGCTCCGTGGTGTTTCCTTCCAGCCAGACCGGTCCCCGCTCGATCGGCCGGGCGTCACGCAGAGGCACGTAGGCCACGTCCGGTCGCGGGTAGTAGCGCCGGGAATGTTCTCCGACCGGCAGGACGCCCTTGCCCATCGCGACCAGCGTGAGCATCTCGGAGAACGACCCTCCGACGGGCCCCTTGGGAACCGGCCTGCCCGAAGGGGTGTGGTCCGGTGTGCGGTCCCGCTTGAACCCCGCCGAGGTCACGTCCGGGTACTGCACCACGGGGTGCTCCGCAAGCACTTCGAGCGACACCGATTCCTGGTCGGCGAGCGGATGCCCGGCCGCGACGGCGAGCACTCGCTTCTCCGTCAGCAGGACCGGCCCGCGGGCCATGCCGTCGAAGGGGTACGAGGCGATGAGGACGTCGACCGAGCCGTCGAGGAGACTCGCGCGGGAGTTGGACAGGTGAACCTCCCGTACGTCGACCCGGCAATCGGGGTGGCGTTCGCTGAACAGGCCCACGATCTTCAGGAGTGCGGGCGCCGTCCACTCGCCGAGGAAGGCGACCCGCAGCTCCCCCGTCACACCGCGGCTCGCCTCGGCGGCCCTCCTGACGGCCTGTTCCATTCCGGCGACCAAGGGGGTCAGGTCGTCGGCCAACCGCCGTCCGATGTCCGTGAGCCGCACCGTTCTGCTGGTCCGCTCGAAGAGCAGGCCGCCGATCCCCCGCTCCAGCTTCCGGATCACCTGGCTGACCCTCCCGGTCGTGACACCCAGGCGCTCCGCGGTACGGCCGAAGTGCAGTTCCTCGGCCAGCGTCAGGAAGGTCTCGATCTCCACTCGTTCCAGCATGTCCGCCCCGCTCGTTGAATCCGGCTCAACGATCGTATGGCGATCCTGCCTTGATGACGGACTCCCCCTGGCGGATCGTGAACAGCGACCACCCGGACCGCACGATCAGGAACGAAGGAAGCCACATGAACATCTCGGACCCCACCAGCCCGAACCGGCCCGACGCGACCCTGCGGGAGCACGGCCGCGCCGCGGGGAGCTCCGGCGACCGATCCGGGTCGCCGTCGCTGCGCGTGAAGGCTTTCGACCATCTGGTCCTCAACGTCGCGGATGTCGAGCGTTCCCTGGACTTCTACGCCGGACTCCTCGGCCTGGAGCCCGTACGCGTCGACGAATGGCGGGCCGGCAAGGTCCCGTTCCCCTCGGTGCGCGTCACCGCCGAGACCATCATCGACCTGGTCAACGGCCCCCGGGGCGAGTCCAACGTCGATCACATCTGCCTCACCGTCGAACCCCTGGACTGGGAGAAGGTCATTGCGTCGGGCACCTTCACCGTCCTCGAAGGCCCTGTCGACCGCTTCGGCGCGCGGGGCACGGCCACGTCGGTCTACGTCCAGGACCCGGACCGCAACACCGTGGAACTCCGCTGGTACCCGCAGGACGCCTCGGCCTGACCCCGCTCGGATCGCGGGGCCTGGCACCGGAAGGGCGGCCGGCGCCCTCCACGCCGATGACGAAGGGGATTTGACCGGTGGCCGCGCCGAATCGGCGGGATCCGGTGTCCATGAAGTTCACCCCGGCCGCCGCGATGCCCACGCGGATCTCTCCCGGACCGGGTTCGGGGGTGGGCAGTCGGGTGGGATGCTTCGACGGGTGCGCTCTCGTCCGGCCGAGGCGTGTTCCGGTCACGCGGCGTCGGCGAGGAGATCCCGCGACAGGTCCCACAGGCGGCGTGCACCCGCCGGGTCGACGGCGTAGCGCGCGACGCCGTGCAGGGTGCCGGAGCGCCGATCGACGACCTCGGTCTCGTTGCAGTCGACGAAGTAGCGACCACCGACACCTTCGAGCAGCGGCGAGGTCGCCAGGAGCACCGACGTGGCGGCCCCTTGTTCCACGGTCTTGATCAGTTCGGCGGGAACACGGCCACTGCCCCGGCCGCCGGTGTGCCGTTGCAGATTGGTGTGGATGGCGCCCGGCATCAGGGCGTTGGCGGTGATGTTGTCGTCGGCCCAGCGACGGGTCGCCTCCACCGCGAACAGGACGTTCGCCGTCTTGGACTGGCCGTACGCGAGCCACGGGTCATAGGGTCGGAAGGCGAAGTTGACGTCGTCCCACACGATGGGCGACTGCTGGTGACCGGTCGAACTCACCACCACGACACGGGCGTCGCCGTCGGCGGCCAGCGCGCGGTGCAGGCCGGTGGCGAGGGCGAAATGACCCAGGTGGTTCGTGGCGAACTGCCACTCCCAGCCCTGTTCGGTGTACCGCTCGGGGCAGGCCATGACGCCCGCGTTGTTCACCAGGACGTGCAGCGGGCCCTGCCATGCGGCGGTGAAGGCCGTGATGGACGCCGGCTCGGTCAGGTCGAGGTGCACGGCCCGCACGTTCTGGTTGCCGGTCGACCCGGTGATGTCCTTGGCCACGCGCTCGCCGGCCGCCACGTCCCGTACGGCGAGGGTGACGGCGGCACCGGTGGCCGCCAGGGCGCGGGCCGTCTCCGCCCCGATTCCGGAGGAGGCGCCGGTGACCACGGCGCGGCGGCCGGAGAGATCGATCCCTGACACGACGTCGTCGGCGGTACTGGCGAAACCGAACGGGGTGGTGAGGGCGGTCATGAATGAACTCCTCTGAGAAGGAATGGACTTGATGCGCCACGAGGCACTGCGAGGCACTGCGAGGCGCATCGGACGGCGAGCGGCCGCCACGCGTGCGGCGGCCGCTGCGACCGCCACGGTCAGGGGACGAGCATGCCGTCCTGTTCGGTCAGCGGTTCGCCGTCGTGCCAGGGCAGGGCCTTGCCGAAGCGGATCAACTCGCCGTAGAGCGAAGGGTCCACGTGCTCGGCGAAGACCAGGTCGAGGACGGCCGCGGCGGCCTGGGCGGGCGTCTGGGCCTGGCTGTAGTCGCTGAACCACGGCCGCGAGGTCGCGGTGTCGACCATGCCGGGGCACACCGAGGCGAGCAGCGTGCCATCGGCGAGATCCTGGGTGCGGCGCGCGGCGGCGACGGCACGTACGGCGGCGACCTGTGCCACCTTCGAGGGCACGTTCAGCCACAGCGGCCAGCCCGCCTCCGCGGCCGTGCCGTGATGGATGGCACTGCGCCACGACTCCACGGCGTACTCGACCTGGTCCAGGCTCGCGTCGTCGAACAGATGGTGCAGCCGGGCGTCGAGGTGGCCGAGCGTGCCCAGACTGCTGGCCACCACGAGCAGCCGGCCACCCGGACGCAGCACCGGGCCGAAGGAACGCAGGACGGCGTGGGTGGCGGTGTTGGACACGTCGATGAACTCATCGGCCCGCGCGGCCTGTGACTCCTCGGGCAGCACCCGCGCGACGGCGTTGGAGATGACGACGTCGACGCCGCCGTGCCGGGCCCGCAGCTCCTCGGCAAGGCGGGCGACGGCCTCGGTGCCCGTGACGTCCAGCACCTGGCCCTCGACACGGGCACGGGTGTCGGGCAGCCGGACGATCTCCTGAGTGGCGTCCGCCACCCGCTGCTCGTTGCGGCCGGTGAGCAGGACCAGGTCCTGCGGGGCCATGCGCGCTGCCAGCCCTTCGACGAAAGCGCGGCCGAGTCCTTGATTGGCGCCCGTGACGAGGGCGATACGTGAAGTGGTCATGCCTCAACGCTAGGAACCCGAGCATCATGCGTCCAACGAAAGTTCGGCACATCCAGCATGCGTAATCGTCATGGCTGTACCTATGCGTCACCGCCCCGCCTGGATCGCCCGGGCAGACGTGGTGAGGTGTGGGGCGCGTGATGGCATAGAGTGGCGTTCACCGACGCGGGGTGGAGCAGCTCGGTAGCTCGCTGGGCTCATAACCCAGAGGTCGCAGGTTCAAATCCTGTCCCCGCTACTGCGATTCAGGGCCCCGATCCATAGGATCGGGGCCCTGAATCATGGGTACTCGCATCGTTCGAGAACGGCGGGCAGGGCCGACTGCGACAACGCTGGCCCGGCCGCAAGGCCACTGGATGCGAAAGGGGCCGTGCCGCATGAAGAAGGCGGACGCATCGACCGACGACCCAGTGAAGAGAGCGCGAACCTCTCCTCAATTGGCGATCGCGGCCAAGTGGTTGGGAGCCTCGTTCTCAGTCGCCCTTGTCATGAATGCCGCTGCCACGTTCTGGAATCCCACTGGCCCTCTGTGGACCGCCGCCCGTTTCAGCGTTTCGCTGATCTTCACCCTCGCTCTCGCGTACTACCTCGTCCTTCGCGTACAGCGTTGGCGGAACGCGCGGAGCACCCCCTCACCGACCTCCGCGTCCCACGAAGAACCCTGCACGTGAGGACCGAGTTCGCGTGCCCGATGCCGACTCTGTGCCTCTTCGTTGGCGTCGGGTCCATCGACTTCGGCGAACGCATCGTGCCTGAATCAGAGATGACGGCATTCCGCGTGTTCGCGCCCACGGTTCTCGACCAAGCCGACTACCCGGCATCGACCTGGGCGTTCCCGGACATCAGGGTCACGATGTGAACCACGTGCAGGGGGTGTGCCCCCTCCACGAAGTGGAACGGCAGTTCATCGACGAGCGCGGGCTCGACGCCTTCTGGAAGAGCGATCGGGAGCCCACGGACGTTCTGCGGAGCCCAGCGGTCCGCCCCCGGAAGAGCGGCGCCACCGATCAGGTGGAATCGCTCCGAAGGCATCCTGCCTCCTGCCGCTAGTCAGCGCGGCCGGTGACGGCCACGGCTGCGCCGAGCCCGATCATGGCCAACCCGCCGGTGCCACCGACCAGCGACATGCGCCTCGGGGAGCGGCCGAACCAGGTACGTGCGGCAGAAGCCGTCAGGCCCCACAGCCCATCGGAGACCAGGGCCAACAGCGCGCCGGCCAATCCGAGCAGCAGCATCTGGACGATGACGTGACCGGCCGTCCGGTCGACGAACTGGGGCAGCATCGCGGTCAGGAAGATGACACTCTTCGGGTTCGTCACTCCGACCACGAAGCCCGCCCATATCGAGCTCGTTCCGCTGGTCGGCGCCGGGGTGAAACGCGCCGCTCGCGCTCGGTTGCTCCAGCTCGCTCGGAGCGCCTTCACGCCGAGGTGGATGAGGTAGGCGGCTCCGGCGAGCTTGATCGCGTGGAAGATGACGGCCGAGGTCTCGACCAGGGTGCCGACGCCCAGGGCGACTGCGATGACCAGCGCATACCCGCCGAGCGCGTTGCCGAGTACGGAGGCCATCGCCGTCCGGCGCCCGTGGGCCAGAGCCCTGCCGATGACGAACAGGACGCTCGGTCCCGGGATGGCAGACAGGAGAAGGGACATGGCGCAGAAGGCGAGGAGCCGGTGAGGGTCAACCATGCGCGGGATCTTTCCTCACGCGTCTCCCCACGCACCAGAGCGACTTTCGACCTAGGCCGCGGGAAGTTCCCGCTCGAACCGCCGAGGTCTGCTTGCGATACGCGCCCTCACGAGTGGGGGCGCCGACCACGTGGTTCCGCGACCACCGCGGTCAGGAGCCGGTCCGGTGCACGCTGACGGCGTAGCCGCCGCCGTCGTACGGGGCCGCGTCCCAGGTGGCGAAGCGGTCCACGAGGGTGAGTCCGGCCTCGGCGCAGTACGTGTCGTATTCAGGGAGCGTGATGGTGGGCGGCACCGGCAGGTGGGCGGAGTCCAATCCGAAGCCCGCGACGAGCAGGCCGCCGGGCGCCAGGACGGCAGCGAGACGCTCGACCACCGTGGCCTCCGTCCCGGGGGCGAGCAGCGGGAAGACGTTGCCTGCGGCGACCACGAGGTCAAAGTCCGCCGCGATGCCGAGCCTGCCCGGGTCGAAGTCGGCGAGGTCCGTCCGGAACCAGGCCAGCTGCGGTGCCTGCGCCCGTGCCACGTCCAGCATCGAGGCGTCGAGGTCGATGCCCACGCAGTCGTACCCGAGCTCCGCGAGCCGGATCATGACCCGCCCGGTCCCGCATCCGGCGTCCAGCACCCGGGCGCCGGTGGGCACCAGGGCCGCACAGAACGACGCCTCTCCGTGCACGTCCTTGCCACTGCGGACCAGCGCCTCGAAGCGTGCGGCGTACTCGCTCCCGGACGTTCCACCGGTCAGTTCCTGCCAACGACTCATGAGATCGACTATAGGTCGCCGGTCCTTTGTCGCTCGCGAGGAGGGGAAGGGCTGCACGGCGGTGACAAGAGTCGCTCCGCCCGCCACCCCTGAGACACATATGGCTAATCCAGGCCCGACAACACACTAAGACGCTAACACGTGTGTGCGTACAGCCGCTCGCGCCGAGTGGATCCAGGGCAACCCAGGTGTGCCCGGAAAGGGCCGACGCCAGGGCCCGCGCCCCGAAGATCCCGGTATCCCGCCCGGCAGTGCTGCACCGACAGGTGACGCCGTCCGCAGGTCGCGACGCGTGCGAACCAGCACCCGCCGCTCGCATCGCATCGCATCAAGACGTCTACAGTCGTATACTTAGGTGAAGAGGCACACTTCCCCCGGTCGTCACGGCGCGGGGAGCCCAGGAAAGGCACACAGAATGAACCTGAATCTGACCGGTAAGCGCGCTCTCGTCACGGGGTCGAGTTTCGGGCTCGGTGCGGCCACGGCGAAGCTGCTGGCGGCCGAGGAGGCCGCGGTCGTGGTCCACGGGAGGGACAAGGAGCGCGCGGAGCAGGTCGCGCGGGAGATCCACGAGGCCGGCGGGAGCGCCACCACGGTGCTGGGCGATCTGGCCGACGACGAGGCGGCGGCCGAGGTCGCCCGCGCCGCCACCGCGGACGGTCCCGTCGACATCCTCGTCAACAACGCCGGTTTCTACCGGCATCTGTCGTGGGCGGAAGCGACCCCCGACGAGTGGCGTGACACCTACAACGTCAATGTGGTCTCAGGTGTGCGGATGATCCAGCACTTGGTCCCGGCGATGCGGGAGCGCGGCTGGGGTCGGGTCGTCACGATCGGCGGCGGCCTCGCCTCGCAGCCGATGAACACCCACCCGCAGTACAACGCCACCCTGGCGGCCCGGCACAACCTCGCCGTGTCGCTGGCCCGCGATCTGAAGGGCACCGGCGTCACGTCCAACGTGGTCTCGCCCGGAGCCATCCTCGTCGAGGCCACCAAGGAACTCGTCACGCAGATCGGTCCCGCCCGTGGGTGGGGCGACACGTGGGAGGAGATCCGGCCCAACGCCGTCGAGGCGCTCATCACCAATGACCAGGAGCGCTTCGGCGAGCCGGACGAGATCGCAGCAGCGGTGGCGTACCTGTGCAGCGACTACGCCCAGTACGTCAGCGGCGCCACCCTCCGCGTCGACGGTGGACTCATCCGGTCGGCCTTCTGAGGTGCGCCGTCTGTCCGGGCGCGTCCTCGGGGCCGGGGCTGTCCCCGGTCCCGGCGTCGGCCTCCCCGGTGAGGGGGGCGAGCATCGCCGTCAGAAGATCCGCGAGGCGTTCGTCGTCGGCCTCGGCGAGCGCGGACGTACCCACGACGGTGCGCAGCAGCCATGTCCCCGAGACCAGGGCGAGCCCTAGCTGGGCCCGCACCTTGGCGTCGGGTCCGTCCAGCAACCCCGCCAGACGCGCGCCCACATGTGTCTCGATGCCGCGGCGAAGGGCTTCCGTCGCCTCGGGATCCTGCGCCGAGCGCAGCAGCAAGAGGAACGGGTTGAGGGTCTCGGCACCGGGCGCGGTGCGGTCGGCGAGCGTGTGCGCGATCGCCCGCGACAGATCCCGGCTCTCGTCGCCGATCACCGTCGGTGGTGCGAACGCGCGGTCCACCGCCTGGGCGAACAGGTTCTCCTTCGACCCGAAGTAGCGGTTGATCATCATCGCCGTCACACCGGCCCGCTCCGCGATCTGCCGGACCCCGGCCCGCGCGTAACCGTGCTCCGTGAACTCCACCACCGCCGCGGCGAGGATCGCCTCGCGCGTCGCGGCACCGTCACGCTTACGGGCAGGAGGCTGCACTGCATTCATGCACAGGAGCATATGTGCCGGCCCGAGGTCACACCGTCACGCGCACGCCGAGGGCCGGCCGGGGCGCTGTCTCAGCTTCCGTCGGAGAGAGCGGAGTCGAAGAAGTCGGTGAGCTTGTCGACGGCGGGGTCGACGGCTTCCTTCTTGTCGTAGAGGTCGACGTGGCTGGCGCCCTCGATCCAGTGGAGTTCCTTGGGGCCTGTGGCGCGCTGGTGGACGTCGACGGCCATCCATGACGTGACGGCGCGGGTACCGACGATCTGGAGCAGGGGGCGGGGGCCGATCAGCGGGACGGCGTGAAAGGCGTCGAAGGAGGCCAGCTTGTCGACGCTCTGCCAGGCGAGGAACTTCGCCGAGCGTTCGTGCTCTCCGCGCGGCGTGCAGTAGTACTCGAGCCCCTCGATGCCGTGCTCCCCGCCGAGCGCGCCTGCCTGTTCGGCGGTCTCGGGGAACATCGTCATCACACCGGGGTCCTCCCCGCGGGCCGCCACCGTGCGCGCGTTCGCCGCCGCGGCGAGCAGGGTCCGGAAGACGGCGGGGTCCTGGGTGCCGTCCGCTCCCAGTCGGAACTGGCGGGCGACGTCCACCCCGCTGACCGTGGCCACCGCCCTGACCCGGTGGTCTCCCCCGGCGGCGGACAGCGAGTAGCCGCCCGACGCGCAGACACCCAGCAGGCCGATGCGCTCGCTGTCGACGTCGTCGCGGGTGGTCAGGTAGGAGACGGCGGCCTTGAAGTCCTCCACCCGCTGCGCCGGATCCTCCAGGCCGCGCGGCAGCCCGCCCGACTCGCCCTGGTGGGCGGCGTCGAAGGCGAGGGTGACATAGCCGCGTTCCGCCATCAGTCGCGCGTACGTGCCGGAGGTCTGCTCCTTCACGCTCGTGCCGGGATGTCCGACCACCAGGGCCGGGCGCGGTCCCTCGGCCGGGGTGTCGGGGGTGTACAGGTGCGCGGCGATCCGGATGCCGGCGCTCTCGAAGGTGACGTCGCTCTTGGCCATGGAAGGCTCCTCGGTGGTGGGGTGACGGCGGGGCGACCGACGGCCCCTGCCCTGGTGACATTTCAACGATCACCCCAGATCAGCGAGGTGAGAAGAGACAGGTTTCTGCCTGGGAAAGAACCTTCCCCCCAGGGCGTACGGCGCTGGAAGCGGCCGCGCGGCCGCAGCAACCGCGGATCCTCCAGGGACTGCACGGCGGGGCCGACGGCCGAATCCTCCTGGCGGAACCAGTCCAGCGCCTCGTCGCGGTCGGCGAGCGCCATGTGCACGACGCCGTCGAGTGGCTGCTCCTGCGGCTCGGGGTCAAGTTGCGACACATGCCGGTTGGCCGTGTGTGAGTTGTGGCGCAGGTAGTCGAGGAGTCGCGCCTGCGCACCGACCCGGTCGTCCTTCTCCTGGTTCGGCCGGTTCGCTGCCGTAGACCTGCACCAGGTCGTGCAGGAGGTAGCGGCCGTCGGCGTCGCGGGAGAGCAGGCGGGCCGCGGTCAGGGCGCGCAGGTGGCGTCGGGCCGTCGTCACAACTCCTCCCCGGCGAGCGAGGCGGCGGCCTCGGCGGACACGGCCGGTCCGGGGTGCAGACACACGTGCCGGAAGAAGCGGGCCGTCTCGTCGGTGAGCGCCCGGTACGACCAGGAGAAGACGGCGCGGACATCCGCCCGGCGGTCGTCGGTGGCCAGGGCGTCCAACCGCGGCTGTGTCCGCCGCATTTCACGCGCCGCCAGACGCAGCGGCATCCTGGGTTCGGCGCTGAGCTGGGCGCCGACGACGGCGACCGCGAGCGGCAGACAGCCACACAGTTCGACGAGTTCGGTGGCGGCATCGGGTTCGGCGCGGCGGCGTTCCTCCCCGATCCTGGCCGTGAGGGCCGCGAGTGCCTCGTCCTGTCTCCACACGTCCAGATTGATCGCGGCGGCGCCCTCGACCGCCACCAGGCCGGACAGCTGATTGCGGGAGGTGACGATGGTCAGGCATTCCGACGAGGTCGGCAGCGGCGGTCTGACCTGTTCCGTGTCATGGGCGTTGTCCAGTACGGCGATCAGTCGCCGGGACGCGGTCTGCTCTCTGAACAGGGCGCTGCGCTTCTCGACGCCGGAAGGGATGTCGCCGCTGGGAACGCCGAGCGCCCGCAGGAAACCGCCGAGCGCTTCGCCGGGGTCGAGGGGGTGCTCCGAGACCTCGAACCCGCGCAGGTTCACATACAGCTGGCCGTCCGGGACGCGTTCCGCGACCTGGTGGGCCCAGTGCACGGCGAGCGTCGTCTTGCCCACACCGGCCATGCCGCCGATCGCGGAGATGACGACGTGTCCGCCCCGGCCGGTGACGTGGTCGGTGACGTCGTGGACGGTCGACAGCGCCGCCTCGCATCCTCGGAACAGGGCGAGGTCGGGCGGCAGTTGGCGGGGCACCACGGCTTGTGGTGTGCGGCGGGTGGCGGCCCGCACCGGGACCGCCTCAATCCGCCGGTTGCAGCAGGTCGTCCCACTCCACACCATCGAGTTCCCCTCCCCGCGCGACCAGGCCGTACGTCTCGTCCAGCCATGCCGCGATCGGCTCGTACGGGATCTCGAACAACGCGGTGCCGCCGGGGTTGGAGACCCGCAGACAGACGGACACCGGGTCACTTCCCAGGTCGTACAACGGCCAGAGCGCCACGTCGCCCTCGCCGCTGCGGGTGGCCAGTCCGTCGGCGATGAGATCGCGTGCGACGGCCCAGCGCACGGGCCACTCGTCAGCGGCCTGGAACGCCACGGTGACCACGAGCGGGTCACACGGGTCGTACGTGAACACGCTGTCCACCGCGACCTGGTGATCCGACGTCACCCAGCGGGTGAGCGTGAGAGGGAGGTCGAGCTGGCAGTTCCGCATCATCGTCTCCTCGACGGTCCGGCCGGTTCGGGCTCGACCAGTCTCGAAGCCGGCGGCGCCGGGGTCTGTCACGTGCTCCCTCGCTCTGCGTCGGGTGTCCCTCGGCGGGATGTAGGGTCCGCCCTACGTGTCCGGGACGGCCGGATGGCGCCGCCAGACCGACAGTCGGCGTCCGGCCCCCACCTTCGTAGGGACAAGCGCGAGTCCGCGACTGACATGTGCCCGTGACAGGGGGATGTCCGGCTCCCGAACTGTCACAAAGGTGATGGTGCGACTCCGGGTCCACACCTCTTCCCCGGTAGCCCTTCTGCTCGCCGTGAACACATTGCACACTCTTACGTGTTCATCCCTTCCAGCGGTAGGCGGAGCATGCACGCACGACAGGAACACGGCGGCCGGCGGCTGGGACTGACGCGCCTCACGGTCGCGGCCAGCGGTCTGCTCGCCCTGCTCATAGGTGTCGCCTTCGCCGTCCTGCTGTGGGCGATCTCCGACGCCAACAGTTCCATCTCGGCCAGGCGGGCCTCGCGGACCGCGCTGGTGGAGGCGGGCAGCATGCAGCAACTGCTCCTCGATCTGGAGACGGGGCAGCGCGGCTTCGTGATCACCGAGCGGGAGGAGTTCCTCGAACCGTGGCAGGAGGCGCGGGACGCTCTCGCGGCCGAGTCCCTGCGGTTCACCGACAGCGCCACCTCCCCGGAACAGCGGCGTACCGCTGTGCGGATCGCCCGGGGTGTCTCATCGTTCCTGAACGACTATTCGGTCCCCGTGGTGGCGATGGTCCGGCGGGGCGACCCGGCCGCGTCCGGTCTGAAGGTGGCCACGGACGGCAAGGAACGTGTCGACGCGCTGCGGGCCGACTTCCGCGCGTACATGGTGGACGAGCGCGCGCAGCTCGCGGAGCTCACGGATGCCGCCGGGGCCAACAGCCACCAGGCGGTGCTCGCGGCGGCGGTGGGCCTCGCGGCGTCGACCGCGCTCGTGGCCGTCTTCACGGTCCTGCAACACCGGGCCGTCGTACGGCCGGTGCGCGGGGCGGCGGCCGCGGCGCAGGAGCTCGCGGGCGGTGACCTCAGCGTACGGGTCGCGCCGAGCAGGGTGGCGGAGATCGGGGCGCTGGGCACCTCGTTCAACACGATGGCGGCGTCGTTGCAGGACACGCGGCGGCGCATCATGGAGAGCACCGAGGCGGTGCACCGGCGTACCGCACGGGACCTGCACGACGGAGCGCAGCAGCGGCTGGTCAGCCTGATGATCGGGCTCAGGCTGGCGCGGGAGCTGATCCCCGACACGGAGACGGCCGCGATCGATCTCCTGGACCAGTCCGCCGACAACGCGCAGACGGCGATCAACGAGCTGCGCGAGCTGGCGTCCGGCATCTACCCGCTGGTGCTGACGGTAAAAGGCCTGGTGGCAGCCGTGAAGGACCTGGCGGCCCGCTGCCCCGTGCCCGTGGTCGTCGAAAGCAGGGACGAGCGGCGGATCTCCTCCACCGTCGAATCGAACGCGTACTTCGTCGTGGCCGAGGCCGTGACGAACGCGGTGAAACACGCGCAGGCGTCCCGGATCGACGTCTCCCTCGAATTCGGTGACATGTTGCGGATCGAGGTCACCGACGACGGTGTCGGGGGTGTGGGCAGGGACACCGCGGGCAGCGGGATGACCGGGCTCGCGGACCGGGTGGCGGCCTTCGACGGCAAGCTGGCCATCAACTCACCGCCCGGCGACGGCACCACCATCCTGATCCAGATCCCGGCGGAACCGGTGCCCGCGGCCTGACCTTCCGCTACGGGTGGGTCACCGGCGTACCTGACGTGTGACGGCGCGGCGCTCGTCGTCCGACAGCCCTCCCCACACGCCGTAGTTCTCGCCACGGGCCAGTGCCGTGCCGGCGCAGATGTCGGCGACCTGGCAGCGTCCGCAGACGCGCCGGGCGCCTTCTTCCCTCTCGCGGCGGTCCCGGCCGCGCTCTCCGGGCGGTGAGAAGAAGGTGGCGCTGTTCATTCCGCGGCAGGCCGCACGCTGCTGCCACTCCCAGTCGCTGAGCAGGGGGCGCAGATCTCTTTGCATGGTGTTCTTCCCTCTTCCTCCAGGCCTTCTGCCTGCTTCTGCCTCGCGCTGCCTTGGTCTTCCGTCGTCGCGATCGACGTTCCTCAATCGACCGGCTGGACCAGTTCGTCCCAGTCGACGCCGTTCAGCTCGGTACCGCGCGGCACCATCCGGTAGGTCCTGGCGAGCCAGTTCACGACCGGCTCCGCGTCGAACTCCATGAGCGCGGTGCGGGTGTTCCCGAGGCGGACGCGGAACGAGGTGAGTCCGCCGTCCCGGTCGTGGACCGGCCAGATCCGCACGTCGCCCTCGCCCACGGGATCGACGAGTCCCTCGGCCAGCAGTTCTCTGGAGAGGATCCAGCGGACCGGCCGCTCGCGGCAGGTGTCGAAGGTCATGGTGATGGCGAGCGGGTCGGTGCCGTCGTAGGACAGCTCGCAGGTACGCGTCAGGGCGACGTCCGCGAACACCCAGTGCGTGATGTGCAGGGAGAGCCGGCACTTCTTCATGGTTGCCTCCAGGAAGGTAGGTCGGGCCGGTCGACCGGCCTCGGATCGGGAGTTGAGATGTGTCAGCGGTCCTGTCGCGTCAGTCGATGGCGCGGAGGGTTCCGGGATGGCGGCGCGCGGCGGCGAACGCCTCCACCACCGCGGTGGCCACGAGTACGAGGCCGCCGACATGGGCCAGTTGCCCCAGCGACGCGAACGGGAAGGCCGTCATGAACAGACCCGCCGAGACGATCACCGCGTTCAGCAGGTCGTCGTGGACGAAGACATGGCTCACCGAGGACGACGTGACGGAGACGGCCATGGTGAGCCCCCTCAGCAGCCAGCCGCAGCCGGTCCACACGCCGAGCAGGAACATCGTGTCCGCCCTGCCGTGGAAGAGGGCCACGCCCAGCAGAAGCACTGCGAGTCCCCCGGCCGACAGCAGCCGACGGACCGTCGGTGACGCTCCCGAGCCGCGCACCGCGAGCAGTTGGAGCACTCCCTGTACGGCCAGGTTCGCCCCGAGGAGCATTCCGGCCACGGCCACCGTCCGTACGGGCACGACGATCATCGCGACTCCCACGAGCGCGGACGCCAGTGAGCCGGCGAGCATCGTCGTTCGGGTCAGGGAGCCGCCCGGTCCGGCGGCCGTCCGCGGGCGGGAGTGGCTCGCGAGTCGGCGGATCTCGCCCCTCGGGATGTGCAGCTGTGTCATGGCCTGTGCCCGTTCGTCGTCTACTGGTGTGAGGTGTGCCGCGACACGTTCTCGATGCTGCCGACGCGGTGGATCGGCTCCTGCGCTCGTACGATCCGAAGTGCGGTCCGAGGGCTGTGCGGAAGTAGGGCTCGCGGTGGGCCGGGAGACGTCCCGGATTCCATGCGTCCAGTCTGTAAGCGGCGCGGATCCGGGTCTGTCGTGTGCTCCCTCGCCCTTCCTGGGGCCTCCCCCGTGCGGTTGTAGGGCCTGCCCCATGGCGGGTCGGGGGCGGGTACCGCGCGACCGACCATCGTGCGAGGGCTGCTCCCCGCATATGTGTCACCGACGGAACAGGAGCGTCTGCGGCGCTACGGATTCCCGGGACGATCGCGCGCAATGGGTCGCTCTGGTCGCCGAGTTGGGTTCCGTCGGGGGCGACCGCGATCAGGCCCGGAGTGCGGAGCGGTTACCTCCGGATAGGGCTGGTGGACGCCCGATGTTCTGAGCGCGCCAGATCACACGTACGTCATATGTATGTGGCACAGCCGCACGTTAGGATGCCGCCATGAGCCAACCACTGCGGGCGGTGCTCGGCGAGGACCAGCCGATCGTGCGCGAAGGAATCGCATCCATTCTGCGCCGGGCCGGCATCGATGTGGTCGCGGCGGTGGACAACGCGACGGACCTGATCGACGCCGCCGAGAAGCACCGGCCGGACGTGGTGATCACCGACATCCGGATGCCGCCGGACCTGGAGGACGACGGCCTGCGCGCCGGACAGAAGATCCGTGCGACGCGACCGGAGACCGCCGTCATCGTCCTCTCCCAGTACCTCGACGCGTCGTACGCGCTCGATCTGGTGGGGGACGATCCGAGTGGTGTCGGCTATCTCCTGAAGGAGAAGGTAGCGAGTCCGCAGATCCTCATCGACGCCGTCGAACGGGTCGTGGCCCGTGACTCGGCCCTCGATCCGGACGTGATCGCGGCGCTGTTGGGCCGCAAGCGTCCCGAGGACCCGCTGGCGGCCCTGACTCCCAAGGAGCGGGAGGTCCTCGCCCTGATGGCCGAGGGCCATTCGAACAAGGGCATTTCCGAGAAGCAGTTCGTGAGCGTCGCCGCCGTCGAGCGGCATGTGACCGGCATCTTCCTGAAGCTGGGGCTCAGCCAGACGGCCACGGGACAGCATCGCCGGGTGCTGGCGGTGCTGCGCTACCTCGAGCAGTAGTACGTCGCCGCGCGCGATCGCCGAAGGGCGGCGGCCGCCGGGCCGTCAGCCGGGCGGGGCGGCGGTGAACAGGGCGCGCAGGTCCGCGTCGAACAGTTTGTCCTTGGCCACGAAGGACTTGATGCCCGCCTTCTCCAGTTCCTCGTGCGACCAGAGGGACTTGTCGGTGGAGGTCAGCACGATCCGCGGCGGGTCGTGCAACTCGGTGACCTGACGGGCGACGGTCAGTCCGTCCGTGTCCGGCAGGTGGAGATCGAGCAGCAGTCCGTCGGGGCGGTGTGCCCGCACCGCGGCCAGGGCCGAGGCGCCGTCCCGGGATTCCGCCACGACCCGCAGGCCCCGTGCCGCCAGCAGCGTCGAGGCCATGCGGCGGAACCCGGGGTCGTCGTCGACGACGACGATGTTGATGCACATGCTCTCAGCATGCCCAACGGTCCGGCGGGTGGGCCATAGGGGGAGCCCTACGGTTTGTGTATCACTCACCCAAGGCCGCTCCCCCGCGCTGACGTGGCGAAAGCACGGGCCCCACGTCCTCACACGAACCGCGTCGCGGTTCGTGTGAGGACGTGGGGCCCGTGCCCGGGAAGGCGGCCGGCCCGTCGGTGTCGTCGATCAGGTCGTACGGTCCGGTGCCTCCTCCGCGGCCTGGGCCAGACCGCTGGACGCGCGCAGCGGAACCTCCTTGATGAACAGGGTGACAAGGAGGGCGAGCAGGGCGATCGGGGCGACATACATGAAGATGTCGCCGATGGCGTGGCCGTAGGCGCCCTCCAGCCATGTGCGGACGGGTGCGGGGAGCACGGCAAGGTCGGGGAGCCGTCCTCCACCGGAGGCTTGCGCCGCCGATGCCCGGTCCTCCGGGCCGAGCCGGGTGAGGGTCTCGCGGGCGTAGTGACCGATCCGGGTGCTGAGGATCGAGCCGAGCACCGAGACACCCACCGCGCCACCGAGGGAGCGGAAGAAGGTCACCGTGGAGGACGCGGCCCCGAGGTCGCTCGACGACACCTGGTTCTGCGTGCACAGCACGAGGTTCTGGAGCGTCATCCCGACGCCGAGGCCCATCAACGCCATGCAGAACGCCGTGTACAGGTACGGCGTGTCGTGGCGGAGCATGCCGAGCAGGGCCAGCCCCGCCGTCAGCAGGACACCGCCCGCCAGCAGCCAGCCCTTCCACCTGCCGGTGCGGGTGATGACGCGTCCGGAGACCGTCGAGGAGACGAACAGGCCCGCGATGAACGGGATCGTCATGACGCCGGACATGGTCGGCGACTCGCCGCGCGCCAACTGGAAGTACTGGCTGAAGAAGACCGTGCCCGCGAAGAGCACGGTGCCGACGAACAGGGAGGCCACGGAGGCGAGCGCGATGGTGGGGTTGCGGAACAGCCGCAACGGAATGATCGGCTCGCTCGCCCTCGTCTCGACGAACAGGAACGTCAGGGTCAAAGCGATCGACGCGCCGACGAGCGTGTACGTCTGCCACGACAGCCAGTCGTACCTGTCGTCGGCGAAGGTGACCCAGACCAACAGGACGCACACGGCCGCGGTGACGAAGAAGGCGCCCGCCCAGTCGACCTTGACCTGGCGCTTGAGCACCGGCAGGTCGAGCGTCCGCTGGAGCACGGCCAGGGCGACGACCGCGAACGGGACGCCGACGAACAGGCACCAGCGCCAGCCGAGCCAGGACGTGTCCGTGATGACGCCCCCGAGCAGCGGGCCGCCGACGGTGGCGACGGCGAAGGTGGCACCCAGGTATCCGGAGTAACGGCCGCGCTCCCGCGGGGAGATCATCGCGGCGAGCACGACCTGTGCCAGCGCGGAGAGACCGCCGCCACCGAGCCCCTGGATGACGCGGGCGCCGATCAGCGTGGCGGGGTTCTGCGCGAGCCCGGCCACCAGGGAGCCGATGACGTAGATGACCAGCGACGACTGGACCAGGATCTTCTTGCTGAACTGGTCGGCGAGCTTGCCCCACAAGGGGGTCGAGGCGGTGACCGCCAGCAGCGATGCGGTGACGACCCAGGTGTAGGCGCTCTGCCCGCCACCGAGGTCGCTGATGATCCGGGGCAGCGCGTTGGTGACGACGGTCGAGGAGAGGATCGCGCAGAACAGGCCGAGCAGCAGCCCCGACAGAGCGCGCATGATCTGAGCGTGTGTCATCGGCGCGTGGGCGGCCCCTCCCTCATGGTCGGTGTGCGCCCGCACACCTGTATCCGGGGTGGTGGTCATGGGTGTGTCGTTCCTTACCTGGTAGCGGTGGGTGTGCGAGGTAGGGACCCTCGTACGAGTACGAGTACGAGTACGAGTACGAGTACGGGTACGGGCAGAGGTACGGGTAGGGGTACGGGGAATGATCGCGGCGCTCCGTCGGCCGGAGTCAGCGCAGGATGCGGCGGGACACGTTGGTGGTGACGAGGTCCAGCAGTTCCTCGCCGCGGCCGGACAGGACGGTGCGGATCGCGTAGAGGGTGAAGCCCTTGGCCTGCTCCACCGTGATCGCGGGTGGCACGGACAGTTCCTGACGTGCCGTCATGACTTCGACCAGGGCCGGGCCGTCATGGGCGAAGGCGCCCTTCAGCGCGTCTTCCAGGTCGCCGGGCTTCTCGACGCGGCGCGACCACAGGCCGATCGCGGCGGCGACCTCGGCGAGCTGCGGATTGTCCAGCTCGGTGGCGTAGTTGACGATGCCGGCGGCCTTCATCTCCAGTTCGACGAAGTTCAGGGAGCCGTTGTTGAAGACCACGATCTTGGCGGGCAGGCGGTTCTGCCGCAGCGTGAACAGTTCGCCGAGCAGCATCGTGAGACCGCCGTCGCCCGACAGCGAGACGACCTGGCGGCCGGGGTGTGCCGCCTGGGCGCCCACGGCGTGCGGCAGCGCGTTGGCCATCGTGCCGTGGTTGAACGAGCCGATCAGTCGTCGCTGTCCGTTGAACGTGAGGTAGCGGGCCGCCCACACCACCGGGGAGCCGACGTCCACGGTGAAGACGGCGTTCGCGTCGGCGAGCCGGTCGATGGTGTGCGCCACGAACTGCGGGTGGATCGGGGTGCGTTCGCGGTCGTTCACCGCGAGGGAGTCCAGCGACCTGCGGGTTCGGGCGTAGTGGGCGAGGGCGTCGTCCAGGTGTCGCCGTTCGCTCTTGACGGCCAGCAGCGGCAGCAGTGCGGGCAGGGTGTCGCGGACAGAGCCGACCAGGGGCAGGTCGACGTGGGTCCGGCGGCCGATCTGCTCGCCGCGCAGGTCGAGCTGGATGACCTTCGCGTCCTGCGGATAGAACTGCCGGTAGGGGAAGTCGGTGCCCAGCATCAGGAGGGTGTCGGCCTCCTCGATCGCCTTGTAGCCGGAGGCGAAGCCGAGCAGGCCGGTCATCCCGACGTCCTACGGGTTGTCGTACTCGACGTACTCCTTGCCGCGCAGGGCGTGCACGACAGGCGCTTTGAGCGTCTCGGCGAGCCGGACCAGGTCGTCGTGGGCTCCGGCCGCGCCGGCGCCCGCCAGGATCGTCACCCGCCGCGCGCCGTTCAGGAGTGCGGCGGCCTCGCGCAGGGACGCGTCGTCCGGGCGGACGACGGTACGGGCCGGGCGCACCACGGTGGGGGCCGGATCGCGGGTGGTCCTGCCGAGGAAGATCTCGCCGGGCACCACGACGACGGCCACTCCCCTGCGCTCCACGGCCGCCCGCATCGCCATTTCCAGGATGCGCGGCCCCTGTTCGGGGCTGGTGACGGTCTCCGCGTAGACGCTGCACCCGGCGAACAGTTCCTGGGGGCGCGTCTCCTGGAAGTAGCCGGTGCCTATCTCGGCGCCCGGGATCTGGGCGGCGATGGCGAGCACCGGTACCCGGCTGCGCTGGGCGTCGAAAAGCCCGTTGATCAGGTGCAGGTTGCCGGGGCCGCAGCTGCCGACGCAGACGGCGAGTTCTCCGGTCAGCCCGGCCTCGGCCGCCGCCGCGAGGGCGGCGCTCTCCTCGTGCCGTACGTGAACCCAGTCGACGGCGTCGTCCCGGCGGATGGCGTCCGTCAGCCCGTTGAGCGAGTCACCGGGCAGGCCGTACAGACGGCGGACCCCGGAGGCCTTGAGCGAGGCGATGACGTGTGCGGCGAAGGTGGGCATGCGGAGGGCCTTTCGTCAGTCGTGGGCGCGGCCGGCCCGTCGGGAGAAGCACGCGGGCGGGGGCCGGCGGCGCGGGGGCTCGTCCGGTTCGACGAGCGCCTGCCCAGTCTTGTCGGGCCGACATCGCGCACACATCCGTCGAATGACTGCGAGTCGGGTACCGGTGGTGTCTTTCGGGTCCCGTCGTTCCCGGTGTTTCCGGTGCTTCCGGCGTTACCGTCGCTCCCGGCGTGCCCGGCGTGGACGGCGTGCCCGGCGCTTCCGTCGGACAGCGCGGGCCGGACATGTGTGCGGCGCCGCGCTGTGGGTGTCATACGGATTCGCTGACGGCACGCCACTCGGCGTCCTGGGCGGCGATCCGCTCGGCCACGGTCGCGGCGGCGGCGACGGCGTCCTTGCCCAGGAGCAGGCGCAGCGGCGGCCGCTCGGCCTCGGTGATGTCGATCAGGACCCGGGCGATACGGGCAGGGTCGCCGGGCTGTCGGCCGTGTGCGCCGCGGATGTTTCCGACGGCGCCGCCGACAACGGCCTCGTAGGGGGCGCTGACCGGCGGGGTGGCCATGGAGGAGCCCGCCCATTCGGTGCGCATGCCGCCCGGTTCGAGGACGGTGACCTTGATGCCGAGGGGTGCCACTTCCTGGGCCAGGACCTCGGAGAAGCCGCCGACGGCCCACTTGGCCGCCTGGTAGGCACCCAGGCCCGGGACGCCGACGCGTCCGCCGACGGAGGAGACCTGCACGATGTGCCCGTGGCCCTGCTCGCGCAGGACGGGGAGGGCCGCCCGGGACACGTTGACGACCCCGAAGAGGTTCGCTTCGATCTGGTCGCGGAAGGCCTGGTCGGACATGTCCTCGATGGCGGCCATGTCGGCGTAGCCGGCGTTGTTGACGACCACGTCCAGGCTGCCGAAGGCGTCCACGGCGGCCCGCACAGCTCGCTGCGCCGCCTCGGCGTCGGTCACGTCCAGAGTGATCAGGCGGGCCCGGTCCCCGTACTGCTCGGCGAGGTCGTTCAGGGTCTCGGTGCGGCGCGCGGTGGCGACCACGTTGTCACCCGTCTCCAGGACGGCCTCGGCGATGGCGCGGCCGAGTCCGCGGGAGCTTCCGGTGATCAGCCAGGTCTTACTCATGACGATTCCTCAGTTCCTTCTGGATCGAGCCCGCTTCCGTGTGGATGCCGGCTCTGCGTGGATGCTTGTTCTGTGCGGAGGCCGGTTCGGCGGGGCGCACTGGCAGGGGGGCGGACGGCTGGTTCACTCGGCCCGCAACGGCCCCGAGAACGACTTGCGCAGGGACTTCGGGGCGACCAGCGGCAGCAGCGAGGCGAGCACCTTGCCCTTGAACGTGGCGGGTCGACGCGTCAGTTCGACGTCGACGCGGGTACCGGCACCCTCCGGGGTCATCGTGAACACCCAGCCGCCACCGGCCCCGAAGAGCTTGGAGTCCAGCGTGGTGATGGTGACCTTGTCACCGGCCGGCTCCCACTCGTAGCGCGCCCGCTCCCAGGCCGCGGCGGTCCCCTCGGTGACTTCGGCCCAGGTGTCACCCACGTCGTGGACCTCGAAGTGGTCGGCGTCGATGGTCGGCCACGCCTCCGCGCGGGAGGGGCCGAAATCGGTCAGCACCCCCAGGACGCCCTTGGGGTCGAGCTGGGAGCGGAGCTGAAAGCGGACAACAGTCATGACATTCCCTCACTGAGGACTTAGTTGCTTTAAGACATAACCAGTCTGAACGGTGACTTCAGCGTCACACGATCTAACATCACCCGTCAAGATGGTTACTTGACAGGCGCCTCCCCTTTCGGAGAGTCGCCCGCGCCTGCATTCTCGAAGTTGCCGACGGGCCACCGAATCAGTCGTTTGACTGCACCCGCATGCGCGGCGAGCGATGGGCGACACAACGTCAACTCCCGTCGACGCAAAACCACTCCGACCGACCTGCCACCTTCCCAACGTCACCTGTTAAAGTGGTGACTCACTCGCTACCAGTACTCACCACTTGCCGCGAGCCGTACACACGCGGCGGACGAGGAGAACGACAAACATGAAGTCCAGCAACCCGATCTTTTCCCACTGGGGCGCGACCGACGGCGCGGGCCGGGCCGACAGCCACAGGAAGCAGCCGGTGGGGACCTATGGCGGGGGCGCTCGGGTGGACGACCACCTGAGCGATCCCTACGCGCACGGCGTCGGCCTCCCCTCCGCCGCTCCCCTGCGCTCGAACGCCGTCACCATGGACGACGTCGTCGTGCGCACCGGAATGACGCTGGGCACCGTGACCCTCACGGCCGTACTGTCCTGGCTGTTGCTGCCGGTCGACGAGGCAGACCTCGGCATGTCGTACGGGCTCGCCGTGGGCGCGGCGTTCATCGCTTTCGGCCTGTCGATGGTCCAGGTGTTCAAACGGACGCCGTCCCCGGCTCTGATCCTCGGATACGCGGCGTTCGAGGGCGTGTTCCTCGGGGTGCTCTCCAGCACGGTGTCGACGTATCTCTCACCGGGCGTGGTCGGTCAGGCGGTGCTGGGGACCTTCGCCGTCTCCGCCGGTGTGCTCCTCGCGTACCGGCGGCGCTGGATACGGGTCGACCGGCGGTTCGCCGGGTTCGTGACGGCCGCCGCGACCGGCTTCCTGCTCCTGCTCGTCGCCGACTCCCTCTTCGCTCTCTTCGGCGCGGGTGAGGGCCTGGGCTTCCGGAGCGGCGGTCTCGGCATCGCCTTCGGTGTCGTCGGCGTTCTGCTCGGCGCGGCCTTCCTCGCCATGGATTTCCGGCAGGTCGAGGACGCGGTCGCCTTCGGCGCCCCGCGCGAGGAGGCGTGGCTCGCGGCCTTCGGTATCACCACGACGCTGGTGTGGATCTACCTCGAGGTGCTGCGCGTACTGACCATCTTCAACAGCGACAACTGACGTCCCCGCACGTTCCGTCGCCGCAGGGGCACGCGCGATGCGCGTGCCCTGCGGCATGTCCGTGTGGGGGTGGACCGGCCGCTCGTGCGGCGGATCCGACACGTACCCAGGTCCTCGACCGAAGGCCGTACCCCGGCACCCGCATGCAAGCGCGCAGCAACACCCCGGCCGGTCAAGCCTGTTGGGCGGGCAGTCCAGGCTGACGTCCGGCGCCGTGGAGGACTTCGTCTTCGTACGGGTCATGACTCACGAGCCGAGTCCTGCACAAGCCGGCACCCCGACGCACAACGCTCCGGCCCGCGCTTGGACGGCGCGGGCCGGAGCGTTTCGGGAGGGGTACGGCCGTCAGGCGGTCCGCGCTCGCAGCCGGCGGGACCTCCGTCCCAGGAGCAGGGCCTGGAGGATGAACCACACCCCGCCGCCGATGGCGTACACCGAGAGCACGTCGAGCGACGGGTGGTCGCCCGCGGCCTGGATGTTGTAGGTGATGCCGACGAGGAAGGACAGCCCGCCCGAGATCAGCGTCGGCCACTGCCCGCCGAACTCGGGGCCGCGCCGCCGCAGTCCGACGACGATCTGGGCCAGACCGGAGACCACGGCCCAGGCGCCGAACACATGGAGCACCGGCGCCTCGCCGCCGACGCCCGCGATGCCGATCGCCACGGCGGCCAGCGCGCTGAGCACCCCGTTGAACGCGGTCACCCGGCGCTCGGAACCGCGGGGAGTGGCGCGGTGGTCGAGCAGCGAGGACACCACGTCGATCAGCGGGTAGGCGACCAGCAGCGCGATGGCCGGCGCGTCGACGTCTTCATGGGCTCCGGCGAAGACCAGGGCCCACACCACGGCGAGGATGCCGCGGCTCACGTACAGCTTCAGCAGCGAGGAACGTTCGTCCGTGGCCGCTTGCGTGGTCGCGGACACGGTCGTGGCCGCTGTCTGGGTGCTCATGTCGGTTCGGTCCTTCTCGGGTCAGTGGGTCGTCGCCCACCCGGTCGGTGCGGGGAGGAATCAGTGCGGGGAGAGTTCAGCGCGGCGAGGACGGAAAGACACAGCGGAAGCTGGCGGCCAGGGCCGGGTCGCCCTGGCCCTTGTAGTGCGACACCGCGGGGTAGGCGCACAGGTCGTGGGAGACCGTCTCTCCCTTGGTGTTGATCAGCGTGGCGGGGAGGGTCCTGGGTGCCTTGCCGTGTTCGACCCAGGCGGTCAGCGCGGCGAGGCCGTCGGTGGAACCGTCCTGGCCGTTGAGGCCGCAGTGGCTGGTGTTCGGGGCGAGGAAGAGCCGGTAGAAGTCGTCGACGCGCTGGGAGCCGCCCATCGCGCGCTCGACCTGCTGGTGGTAGCGAACGGTGCCTTGGGCGGGGATGTACTCGTCGGTGTCGCCCTGCCAGGTGATCAGCTTGCCGCCGGACTTGCGGAAGGCCGTCAGGTCCGGGTCGTCGGTGCCGATGACCTTGTCGTACTCGGCCTGGGACTGCTTGAACAGCTGCGTGAACTCGCTGTAGGTGATCTTCGAAAGGTCGAAGTTCGGGTCCTTCTTCAGGAAGAGCTGGACCCACAGCGCGGGAACCGGGAAGGGCTGGCCCTTGACGGTCCCGTCGGCGTCCGGCGCGGAGTGCGCCAGACCCTTCAGGTCGGCCCCGATCGGGACGCCGGCCCACAGCTTCCGGCCCGAGGTGGTGCGCGGGCCGTCCCAGATCTTGCGGACCACGGCCGCGTCGGCCGCCGTGATGGTCAGTTCCTCGCCCTTGCAGTCGACCTTGGTGCCGATCAGCCGGCGCGGGTCGAAGTCACAGCGGGAGGCGTCGTTGACCAGGCCGTCACGGACGCCGTCGAGCGTGTCGCAGGCCTTGACGGCGGCGTCCGTGAACGCGTCCAGTTCACAGTCGGTCGGATAGGTCTTCTCGTCGTTCAGGACCACCTGCGGCCACAGCGTGGCGACCTCGTACTCGTCCCAGTTGATGGCGGGAGCGTCCGCAAGGATGCCGTCGTAGTCGTCGGGGTACGCCTGGGCCTCCATGTATCCCTGGCGTCCGCCGGTCGAGCAGCCGGTGAAGTAGGAGTAGGCGGCGCGCTCGCCGTACACGCCGTTCACGACCGCCTTGCCGACGGCCGCGGCCTCGTGCTGGGACCGGGAGGCGAAGTTCTTCAACAGTGTGGCGTTGACGTGGCCCTTGCCGTCGAGGACCCAGCTGGTGTCCAGTACGTCACCGACGCCGGCGTCGGTGGTGGTCACCGCGTAGCCGTTCTTGACCGCGGCGCCGAGGCCTACACCGTTGTCCCCGGCGCTGAAGGCGCTGCCGCCGATCGCCTGGAACCGGCCGTTCCAGTTCACTGAGGGAAGCCAGGTCTGCACCTTGGCGTGGTCCGCCTCGCCCGGGTGGGTGAGCGTGACCGTCACCTGGCAGAACGCCGGGACGCCGGAGACGTCGCCGCCGAGGATGCCGGTGCCGTGGATGGTGCCGCCGTCCTGGCGGACCGCGGTCACGGACTCCACCTCGGTGCCGGCCGGGGCCTTCACGGACGGCGCCGCGCAGGCGGTGGCGGTAGCCGTGTTCCGGGTCTCCTCCGCCGAGGCGGTCGGCAGATACACCGCTGCCGCGACCAGCGGCACTCCGGCCGCGAGTACCGTCAGAGTCTTCTTCATTGCTTTCCCATCCAAGAGTCAGGTCCGAGAGTCAGGTGTGCGCAAGAGCGGCACCCCATGCGCATGCCGGCCGGCATGCGTGGCATCGATACGGATCGCGCCACTGTTCAAAGAGGTGATGGAACAGTCTGGGCGGGCATCAGGCGCTTCGGCGGGGCAGATGCCTCCGCCGGGCATCACTCTGCCCGTGCGGCCGGAGCGCGACCACAGTCAATTGACGCTCCAGGTAGGGCATTTGGCGCCTAGGTCATTCGACGGTCGTGGACGATGACGTGTGCTCCTCCCGCACCCACCTCGCGTGGTGCCGCTGCGCCCACGTTCGGCTGACATACCCGGTACGCATCCCGAGCAGCGCCTCCGGGTCCTGCCGGGCCTTACGGATGTGTCCGAGCAGGACGAAGGTGATCGCCCAGGCCAGCAGGTCGTGGACGAAGATCGCGCTGGTGCGGGAGATGAAGGGCACCAGCCCCATGAACCACATCAGCAGTCCGGTGAACATCATCACGAGCACGGCGCCCGCGATCCAGCCCGCGTAGAGCTTCTGTCCCGCGTTGAACTTGCCTGCCGGCCGTGCCTCGGGGGAGGTTCGGCGGTCCCGTACGGCACGCAGCCACTGGTGGTCGTACACGGCGAAACGGTTGATCCGGCGGAGATCCGCTCGGAAGGCGCGGGAGGAGAGTCCCAGCAGAAAGGGCAGAGGCAGACAGATGCCGGACCACTCGTGGAGGGTCACCATCAAGTGCCGCCGTCCGACGAGTTGGGCCAGCGGCCCGAGGTACAGACAGGCGGCGGTGGCCAGGCACACCAGCATCAGCCAGCCGGTGGTCCGGTGGATCCAGCGCTCGGCGACACTGAACCGCCTTACCCTTCCGGACGATTCAGACCGCATCGCCGTACCGGACGGTTCGGGCCGCGTCTCCGTGCCAGACGGTTCAGGCCGCGTCTCCGTACCGGACGGTTCAGGCCGCATCGCTGTGCCGGTCGGCGCCTTCGAGCCAGCCGTCGACCGCATAACCGCGCTCCTCCCAGTAGCCGGGTACGACCGTGTCGGTGACCGAAATGCCGGACAGCCACTTGGCCGACTTGTAGAAGTACATGGGGGCCACGTAGAGGCGGACGGGGCCGCCGTGTTCGTGGGTGATCGGCTTGTCCTGCATGTTCAGCGCGACCAGGACGTCGGAGCGACGGGCCTGTTCCAGGGTGAGGCTCTCGCTGTAGGCGCCGTCGAAGCAGGTGAAGCGGATCGCAGCGCCCGGGGAACGCACCCCGGCGTCGTCGAGGATGTCCGCCAGCCTCACACCGTCGAACGGTGTCTTCTCCACGCGCCATCCATCGGTACAGACGACGTCGTGGACGACCCGGGTCTGCGGCATCGCGCGCAGCTGGCCGAGGGTGTAGCTCCTGGGCTTGTCCACCAATCCCGTGACCCGGAGTCGGTAGTTCGTCTCATCCTTGTGCGGTACCGAGCCGACGATGCTGTAGTACCGGAAGCCGCCGGGATTGGGCAGCAGTCCGGTCGCGCCGGTGGGGTCCACCTGCGAGGCGGCTCCGAGGAACCCCTCCCAACCGCGCTGGAGATAGGGTGCGGCGGCTAGCCCCGCGACCCCGGCGGCGAGCACGCCCAGCATCGCGCGCCGTCCCACCGGTGCGCCTTCGGCGGCCTTCCGCTTCGGTGTTTCCGACATGTCAGTACTCCTTTCCTATGAGGTGGTGACGGTCTCGTGCGCGGACGAGCACGGTGAAGTGCGCGCCCAAGGTGGTGACTTCACCGTCCGGAACGGTGATGTTCACGGTTCGGCAGGAGGCGTCAGGCGCGGACGATCTCGTCGAGGAGAGCGGCCAGTTCCGCGGGGGGACAGGCACGGGGAGTGCCCCGTGGCGATACGACGGAACGTCCGCGGAGAGCTGTGCGCGCGGGTCGGATCCGATCGGGAACATGCCCTTCACAGTCTCGGGTTCCGGAACGCCGAGCAGGGTGTCCATGGACTCGTCGACGTCCGGCAAGCACAAAGGCCGCCGGCTCCCCGCGCATCAGGTCACAGGGGGACGGCAGATGCCAGGCTCCCGGAACGAGAACCAGGGTGGGCCGCTGATCCGTCATGGTGCGCGTCTCTCCGTCACCGTACGCAAGCATGTCCGAACGACATGTTCGCCCGCTGAATCCATGTATGTTTCTCCGCGGCCGACGCGATCCGACACATGTCCGTGAGGTCATGGACGCCGGGTGCGCCGTGCGTGATGTACACGATGTGCGTGCCGGGTCAGGGCCCGGTGACACGCTCACTCGCCGACGCGCCACGTCGCCGGACCTCGGAAGGTTGAGGAAGTGTCAACCTTTCCTGCGTGCTCTGGCACATCAGCCCCTATCGTGAGGGGCGAACATGCCAGACGAACTATCCGGCGTCGACACTTATCTGCGCGGCATCCTTGACATGGGTACCATGCGCAACGTCAGCCATTTCGAGGGAGTGAACCGGTTGTGACCAGTCAGTCAGCCGCCGCGCTCCGGTCGCGGTACGTCGAGCAAGCCGCATCGGACCTGGAAGAGAACCGCCGCCTCCAGCAGGAGCTGAAGGAGAGGATCTCGATGTTGAAGCAGGAGGAGGCACTCCTGCGCGACATCATCAGTCTCGCCGAGCGGTACGAAGGCTTCACCGACGCGTCCCGCCTGCCCGAGCAATCGCAGGACGAGCAGGTCGCGGCGAAGCCGAAGTCGAGGACGAAGCAGACCCCGGCCGGGGACACTTCGCGACGCACCTCGTCGGCGAAGACCGCGTCGGCGGGTACACCGGCAAAGGCGGCCGCGGAGGGGAAGCCGCGTCAGGCCCTGCTCGGCGACCTGCTCATGAAGCTGCTCGGGAAGTACGAGGAGCCCCGCCTGGCGAAGGAACTGCGGGACGAACTCCTGAAGAAGCACCCTGACCGCAATCCCACACCGCAGGTCGTACGGAACACCCTTGAGTCGCTCGTCGCCAAGGGGCGTGTCCAGCGGCACAAGCAGCAGCGCTCCGTGATGTACACGCTGGTCAAGTAGGACGGCGAAGACCCCCGGGAAATCTCAGAGGAACGGTGAGGCCGTCGGGCCGTATCCGAACAGCACCGCGCTCTCCGCCCAGTTCCACACCTGTACGTCCGTCGGCCGGGCATGCCCTTCGGGCGTCGCCTCACGCTGGGGCAGAGACTCCGCGGTGGCACCCTTCGCCGCGCCTTTCACCGTCTGCTTCGCCGCGCCCTTCGCCGTGTGACGACCGTGTCTGACGGTCCGTCCGTATGCGTGCGCCTGAGATGCCATGTCCTGCCCTCGCTCATCGGTCTGCGGAATGGGTGGAAATGAAGAAGGGTGGCGGGCCCCGCGAGGGGGTTGGGGGGTAAGACACGGGACCCGCCGGTCCAGGGGTGGATCAGGAAGCAGCCGCGTCGGCGTCGATGACGATGGGGATGTTGCCGCGCAAGGCCTTGGAGTACGGGCAGATCTCGTGCGCGGCCAGGGCGAGCTCCTGTGCCGTGGCCCGGTCGACGCCGCCGAGGACGGGGCGGAGAACCGCGGAGAGGGAGAACTCACCGTCGTCCCCGTGGGTGAGAGTGATCTCGGCGGTGATGGTGGTGCTGGTCAGTCGTATCTTGCGGGAAGCGGCCGCGCGGCGCAGGGCACCGAGGAAGCAGCCGGCCCAGCCGGCGGCGAGGAGTTGTTCGGGGTTGGTCGCGCCACCCGCGCCACCGAGCTGCTTGGGGACGGCGAGACTCGTCTCCAGCAGGCTGTCGGAGGAGCGGACATGTCCGCCGTTCCGGCCTTCTCCGTCGACGTCGACAACGGCGGTGTACGTGACTGCCATGGCTACTGCTCTCCCTTAGGTCTGGCGGGTTCCGTGAATCTGACGGGCTTGACGGGCCTGATGGGTCTGATGGGTCTGATGGGTCTGGATCGAACGATGTCCGTGACTACATCGAACGCCTTGCACGTCACCGGTTGAAGTGGTGACTCAATCATGGCAACGCCGTGCATCACCTGTCAAGGCGGTTACTTTGGGACGGCCACTTCGTGCGCTTCGGGCTGTGCGGCCTCTCGGGGCCAGGCCCGGGATCAGAGGCGGGTGGCTGCCGCCAGGGCCTCGATGGCCTTGCGAACGCCTTCTCCGTAGGCCGGGTCGGCCTGCGCGCAGTGGGCGATGTGCCGTTCGACGGTCCGCTGCGACGCGCCGTCGATCGCGCGTGCCGTGTTGTCGAAGAGGGCCTGCCGCTGCTCAGGACTCATCAGACGGAAGAGGTCGCCGGGCTGCTCGAAGTAGTTGTCGTCGTCCGCTCGGTGGTCGAAGTGGTCGGCGACGGCGCCCACGGGCCGGCCGGGCTCGCGATACGCGGGCTGTTCCCGCCAGCGCCCGTACGAGTTGGGCTCGACGCCCGGGGTCGATCCCTGGTTGCGGTCGACGCGCATGGCGCCGTCGCGGTGGTACGAGTTCACCGGGTTCTTCGCGGCGTTGACCGGGATCTGGTGGTGGTTCACGCCGAGGCGGTAGCGCTGGGCGTCGCCGTAGGCGAAGAGGCGGCCCTGGAGCATACGGTCCGGGGAGAAGCCGATGCCCGGGACGACGTTCGCCGGGGTGAAAGCGACCTGCTCGACGTCCGCGAAGTAGTTGTCGGGGTTGCGATCGAGCTCCCACTCGCCGACCTCGATCAACGGATAGTCCTTCTTCGACCAGACTTTGGTGAGGTCGAAGGGGTGGAAGCGGTAGTTCGCCGCGTCGGCTTCCGGCATGACCTGGATGAAGAGTTTCCACTTCGGGAAGTCACCGCGTTCGATCGCGTCGAAGAGGTCGCGCTGATGGGACTCGCGGTCGTTGCCGATGAGGGTTTCTGCCTCGGCGTCGGTGAGGTTCCTGATGCCCTGCCGGGTGCGGTGGTGGAACTTAACCCAGAACCGCTCACCGTCGGCGTTGACCAGGCTGTAGGTGTGCGAGCCGAAGCCGTGCATGTGCCGGTACGAGGCGGGGATGCCGCGCTCGGACATCACGATGGTGACCTGGTGCAGGGCCTCGGGGAGGCTCGTCCAGAAGTCCCAGTTGTTCTCGGCGTCGCGGAGGTTGGTGCGCGGGTCGCGCTTGACCGCGTGGTTCAGGTCGGGGAACTTCAGCGGGTCGCGGAAGAAGAACACCGGGGTGTTGTTGCCGACCAGATCCCAGTTGCCTTCGTCGGTGTAGAACTTCAGGGCGAAACCGCGGATGTCCCGCTCCGCGTCGGCCGCTCCCCGCTCACCGGCGACGGTCGAGAACCGGGCGAACAGGTCTGTCCTCTTGCCGACTTCGGAGAAGAGGTCCGCGCTCGTGTACCGCGTGATGTCCCGCGTCACCGTGAACGTGCCGAACGCGCCCGATCCCTTGGCGTGCATCCGGCGCTCCGGGATGACCTCACGGTCGAAGTGGGCCAGCTTCTCCAGGAGCCACACGTCCTGGAGGAGGATCGGACCGCGCGGGCCGGCCGTGAGGGAATTCTGGTTGTCGGGGATCGGCGCACCGGCCGCCGTCGTCAACGGTTCCTGATTGTCGTCGGGCATGGCTCGCTCCTCGATGAGTACCCCAGTGACTGTCACCTTGGCCGGCACGGCAACTGCCGCTGTGTGCGCCTCGGTTGGAACATGTCTACGCCAGGGTGTGCCGCGAAGGCGAGCCTGGACACACATGTGCAGTCATGCGGCATACCGACATCAGTTCAATGACTTACCTGCCTCGGCCTCGCGCCCGGCCGGCGCCGGCCGCTCGCAGCCAATCGACGGAGGACCGATGCCGACGCCGGAAGCAGAGTGGGAGCAGCCGCACCGGCTCCCCCTCCCCTACGGCAACAGACACGAAAGGCAGTCTCATGGCTACGACATGGTTGATCACCGGCGCTTCCCGAGGTTTCGGGCGCGCCTTGGCGGAAGCGGTACTGGCGGCCGGTGACCAGCTCGTGGCGACGGCCCGTCGGCCGGAGCAGCTGGCGGATCTGGTCGCTCGCCACGGCGACCGGGTGTGCGTGACGGCTCTGGACGTCACCGACCCGGCCGCCGCACGCGACGCGGTACAGGCGGGCCTCGCTGCCTTCGGCCGGCTGGATGTGGTCGTGAACAACGCCGGCTACGCCAACAGCGGCCCCATCGAGGAGATGACGGAGGACGACTTCCGCGCCCAGTTCGAGGCGAACTTCTTCGGGGTCGTGAACGTCACCCGAGCCGCACTCCCCGTACTGCGCGGGCGGCGCGCCGGGACGTTCGTACAGTTCTCGTCGCTCGGCGGACGGGTCGGCGGCACTCCGGGCATGGGCGCCTACCAGAGCGCCAAGTTCGCGGTGGAGGGCTTCTCCGAGGTCCTGGCCAGCGAGGTCGCCCCGTTCGGTGTGAACGTCGTCATCGTCGAGCCCGGCGCGTTCCGGACCGACTGGCAGGGCGCGTCGATGGAGCTCCACACGGTGGGCGCCGACTACGAGGAGACCGTCGGCGCCATGAACAAGTACCGGGCGGAGAACAACGGCACGCAGCCCGGGGACCCGGTCCGCGCGGCCCGGGTGCTCATCGACGTCGTACGCGACGACGACCCGCCGCGCCGCCTCCTCCTCGGCGCCCAGGCCGTGTCCATGGCGCTGGAGGCCGGCGAGGCGCGCGCCGCGGAGACGCGGAAGTGGGCCGCGGCCAGCGGCGCCGCGGACTTCCCGGCCGGCGAGTGAGGGTCACACCCACCACTACCCCATTCCCTCCCCTCATCCCCTCCGCCCTTCCCTGCTCCCCTACGTCCCACCTCTCATCGTTCGAAGGAGATCACTCCATGTCTCGTAGGACCTGGCTCATCACCGGCGCTTCCAGCGGACTCGGCAAGGCCCTCGCCGAGCACGTCCTGGCTCAGGGCGACCAGGTGGTGGCGACCGCCAGCTCGACCCAGGCCACCGCCGAACTGGCCGCGCGATACCCGCAGACCGCGCTCGCGGTGAAGCTCGACGTCACCGACGCCGGGGACCGGCTGGCGGGCGTGCGCGCCGCCGAGGAACGTTTCGGCGGCATCGACGTCCTCGTCAACAACGCCGCCATCGACTTCGTGGGCGCCCTTGAGGAACAGGAGGAGAGCGACTACCGCGGGCTGTTCGAGGTCAACTTCTTCGGCGCGGTCGCCCTCACCCGGGCCGTGCTGCCCGGGATGCGCGCGCGGCGCACCGGCACCGTCGTCAACGTCTCCTCGATGGACGGCCTGGCGAGCCTGCCCGCGAACGGCTACTACTCGGCCAGCAAGTTCGCGCTGGAGGGCTTCACCGAGGCCCTGTGGCAGGAGATCGAACCGATCGGCCTGCACGCGATGATCATCCAGCCCGGTTCCTTCCGCACCGGCATCGAGAACCGGACGAAGGTCTCCGGCGAGGCCATCGCGGACTACGCGGCCACGGCCGGCGCGTTCCGCACGATGATGGGCAGCCTGACGCCGGAGATGTTCCCGGGCGACCCGGAGCGGGCAGCCGAGGCGATCCTTCGGGCGGTGACCGCTCCGAAGCCCGCACACTGGGTCGTGCTGGGCAGCGACGCCCAGCGGCGTATCGGCGTCAAGCTCGACCAGTTGCGGGCCGAGTTCGAGGCCGGCCGGGAGCTGGCCTTCAGCACCGACTTCCCGGGCGCCGCCGACAACGCGGTGCTCTGACCCGCAGCCTGAACAGACCTGACTCGTAGCTCCGAGCCGTAGCTCCGAGCCGTAGCTCTGAGCCGTAGCTCCACTCGTACGACAGACGGGCGGCCTCCATGACGGGGGCCGCCCGTCCGCTTTCCGGAACGACACCCCTGCCAGCCCCGGTCACCCGCACTCTGCCGCGCTCACCGGTTCAGACGGTGACGGTCTTGTACTCGGTGTAGGTGCCGAGGCCGACCGCGCCGTACTCGCGACCGATGCCGCTGGACTTGAAGCCGCCGAACGGGCCGTCGAAGGCGACGGAGGCGCCGTTGACCGTGACGGTGCCGGTACGGATGCGGCGGGCGACGGCGAGGGCGTGCTCCTCGTCGCGGGACCAGACGCCGCCGGACAGGCCGTACTCGGAGTCGTTGGCGATACGGACGGCGTCGTCCTCGTCGTCGTAGGCGATGACGACGAGGACCGGGCCGAAGATCTCCTCCTGCGCGATCCGCATGGAGTTGTCGACGTCGGCGAAGACGGTGGGGGTCACGTAGTTGCCCCGCTCCAGGCCCTCGGGGATCTGCGGACCGCCGACGACGAGGCGGGCGCCTTCCTCGATACCGAGCTGGATGTAGTCGCGGACCCGCTTCTGCTGGTCGGGGCGGATCATCGGGCCGATGAAGGTGTCGGGGTCGTCGGGGTCGCCGACCTTCAGTGATCCGACCAGGTCCTTGAGGGCGGTCACGACTTCTTCGTACGTCTCGCGCGGGGCCAGGATGCGGGTCTGGGCGATGCACGACTCGCCGTTGTTGAGCAGGGAGCCGAACTTCAGGCCCGCGACGGCCTTCTCGATGTCGGCGTCGGGCAGGATGACGGCCGCCGACTTGCCGCCCAGTTCCAGGCTGACCCGCTTGAGCTGTTCGCCCGCGATCGAGGCGATGCGGCGCCCTGCGCGGGTCGAGCCGGTGAAGGCGATCTTGTCGACGTCCGGGTGCGACACCAGGTGCTCGCTGGTCTCCCGGTCCGCGGGCAGCACGCTGACGACTCCCTCGGGCAGGCCCACCCGCTGGAGCAGCTCGGCGAGGAAGCCCATGCTCAGCGAGTTCTCCGGAGACACCTTGAGGACCACGGAGTTGCCCGCGAGCAACGCGGGGATGATCTTGGAGGTGGCCGAGGAGAAGGGTGAGTTCCACGGGATCACGGCGGCCACGACGCCGACGGCTTCGCGGCGCACGACGCTGCGTGCCGGGGACGACGGGTCCGAGGGGGCGAGGGTCTCCTCCCAGGCAAACTCCTCGGCCGCCTTCAGGTAGGCGTTCGCCTGGCGGGTCAGGCCGGGCTGCCCGGCCCGGGTGAACCAGCCCGCGGAGCCGCTCTCCAGGGAGATCAGGTGGGCGGCCTTCTCGGCGTTCTCCTCGCGCAGCGCGTTGAACCTGCGCAACAGCGCGATCCGCTCCGCCGGAGGGGTCAGCCGCCACTCACCCCCGTCGAACGACGCTCGGGCCGCGGCCACAGCCCGGTCGATGTCCGCCGGCCGCGCCTGGGCCACACGTCCGATCAGGGACTGGTCGTGCGGCGAGACGATGTCGAGCAGTTCGGTGTCGCTCGGCTCGACCCAGGATCCGCCGATGAAAAGCCGGTCGTAGGTGATCATGTGCGCTCTCTCTTCCCGTGCTGGCCGGTTGGGCGCCCTTCTTAACTGTCACTTAAATGTAGCACTTGTGGCAGCACATTGCACACACCAGGGGCGATGAGTGAGTGATGCTCCCCCTCACAGCATCTCTCGATGGGTGTGCCGGTCCGTGGAGACACGTTTCTCCCTCAGTCGAATGACTGCCCGGTGTCGCACTCCCGCCCGACCGTCATCTGACGGATGCATGGGCCTTCGCGGCGGGCGAGAGTGTGTGTCGCCAGCCCGTTCCGGGCGACGTTCACACACGAGAGGCTTCGACATGATCGACAGGCGCACCTTCACCAAGGCGGTCGGACTGGGTACCGGCGCGGCCGCCGTATCGCTGGCCGGCCTCCAGGGCAACGCGTCCGCCTCGAGCGCCTCGTACGGCCCCGACGGCTCCACCGCCCCCACGGTGCCCACCATCGCACCGGGCACGCACACCGAGTTCACGACGCTCAAGCACGTCAAGGCGGGTGTCCTGGAGGTCAGTTACGCGGAGCTCGGACCGGCCCACGGCCCGGTCGTCCTCCTGCTGCACGGCTGGCCGTACGACATCCACAGCTACGTCGACGTCGCCCCGCTCCTCGCCGACCAGGGCTATCGCGTCCTCGTCCCCTACCTGCGCGGTCACGGCAGCACACGTTTCCTGTCCAGCCGGACCCCGCGCACGGCCGAGCAGTCGGCCATCGCCCTGGACATCATCGCGTTCATGGACGCGCTCAAGATTCCGAAGGCCACCCTCGCCGGCTTCGACTGGGGCTCGCGTACCGCGGACATCATCGCCGCCCTGTGGCCGGAGCGCGTCAAGTCCATGGTCTCCACCGGCGGTTACCTGATCACCAACGTCAAGGCGCAGCTCGAACCCGCCCTCCCGGCCGTCGAGCACAACTGGTGGTACCAGTGGTACTTCGCCAGCGAGCGCGGCAAGAAGGCGATGGAGGACGAGAAGGAGCGCATCGCGCTGTGCCGATACGTATGGACGCTGGTCTCCCCGAACTGGAGCTTCTCGGACGCCGTCTTCGACCGTACCGCCGAGGCCTTCAAGAACCCCGACTACGCCGCCATCGTGCTCTACAACTACCGCTGGCGGATCGGCCTCATCGAGGGTGAGCGCCGCTACGACCGCTACGAGAAGCTGCTCGCGGCCCAGCCTCCCATCCAGGTGCCGACCGTCACCCTCGACGCGGCCCTCGACCCCTTCACGGCGCCGGGCGACGGTTCCGCCTACCGCGGCCACTTCACCGGCCCGTACCTGCACCGCACGATCGCGGACATCGGACACAACCTGCCGCAGGAGGCGCCCACCGTCTTCGCCCAGGCCGTCGTCGACGCCGACCACCTCTGAGATCCCCTCACCCGCCTCCGGCCCGGTGCCGCACACCGTGTCGGCCCCGTCCAGGAGGAGTCCTAGATGAGCGAAGTCCAGTGGAACCGACTGACCGCCGCCGAGCTGCGTGCCCTCGCGGCGCAGGACGCGGTGGTGCTCGTACCCATCGGGGCCACCGAGCAGCACGGGCCCCATCTCCCCACCGGCGTCGACGACTTCCTCGCCACGGAGGTCTGTCATCGAGCGGCGACACTCGCAGCCGAGCACACCGACGTGGTGGTCACTCCGTCGATCCCCACAGGGCTGTCGGAGCACCACATGCCCTTCGGCGGCACCCTCACGCTCAGCCTGCCGACGCTGCACGCGTTGCTGCGTGACCTCTGCCGGTCCGTGGTCCGGGTCGGTTTCTCCCGCATCCTGATCGCCAACGGGCACGGCGGGAACATGACCGCCCTCAACGCGCTCACGACCGAGCTGACCGTGGAGTTGTCCACGCCGATCGCCTTCGCCAGCTACTTCGGCGCCGGACGGGAGGTCGTGCGGGACACCCTGGAGAGCCAGAGCGGTCTCATGCACGCGTGCGAGGGCGAGACGTCGATGATGATGGCGGCCCACCCCGACCTGATCCGCGACGAGCACCTGGCGGAGGCGCACGGGCCACGGATCACCCTGCCGGCGGAGTCCACCGAACCGTTGTTCATGGCCGTGCCCTTCGACCGGATCACGCGGACCGGGGTCGCGGGCGACGCTCGGGTGGCGACCGCGGAGAAGGGCGAACGGATACTGGCCGGCTGCGCCGCGGCGCTGGCGGACATCATCGTGCGCGACCCCTGGGCGAAGTAGCGCCCCTTCGCGCCGCCACGGGCGCCGTCGCGCCGCGCGACGGCGCTCCCGACCGGTAGGGACCGGTTCCTACGTCGCCCGAGCCCCCGCGCCAAGTCACCGTCTTGACCAGTGACCATAGGCATGGCACATTGCATCACCATCTAGAGGGGTGATGGTCGGTCGTCGTCGACCTGGCCCTCCACCCCCATTCCGAAGTGTCTGAAAGGATTTCCCATGATGAGCAACAAGGGCGGCCGCAAGCCGCTGACCACCGGCGCGGTCGCGGTGGCCGCGGCGGGGCTCGTGTTCGGCGCGATCGCCCTCAGCGGCACCGCCAACGGCGCGACCGGGGCCGTCAAGGCCACCGACGCCGACCGGCACGCCAAGCCGACCGTCGTTCTGGAGCACGGCGCCTTCGCCGACGCCTCCAGCTGGAACGGTGTCATCGCCGATCTGCGCGCCGACGGCTACCCGGTCGTCGCCGCGGCCAACCCGCTGCGCGGCCCTGCCTCCGACGCGGCCGCCCTGCGCACGGTCCTCGACCACGTCAAGGGCCCGAAGATCCTCGTGGGCCACTCCTACGGCGGCAACGTGATCAGCGAGGCCGCCACCGGCGACCCCGAGGTCAAGGCCCTGGTGTACGTCGCGGCCTTCCTGCCCGCCCCCGGCGAGAGCGCCCTGGAACTCACCGGCAAGTACCCGGGCTCCACGCTCCCCGACGCCCTCGACCCGGTCACCTACCAGCAGGCAGACGGGTCCACCACTACCGACCTCTACATCCAGCAGGACAAGTTCCGCCACCAGTTCGCCGCCGACGTGTCCACGAAGCAGGCCGCCCTGATGGCCGCGGGGCAGCGGCCCATCGCCCAGGCCGCTCTGGAGGAGAAGGCCACCACGGCGGCCTGGAAGGCCAAGCCCAGTTGGGCCGTCGTCACCACCGACGATCTCAACATCCCCGTCGCGGTGCAGCGCTTCATGACCGAGCGCGCCCACGCGCACACCACCGAGGTCGCCGCGTCCCACTCGGTCGCCGTCTCCCACCCCCGCCTGGTGACGGACGTGATCGAGCGGGCCGCCCGCGCCACCGTCCACTGACGCCTCCGAGGGCGGCGGGACGTACGGTCCCGCCGCCCCGGGCCGCGTCGAGGACATCACCCGGACACGGCGCCGGACGCACGAACGACGATCACCGGACACACACGCGGGACGCGCGAACGACGATCACCCGTCACACACGCCGGGTGCACGCGTCCCGATCACCCGGCGCCGGCACAGGCGCGCGGATCACGGCAGACGGGAGAACGACCGCATGAACACGCACACCAGCGCCCGCAGGCTCGGGGAGTTCCTCAAGGCCCGCCGGGCCGAGCTGTGCCCGAGCGAGTGCGGCCTGCCCGAGACGGACTCCCGCCGGGTCGCCGGGCTGCGACGCGAGGAGGTCGCCCGGCTCGCCGCGATCAGCGTGGACTACTACACCCGGCTCGAACAGGGCCGCGTCCGCGCTTCCGCGTCCGTCCTCGACACTCTGTCGCGCGCCCTGCGCCTCGACGAGGACCAGGAGCGCTACCTCTACGAAGTGGCGGGGCGCACGGACGACCGGCCGCGCCGCACACGCCCTCCCGTCCAGGAGGTACGGCCCGCCCTGCGGCGCCTGCTGGCCCAGCTCACGCAGACGCCCGCTCTCGTCCTCGGCAGGCGCCTGGACGTCCTGGCGTGGAACGTCTCCGCCGTCGCGCTCTACACCGACTTCGCCGCGATCCCGGTGGCCCACCGCAACTACCTGCGCCTGATGTTCAGCCACCCCGCGATCAGGGCCCTGCACCGGGAGTGGGAACACGACGCCCGCGACGCGGTCGCCGCGGTACGGATGGAGGCCGGCACCGATCCCGACGACCCCGAACTCGCACGGCTGGTCGGCGACTTGACCCTGCGGGACAGCGACTTCGGCAGGTGGTGGGCCGAGCACCGCGTGAACAGCGCGACGTCCGGCACCAAGCACTACCGCCACCCTCTGGTCGGCGACCTCACCCTGGACTGCGACACGTGGTCCGGATCCGACGGCTCCGGTCAACGTCTGATGGTGCTGACCGCCGAGGCCGGCAGCCCTTCCCACGATGCCCTGCGCATCCTCACCGCCTGGAACGCGAACCAGGCGAGCGCGGAAACGGCCGGAACCCGGACCCCCTGACGCCGCCCGCCCGTCCCCCTGAAGTATCTGCTGGATGTACGAAAGGACCGGCCCCTTCCCCGGGGGCCGGTCCTTTCGCGTGGCGGCGGGCCGTCAGTAGAGCTCATCCGACGGGTAGAGCGTGAACAGCCTGATCGTCTCCACGTACAACCAGGTCAGGGTCAAAGTGAGCCCGAACGCGGCTGTCCAGGACAGGTTTCCGGGCGCACCGCACGTGATGCCGTCCACGACCTTCCCGAGGTGCAGGGACAGGAAGGACGCCGCCAGGGCGACGCCCACGAGGCCCGCGCAGACTCCGAGACCAGGGGTGCTCAGGCCGAGCCCGTCGGCGTACAGGAGGGGAAACAGGACCACGTCGGCGAGGGCGAGGAACCCCAGTCCGAGGAGCCCGGCTCCGGCGAGCGGCACGAAGCGGCGACCTGCCCGCATCCAGTGGAGGGCCCGAGCGGCGAGGACCCCGGCACAACCGGCCATCGTCCCCAGCACCAACTGCACGAGGACACCTGGTGCGAGGTGGCGCGAGACGGACGCCGAAAGCGCCGCGAGGAACACACCCTGGACCACGGCGAACGTCAGGGTCATGGCCGGCGAGAGAAGATTCCTGCGGCGCTGTATCCAGACGAGTGCGGTGCCTGCCAGCCCGGTACCGGTGGTGATGCCGTAGGCCGCGGCCGTACCGATCGGAACGTGCTCCAGCAGGGTCCACGACACCACGGCAGCGAGGGTGCTCGACGCGAGCCCCAGTGCGGCACGGGCGACGACGGAGTCCATCGTCATCAGGTCGGCGACGGGGAGGGGCAGGGGTGCGAGATCGTCATCGCGGATCGGGCCAGGGACTGCCGTGGTCCGGCCCGGCGCGACGGCCATCCCCGACCGGGGGTCCCTGGCCGCCGTCTTCGGCCCACCGCGCCGAGCGAACTGCGGTCGGGCGAGTACGGGGTTGCTGCTGGTCATCGAAGGCTGCCGTTCGACCGGTGTCACGCCAGGTCCTCTTCTCCCGCTCGAAACCGTCGACTGGACGGTGCGGACTCGAAGGTGTCGGCTCGAAGATCTCGGCCGTGCTCAGCCTGACGGGCCGGACGAACGCGGCGCATCAGTCACTTGACGGTGCGAGTCACAGCGCGTCGGCCGAGGTGTCGGTCGTCTCGTGCGACGAGCTGAGGTTCCTCAGGTGCGGTCCCGCCGTCGGTCTTTCGGGCCGGCTTGAGGAAGAGGGCGAGCACGATGCCGACGGCGAGGGCGGGGGCGATCCAGAGGTAACCCGTGGCTGTCGCGTGAGCGAAGGCGTCCCGTGCGGTGTCGCGCGCGGCGGCGGGCAGGTGGCCGATGGTGTCGGGGCGGGCGGCGTCGAAGCCTCCGTCGGTCGGCAGACTCCGGGTGCGGTCGGCGAAGCCAGTGTTGAGCAGGGTGCCGAAGACGGCGACTCCGAAGGCCGCGCCGATGGAGCGGGAGAAGGTGACGACGGCGCTGGCGGCGCCCAGATCGGTGGCGGGCACGCTGTTCTGGACCGTGGTCAGTACAACCATGGGGACCATGCCGATACCGACGCCGGTGACGAGGAAGTAGACGCTCAGCACCAGGGTGCCGGTGGTGGCGCCGATGGTGCTCAGCAGGAGCAGCCCGGTGAGGTTGGCGGTGAGCCCGGCGAGCAGGATCACCCGCAGCCGCTCCACGTGCGCGGCCCAGCGTCCGGCCAGAAACTGGCTGACGACGAGACCGGCGACCAACGGGAGCAGGTAGACGCCGGAGAGTGTCGCCGAGACACCGTGGACTATCTGGAGACAGGTCGGCAGATAGACGAGAACGGCGAACATGGCGGCGTTGGCGAAGAAGCCGATCAGCGAGGAGAAGACCACGATCCTGGAACCGAGCATGGCCGGCGGCAGCACCGGGGCGGCGGCGCGGCGCTCGACCGGCACCAGGAGCGCGCCGAGGACGACTGTGGCGGCGATCAGGCCGACGATGCCCGGTGAGCCCCAGCCCCAGCGCTCGCCGAAGGACGTGATCAGGACCAGCCCGGTGGCGATGGCGGCCAGAACGGTGGCGCCGAGGTAGTCGATGCGGGCCTTGGCGCCACGGGTCGTGGTGGGCAGCGCACGGGCGGCGATGGCCACGGCGACGACGCCGACGGGCAGATTGATCAGGAAGGCCCAGCGCCAGGACAACCGATCGGTGAAGATGCCGCCCAGCAGCGGGCCGACGATGCTGGCCACGCCGTAGACCGAGCCGAACATGCCCTGGTAGCGGCCGCGTTCGCTCGGGGCGACGATGTCGCCGACGAGGGCGAACGTCAGCACGATCATGCCGCCGCCGCCCACGCCCTGGAGTACGCGGGCGCCGATCAGCTCAGGCAGGTTCTGCGCCAGACCGCATGCCACGGATGCGATCAGGAAGACCGAGGTGGACGCCAGGTAGAGCCGCTTACGGCCGAACATGTCGCCGAGCTTGCCCCACAGCGGCGTCACCGCCGTGGAGGCGAGGAGGTATGCGGCGCTGACCCAGGCGATGTCGTCGAACCCGTTCAGGTCCTGCGCCATCCGGGGCAGTGCGGTGGAGACGATCGTCTGGTCCAGTGCGGCCAGGAGGACCGCGAGGATCAGCGCGCTCATGGCCGCGGCCGCGCCGCCTGCCGCGGGAGTCGCGGACTGCTGTGCCGCGGACTGCTGCGCCGCGGTCTGCTGCGCCTTCGACATCGGGAATTGCCTTTCCGGAAGTGGTGCACCTGGGCGGCGTGCCGACCGCACCCCCACGATGAGGCCCATTGAGCTGGCACTAGACCTCACATCTGCCACATTAATGTAGCAGTTACTGTGGATGGGTCTACTCCGGAGAGGCGCTAGAGGTCTCAGGTTTCACATATCGCCACTAGACTCGGTGCGGTGAGAGCCGACGCAGCACGCAATCTGGAAGCAGTACTGACCACCGGCGCGCGCATGCTCGCCACCGACCCGGGCGCCAGCATCGCGAGCATCGCCACCGAGGCGGGTGTGGACCGGCGCACCGTCTACCGGCGCTTCGCCTCCCGCGACGAACTCCTCGCCGCCATCTACACATCCCGACTCGAAGCCATCGAACGCTCCATCGAGGACGCGCGGCTGCGCGAAGCACCCGTCGCCGTAGCCCTGCACCGCTACGTCGAGAACATCATCACCGTCAACCGCACCTGGCCCGTCGACCTCACGCACATGCTGACCGACGACGGCTTCCGCGCCCGCCGCGACGCCTGCATCGCCGAGGTCGACACCTTCCTGGCCCGTGCCACGGACGAGGGACTGCTCCGGCCCGGCCTGCCGGACGGCTGGGCGAGCGCCCTGCTCCCTCAGCTGATGCACCTCGTGTCCCGGGAGCGGCCCGAGCTGAGCCCGGCGCAGGCGGCGGACATCGTCGTCGACACCCTGCTGCACGGCCTCGGAGCACCCTGACACACCTCGAACACGGACGGCCTACGACTCACATGCAGCCACCTGCCGGGGCGGTCAGCACATGTGAGTGAGCAACCCGGCAACAAACCTTTCAGCCATCCGACGTGACGAAGTGTCCGGCGGCCCTTACTCTGCTGCCTGACCCTGGTCAGGGCTGCTTGAGCCTGCTCGAGGTGGGACGGGCCGGGCATGTTTCGGCGCGGCGGCACACTTGCTCGCAGCGGTGGGGGCCATTCCGGCGAGAAGGACGAGGGACGACGACGTATCCTCGCTTCGATGCCTGGGTGCGACCCGTCCGTAAGGATGCGATGGCGCCTGCGCGGGGGCTGGTTCAGCGGTGAAGGGAGTGGGGGATCGTGGAGTCGGTCGTAGCGACAATGGTCGGCCGCGAGAGCGAGCAGGAGGTGTTGTCGGCGTTCGTGGCCGACCCCGGGGGCCGGTCCCTCGTGCTGCGCGGCGACACAGGTGTGGGTAAGAGCGCACTACTGGAACATGTGGCCGACGTCGCGTCGCGACACGGGTACCGGACCATCCGGGCGGCCGGCGTCGAGGCGGAGTCGGAGCTGCCGTTCGCCGGTCTGCATCAGTTCCTGTATCCGCTACTGTCCTCCATCGACCAGCTGGACGACACCCACCGCAAGGTGTTCGACGTCGTGTTCGGCCGGAGCCAGGAGACACCTCCCTCGGTCATGACACTCGGCATCGCCGTGCTCGACCTGCTCTCCCTGGCGGCGTCGCAGGAGCCCTTGCTGCTCGTGCTCGACGACGGCCAGTGGATGGACGCCTCCAGCATCGGGGTGTGCGGGTTCGTGGGGCGCCGCCTGACCGGCAGCTCCGTCAAGCTCGTCGTCGTACTCCGCTCCGACCTGCCCTCGGGCTTCGACACCGCCGCACTGCCGGAGCTTCCCGTCACCACACTGTCGGAGAAGGCCTCCGAGCAGCTCCTGGACACCCGGCACCCGGGACTCGATCCGCGAACCCGGCGCCTGGTGCTGGACGAGGCGCAGGGCAACGCCCTGGCGCTGCTCGAACTGCCGCCCTACGTCCGGCGAGCGGGACGCGCCTCCGGGGAGCGGCTCGGGTACACCGGCATCCCGCTCCCGGTCCGCCTGCAACAGGTGTACGGCGCCCGGATCGAGGCCCTCGGCGACGGCGTGCGCGCGGAGTTGCTGCGCGGCGCGCTGGACGGTGCCGGTGCGACGGCCGGCAGCCCGCGGGGCACGCGCTACCGGATGACCGGGGCCGACGAGGCGGCGGACTGCGGTCTGCTGGACATCGATCCGCTCACCGGGGACTTCATCTTCCGGCACCCCCTGGTGCGTTCGACCGTCGTCCAGACGGCGACGCCCAACGAACGCCGCGCCGCGCACGCCATGCTCGCGCAGGTGCACCGTGACGATCTGGAACGCCGTGCGACACACCTGGCGGCCTCGACGATCGACCCCGACGAGGAGGTCGCGGCCGTCCTGGAGGCGGCCGCGGAATCCGCCACGGTGCAGGGCGGCGCACTGTCCGCCGTGGCGTGGCTGACACGGGCCGCGGAGCTGAGCGAGAGCCACGAGGAACGATCCAGGCGGCTGGGCAGCGCGGCGTACATCGCCGGCCACTCCGGCCAGTTGGACCAGGCCCGGCAGCTGATCCGCTCCGGGTCCGGCATCGGCGATTCGCCGAGTTCGGTGGTCACTTCGGGCTATGTCGCGCTCTTCGAGGACGGCGATGTTCGGTCCTCGCACCGGCAGGTCTTCGCCGCGATCGAGAGCATGCGCGACGCGGGGGTGAACGAACGGGACGAGATCCTCACGCGCCTCGTCGACCTGTTGCTGGCGATCAGTCAGTACGCGAGTGACGAGACCGCGTGGGAACGTACCCATGAACTCCTCGGCGGGCTCGGCGACTTGGTGCCCTCGCACTCGCGGATCTTCGAGGACGCCTGGGGCGATGTCGTACGCCGGGGAGCCGGGGTGGACGAGCGGGTGGAGCGTGCCTTCGTCGGCCTCGCGGACCTGGAACCGTGGGGTGTCACCAGGCTGGGAGTCGCCGCGTACCACGTGGACACCCTCAGCCAGTACCGGCCTCACCTTCAGCGCACGGTGGACCGCGAGGTGGAGACGGGGGCCCTGGCCGACGTCATGACCATGCTGCACCTGATCATGCTCGACCAGATCGCGGTCGGTGAGTGGGACGAGGCAGGGCGCACCGGGCAGCGCTGCCTGGAGCTGACGACGGCCCACCAGCACGATCTGTTCACGTATCACACCCACGCCTACCTCGGGCAGGTCGCGGCGCTGCAAGGCGATATCGAGCGGGCCCGGGAACTCCAGTCCCTGGTCGACACCTGGGCCCGGCCCCGCGGCGTCGGCTTCCTCACCCAGATCACCGACGCGATCGGCACCACCACCGCCCTCGCCGAGGGCGACTACGAAGCCGCGTATCTCCACGCCATCGGCATCACACCGCCCGGAGTCTTCCGCCCCTACGCGCACCAGGCCTCCCGCACCCTCCTCGATCTCGTCGAAGCCGCCCTGCACACCGGTCGCGCCGAGCAGGCCCGCACCCACGCCCTCGCCGCCCAGCGGGCCGACCTCCCCGGAATCTCCCCTCGGCTCGCCCTCGTCACGTACGGGGCTCTCGCCATGACCGCCACCGACCCCGGCGAGGCCGAGACCTTGTACCGCAAGGCCGAGACCCACCCGCACAGCGCGAACCACCCCTTCGAACTCGCCCGCATCCACCTCTCTCACGGCATCCGGCTCCGCCACACCCAGGGGCGGAAAGCCGCACGGCTCCCCCTCACCCTCGCCGCGGAGACCTTCGAGCGACTCGGCGCACCCTCGTGGACCGAGCGAGCTCGCGCCGAACTCCGGGCGACCGGTGCGTCCGCCCTCGCGCCCTCGGCTCATCTCGCGGCCCTGACCTGGCAGGAGCGCCGGATCGCGGAGCTCGCGGCGAGCGGGCTGACCAACAAGGAGATCGGCCAGCGAATGCATCTCTCGCCTCGCACGGTCAGCTCACACCTGTACCGGGTCTTCCCGAAACTCGGCATCACCGCGCGCGCCGCGCTGCGCGACGCCCTGGCGAAGGTTCCCGGTGACCAGCACGTGTGACCGCGCCGCGTTCACCCCTCCCCCGGATACGGATGGATGCCCATGTCGTCGAGCCAGCGGAGCACATGGTCGGCGACGTAGCGCCAGCCGTTGTCCATGACGAGGGAGTGGGCGCGGTCGGCGAACTGCTTGAGGTCGGTCGCCGCCGTGGAGTCGCCGTAGGCCTTGTACGCGGCCCGGGTGACGGAGTCGGGCACGAGCAGGTCCTCCTGACCGGAGATCAGCAGCAGCGGCCCCCTGTCGGTGTTGCCGATGTCCGCGACGGCGTACGGGCTGCGCGCCGCCCCCGCGCAGCCGAGGTCGGCGAGGAGCCGGCGCGGGGCGGGCACCACGTAGCGTTCGTGGAGCCGCTCGGCCTCCGCCGTGTCGAGGGTGTTCGCGAAGACCTTCCGGAACTGTTCCGGGGACAGCGGCACCAGTGGTCCGTCGCCGTCCCGGTCCGGGGTCCACAGTCCGGGCCGGGCGGCGGGCAGCGGGATGTCGTTGATGGGGGCGGCCGCGATGGCCACCGCGGCCCGCCCGATGTTGACACCGATGAGGTGCTGGGCGATGAGCCCGCCGACCGAGTGTCCGACGATGACCGGAGCCCGGTCGAGGGAGCGCACGATCGCCGCGTAGTGGTCCGTCAACACGTCGAGGCCGATGCCGTGGAAGGGCTCGGGCGACCTGCGCGTCTCCCGGGCGGTGGCCGCCTCCCCCGGCCACCCGGGGGTGAGGGGGAGGAATCCCCGGCCGGCGAAGCGCTCGGCCCATGACTCCCAGGAGAGGGCGTGCAGCCACTCGCCATGGATGAAGACGACGGGCGTACGGTTCACGGTTGGCTCCTCCGAGCATGACGACCTTCATGAGGCTCCGGCGGCGCGGGCGATGGTTTCAGGATCGTTCAGGCGCGGATCAGGGGCGACAGTCGAATGACTTAATGTCGGCGCCCCGAGGCCGTGGCGTGCGACGACGTGTCGACGATCGGGCTCTCGCGCCGGGTGGACGAAGAGGGACAGGGTCTCTCTTCTCGGGCGTCGACGCCCGCGGTCCGCGTCGCAGCCCGTGGAGTTCGACGGTCAAGTTACTGATGTACGTCGGTCCCGCGGGGACGAGAGTGACTCGGGTCAGCTTCCGCCCCAGAGAAGGGTCCTCCGTCATGAGCGGCAACCATCCCGGTGTCCAGACTTCCCGGACGGCGTCGTACGGCAGCGGTCCCGAGCTGGTCCTGGACCTGGACATCGAGCGCCTGCTCGGCGTCTCGGCCCGGCAGGCCATCAGGGCGGAGTTCCGGTTCGATCCCGGGTCGCCGCTGGTAGTCCGCGTGGAGTTCGTCATCGCGGGCGGCGCCCGCGTGCTGTGGCGGATCGGCCGCGATCTGCTCCAGCAGGGGTTGTACTCGGTGAGCGGTCTCGGTGACGTGCAGATGTGGCCGGCGTATCCGGCGCGGGCCGTGGCCACGGCCCGGCTGCGATTGACCTCCGGGGACATGGCGGCGCTGTTCGAGCTGCCCGTGCCGCCGCTGGCGGCGTGGCTGCGACACACCTACGACCTCGTTCCCGCCGGTCGGGAACTCGCCGAGATCGACTGGGACGTCGCGACGGCGGACCTGCTCCAGGACCCCGCGGCCCAGTCGGACTGACACCCCGCAGCCGCCACCGACCCGGCGCACTCCGCGCCCCGGAGTCTCTCCACGTGGACAGCTCCGCGGTGTTCCGGCGTCCTCGGTCTACGGTTGATCCGCTGCCGGCCGAAGGCGCCGGCTCTCCGACCGAAAGTTATCTGCCGTGACGAGCGTGGCTTACCAGGGTGAATACGCCTCCAATTCCGCGACGGCCGCCCAGACGCTGTTCCCCGGATGCGCCGAGCTGCCCTTCACGAGCTTCGAGCAGGCCCTGGACGCGGTGACGCTCGGCAGCGCCGATGTGGCGGTGATCCCGGTCGACAACTCCGCCGCCGGGCGCGTGGCGGACGTACACCATCTGCTGCCGGAATCGGGCCTGTTCGTCGTCGGCGAGTACTTCCTCGCGATCCACTTCGACCTCGTCGGTGTCCCCGGGGCGTCGCTCGACCAGGTGGAACAGGTCCGCTCCCATGTGCACGCGCTCGGGCAGTGTCGCAAGGTGCTGCGCGAGGGCGGCTGGCGCACGCTGATCAGCGATGACACGGCGGGGGCCGCCCGCGAGGTGGCGGAGCTGGGCAGCCCGCGGCACGCGGCCCTGGCCCCGCCCGCCGCGGCCCGGCACTACGGCCTGGAGGTGCTGCGGGCAGGTGTCGAGGACGACCCGGACAACACGACACGCTTCGTCGTCCTGTCCCGCGACGCCGACTTCGCCCCGCTCACGGACGAGCCGACGATGACGAGCCTGTTCTTCGCCGTACGCAACATTCCCAGCGCCCTCTACAAGGCGCTGGGCGGCTTCGCCAGCAACACCGTGAACCTGACGAAGATCGAGAGCTATCAGATGGGTGCGGGCTTCAACCCCAGCTGCTTCTACATCGAGATCGAGGGGCATCCCGACGACACCCGGGTCGCGCTGGCCCTTCAGGAGCTGCGCTTCTTCTCCTCGGAGGTCCGCGTCCTCGGCGTCTACCCGGCGCACCCGCACCGGCTGCGCGAGCGGGTCCTGTAGCGGGTGGCGGGGCCCATGCGGTCGGTGGCCCGTCCGAACGCTCGCCGTCAGACCGCGGTGGTGCTCTTACGTGCCCGGTAGGCGGCGGCCTTGACGCGGTTTCCGCAGGTCCGCATGGCGCACCACTCACGCCGGTGGCCGCGCGAGCGGTCGAGGTAGACCTGGGTGCACTCCGGGCGTGCGCACTCACGGAGCAGGGCGCCCTCGTCACCGCCGAGGATCTCGACCGTCGCGCGAGCGAGGGTCGCGAGCCCCTGGGCGACGGATCCGGTGTGGCGCACGCCGTCGGGGGTGAGCTGCACCTTCACCGGCAGACCGGCGGCGCACCGGTTGACCTCGGCGACGTCGGCCGCGGGGAGCGGCTCACCGGCGAGCCGGGCCGCCACCAACGAGTAGATCGCCTCGCGCAGGTCGATCGCGGTCTCTACATCGACCTCGTCGGCCTCGGGTGGTGTGTCGAGCATCTTGGACTCGACGAACCAGTCGTCGAGCAGTGCGGGCGTGGCCAGCTTCTCGGTCGGCTCCTCGTTGCGTCGCGCGCGCAGGGTGCCGACGAAGTCGAGCGGGAGCGTCCCACAGGGAAAGGCATGATTCACGTAACCATACTGACGGGTGACTAACGAAAGTGCAACGTTCGGGTCGACTCGACGACCGCCCGACCGGCGGCCGCCGCCCACCGGACGGGGCATCGGCGGTGGCTCACCCCCGGACGTGGCGTGGATCACAGCGCGGGGGTCGAACTTCGGTGCCGCCGCAGCATCGTGTCGGTGTCATCCACTGCCTTCCGCCGCGAACGGAGCCACCATGAGCGTCACCGCGAACACCCCCGAGGCATCGCCGAGTTCCCGCGCGCTGCCGGGCCCCTTGTCCCCCGGCACGCATTCCCTCACCATCGGCGGCGTCACCCAGCGCTACCACGTCCACGGCACCGGCCCGGTGTGCGTGGCCCACCCCGGTGGGCCCGGCATTCTCTGGGACTACCTGCGTATGCCGCTCCTCGAAGAGCACCTGACCATGGTCTACGTGGAACCGATCGGGACCGGCGCCGCGAGCCGGTTGCCCTCCCACCCGCACGGCTACACGCGGGACCGGTACAGCCGCTTCCTGGAGCATCTGATCAATCGGCTGGGCGTGCCCAAGGTGTATCTGCTTGGCCACTCGCACGGCGCTTTCGTGGCCGCGCACCACGCCGTGCACCGGGCCGAACGGCTCGCCGGTGTCGTGCTGTACGAAGGCGCCCCGGTCACCGGCCTCGAGCACGGCGCGGAGGCCGGGCGCCTGGTGGAGAAGTTCGCCGCCGAGCACGCGAACCACCCCGGTCTCGCCGAGGTGCTCGCCGCGTTCGGCGCCATGTCGGACCTGTCCAGCGACGAGGAGACGACGGCGGTGGCGCGTGGCGTCCTGCCTTCCTACTTCGCCGACTACTGGGGCGACGAGGAGCGCTGGGCGCCTTTCCGTGACGCGGTGCGGGCGGTGTTCATCTCCGGCCTGGACGAGAACCTCTCCCCCGACACGGTCGACGACCGTACGGCGCTCAAGGCGCTCGGCATACCGGCGCTGGTCGTCGTGGGTCGGCATGACGTGATCTGCGGGGTGCGCTGGAGCGAGGAGTTGCACGACCTGATCCCGGACGCGCGACTGGTGGTCCTGGAGCACAGTGGCCACTTCGGGCACCTGGAGGAACCGGAGCGGTTCGACCGGGCCGTGTTCGACTTCGTTTCCGAGACGGGGGCCGGCGCGTAGGCATCGGCGCCCGGCATCGATGTGGCCCGCACCCTGTACGGGGTGCGGGCCACGCGACGGAGCGGAGCCGCCTCAGGTACGCAGGTGGCGGCTCACGTCGCCCACCAGATGGATGGAGACCCGGCGCTCCGTGAATCGCCATGCTCCGTCCCGGCACGCGAAACGGTCCCGGTAGCGTCCAGCGGCCACGGGCTGCAACGGGAACCCGGGCACCGCCTGGAACACCGTGACGTAGGAACGGGCGGTGGCCGTTGCCGCCCGCTCGTCGACGTCGACCGCGAGGTTGGTCGTGACGTGGTGGGTACGGGGTGTGCCGTCCTCGTAGAGGATCACGCTGTCCCGGAGCATCCTCTCCACACCCCCGCCCCTGCCCTGGATCGGTCCGGAACTGCCGATGAACACGGCGTCGGAGAACAGTGCGCCGGCCCCGGCCAGATCCCCGGAGTCGACCAGTTCGGCGTACGTGGCGATCAGGTTCGCGATGGCGGTGGTATCCGCGACGGCACTCACGAATCCGAGAATACATGTGAGCGGCGGCCGGGTTCCGTAGCCGTCAACTCACCTCACCTGGAGGAGAATTGACGGGGCTCTGCCGGGGCCCGCTCTACAGGCCGAGGTCGAGGGCCAGGCAGGAGTAGTACTGCCACTGCCCCTCGGGGTTGTAGGTGCTGTTGCCCCTGGCGGCCGACCCGGTGTCCACGCTCTGGGTCGTGTCCTCGATGCGGATGCGCTCGGGGAGCGCTCCGAAGCGTGCGTGCCGCGCCGCCGCGGCGGTGTCGATGGCGGCTTCCTTGTCCATGACCGTCCTCCACTTCGTGGATTGCGTCCGCTTGACCCCCGGACTCCCTCAAGTCTCCTCCCGCAGACGTAACCCGTCAAGACGGTGACGAACCAATGTGTGGCGCGGTGGCACTCTGGACACCGGCGCGCGGGCGCGGGGTGTGCCACAGCGTCAGGCGGTCGATCCGGCCCTGGTCGAATGCCATGATCCAGGCGACGCCGGGCGGGCAGTGGTCCGGCGCGTCGGGCGGATTGACGAGGTCCATCTCCCACACCACGAGAGAGCGCCCCGCGACCACATGGACGGGGCGTTGGCGGACCCCGGCCGACAGGTCACTTTCCATGCCCGCGAGCAGCAGCTCCGTCCCGCCGAGCATCTCGGCCCCCGCATAGAGCGACACGTCCCGCGCGTAACGGTCGGCGACCACCTTCGCGAACTCCCCCCGCTCCGCGGCGGCCAACGTCGCCCGCGCCTCCGCCCAGGCCGCTCGGGTCCGCGTGCGGGTTTCCGCGTGGCCGTCCTCAGCCGTGGCTTCCAGCGTCCGGGCGAGTCTCGCCCGCGCCTGGCTGAGCCGGCTGCGGACCGTACCGACAGGAATCCCGCAGGCGCGGGCGATCTGCTGGTAGGAGGTGAGACGCAGGGAGAAGTAGCGCAGGACGAACGGTAGTCGCAGCGTCGGGGACAGCCCCTCCACGGCTTCCCAGATCCAGTCCCGCATGACATGCCGGTCGAGTATCTGCTCGGGTGTGACCGAGGAGGACGGTATCGGCACATCCGGGACCGGCTCGATCCGCCGTGCGTCGCGCAGTACGGCCCGGCCGGTGTTGCGCACGACCATCCGCAGCCACGGCCCCACAGCCGCCGGATTCCGCACGTCTCCAATGCGGCGCAGCGCTACCAGCGCGGCTTCCTGCATCACGTCGTCCGCGTCGGGTCCGGGCCCCAGCACGCTGACTGCGACGGCCCGCATTCCGGGGCGGTGGCGCTCCAACAACTGCGCGAGGGCGCTTACATCACCTCCCTGGGCCGCCAGTGTCAGCACTTCGTCCTCGGCGCGTTCGATGCCCGTCACCGTGATGCTCATGGACTGCCCTTCCGTGCGATCCCGCACAACACACGTGGGCGCATGGCGCGGATCGTCGATCGTGTTCGGTCGGCCGTGTTCGGTCGGCCGAGGACCGTCGGCCGAGGAACGTCGCATGGGCGAACCGGTCCGGTACCCCACACCGCCCACATAACCACTCTGACAGGTGACACACCCGAGGGGCAAGTCCCATCACTTCGCGCCAGGTGGGGGGCGTGGCAGCGCCGACCGGATGCGACAGGGCCGTCGCGAGGTGACACCGCGACGGCCCGAGGCTCTTACCGGCCAGCGGATGACGGCCGACGACCGACGACCGACGGCTGATCGAGAAGATCAACGCATCGCATGCACCTCTTGGACCGCGGAAATGAACGCCTCGGGGTTCTCCTGCGGAAGGTTGTGACCGGCGCCCGGGACCACGTAATGCGCCCAGGGACCGGAGAAGTGCGGCGCGTAGCCACTGCCGTCGGTCCAGGGCGTGACGCCATCGGCCTTGCCGTCCAGCGTGACGGTGGGAGCGGCGATCTTCGGCTGGTCCAGCAGTCGCCGCTCCAGTTCCGCGTAGCGCGGATCCCCGGCGGCGGCGCCCAGTCGATGGCGGTAGCCATGGATCACGACGTCGACGTAGTCAGGATTGGTCCACAGCTGCGCGGCCTGCGCGAACTCCGCCTCGGTGAAGCGCCATTCGGGCGAGTTGCGCTGCCAGACGACACGGGCGAGGGCCTCCCTGTTCCGCGCCAGCCCTTTCCTCCCCCGCTCCGTGAGGAAGTAGAAGAAGTACCAGTAGCCGGACTCCACGGACGGCGCCAGTGGCTCGTCGGCGATCGCGAGGTTCTGGATGAGGTAGCCGTTCACGGACACCAGGCCCGTGCAGCGCTCGGGCCAGAGCGCGGCCGCCACGTCGGCTGCCCGGCCGCCCCAGTCGTATCCGGCGTACAGCGCTCGGCGGACGTGCAGGGCGTCCATGAAGTCGATGAGGTCCGCCCCCAGTGCGGCCTGTTCGCCGGATCGGAAGGTGTCGTCGCGAAGGAAGCCGGTCTCCCCATGGCCGCGCAGGTAGGGGATGTAGCAGCGGTAGCCCCGCGCGGCGAGTGCCGGTGCCACTTCCCCGTAGGAGCCCGCGGGGCTGAAGGGCCAACCGTGCGGGAGGATCACCGGCACACCTCCCGCGGGGCCCACGTCGTGGTAGGCGATGTCCAGGAGTTCGGTACGCACGTGACGCACGGGACCGAGCCCTCGCCGCGGCCGCGAAGCCGACCCGTCCTGCGCCGATCCCGACAGCGCGCCCTGGGCCAGGGCGCCCTGGTCCAGGGCGGACGCACGCCCCGCCCCGGCAAGGCCCACCGCGCCCGGGTTCGGGTGCTGAGCACACGGTTCACCATCGCCTCAGCGCGGTCGTACGCATACCTCGGCGAGGACGGTCATCCCGAAGCCCAAGACGACTCCAGGTTCCAGGGGCGGCGATCGATCCTCGCCCGAGCACCGGCCCTACCTTCCGAAGGCCGGCACCAGGGCTCGGCCCCCGTTCCTGCTGGGCCATATTGACGTGCTTCGACGTCCGGCACCTTGCCGTGGACCGGCAGTCTTCGCCGTCCTCTCGATGCCGGACGACGACACAGGCGGACAGTGTCGCGGAGCGGGTGACGCAGTGCTCTCCCTGCGGAATGCCGGCCTGGAGGACGAGAAGTCCGGAGACGACCGAGACGAGGCCCATCGGTCCGATCGCGATGCCGGACTCGGCATACCCGGCGGTGGGGGCGGCCCCCGCGATGCGGATGAGGGCGACGGGCAGGGCGAGGCCGTCGTTGATCCCGCGCTCCACGTTCATCAACTGGCCCAGTTTCGGTGGGACCTCCTCATGCGTCACCAGCGCCCTGCCGACGAAGGCCAGCGGCATGCCCAGGGGCAGGCCGGATTCTTCCAGTGGGCGCGCAGTCCCGGGAACGCCACCTGCATGCCGTCGGTGAACAGCACGGCGAACAGGGCCAGATCCACCGTCACGGACACGATCTCGCTGTCCGGCGTGCCGACAAGACCGCCGACCAGGCCTCCCGGCACACCGCTGGGAACCGTACAGATCACTGACGTAGCAGTGACAGGTTCCTGATAGGCGCTCTTGCCGGCGCGCGTGCACTGCCGCAGCCTGGCCCTGAGATGTGGGGGGAGCGGGTCCTCGAAAGCATCACCCGTTCTCGATCCGCAGGGTCAGCGTCGCGAACGGGGCGAGACGCCACGTGTGGCCCGCGTCGCCGACCACTTCCGTCGGGGAGCCGGTCGGGCTCTCGTCCATGCGGGACAGTACGAGGCGACTGCCCCGCGGGGCAGTGACCACGGCCTGTGCGGGAGTCGACGTCGGGTTCGACAGGCGCAGGACCAGGCACGAACCGTCGTCCGCGAGCTTGAGTGCGCTCAGCAGGGCACCTTCGACTCGGACCGCGCCCTCCGCGGCAGCGGTCCGCGTGTCCGGCCGGAGCTGCCAGGCACGCATCGGCGTACGGTAGGCGGCCGCGCGGCGCGACAGGTCGGCGTCGTCGGCCACGGCGGGCCCGAACGCGGCGGCCAGCCGGAAGTGTTGGGCGCCGGGCAGCTGGGCGTCGTGGGTGGCGAGCATCGGCCCCGCGCCGGTGGTGCGACTGCGCAGGTCGAAGCGGGAGAGCCAGCCCACCGCGCGCAGCAGCGTGACGACGATCTCCTGCTCGCCGCCACCGGCGGTCTCCGAGCCCGCGAGGGCCCGCATCTCCGGCAGCCCCGGCGCGAACAGCGCCGTGCGGTGCGCGCCGTGGCCCACCGCGCCGAGGCTCTGGACGGGGGCCGACCCGCAGACCGCCTCGTGGCCGCGGTCCTGCGGCAGGGGGCCCAGATCGGGGGCGACCGGACGCTCGATCAAGGACCAGTGGCCGTCTCCCGTCCAGGTGTCCGCGCCCCGGTCGGTCGGCAGATGCAGCCGGAGCCGGTGGTCCCGGGCGCGGTTGTCGATCGCGATGTCCCAGCGCAGCAGCGGGTCGCCGTGCCAGCGGGACACGGTGGCGCGCACCGGCACGGCCACGAGGTCCTGCGCGCGTCGCGTGCGGTCCGGGGCGAGCGCCGCGGGAACGTCGAGGACGGCCTCGATCTCCAGGACCTCGCGCACCGCCGACGCCTTGGCGCGGACGCCGGTCAGACGGGGCCGGACGGTCGTGTCATGCACGGGCGGGTCGTAGTTGTACGTGTCTCCGGCGTCGCCGCCGTCGGTGAGCAGGCCGACGCCGGTCAGGGAACTTCCGTCGGCGCGGAGCCAGTTCAGCGAGGCGTCGTCGGCCACGGTCAGCAGACCCCCGTCGGGCGCGGCGATGCCCTCGTCCCCCGTATCGGCCAATCGGGCGGACACGGCAGGGGCGTCACCGAGCCGCACGGTGAGAACACAGCGGCCGAAGCCGGGGATCAGCGGTGTGCGCAGGCGCAGTGCGTGGCGCAGCGACACCCGGGAGTCGGGCAGCAGGTCCAGGTCGGCCTCGAACGCCGTTTCCTCGCCGAGCGGTTCCGTCTCGAACGGGACCGGTTCCCCGTCGGCGGTGCACACCTGCACGGGGTGCCGTCCCGGAGCCGTGAGCAGTTCCGTCTCGACGACGTCGTGGGCAGCATCGGGGTGCGGGTTGAGGACGACCAGATCCGTCCGGTCCTCGGCCGGGTCTCCATGGACGCGTACGTCGATGCCCGCGCGCCCTAGTGCGCGCAGCACGATGTGCTCGCCGAGCTGCGTGACACGTTCGAAGCGGACGGCGTTCTCGCGGTGCACCTCGTCGACGCTGCATCCGCAGATGCTGTCGTGCGGCGCGTTGCGCAGGAGGAGTTCCCAGGCGTGGTCGAGGTCGGCGCGGAGTGTGGCGTCGTCCGGGGCGTGCAGGGCGAGCAGTGGTTCGGCCCATCGTTCCAGCAGGTTCTGCGCGGCCGCGTTGGCCCGCTTGAGGTCCGTCCGGGCAGACAGCGTGCCGGGCAGGATGAAGGTCAAGTACCCCGCGGGGCGGCGCAGTTCGCCCTCGATGAGCGGCAGGAGCGCCGTGTCGGCGGCGATCCGTGCCTCCGTGAAGAATTCCTCCAGACCGCTGTGCCGGAGTGCGGTCCCGCGCATGGAGCCGGTGGCGGCGATGGCGTCGAGGCGGTGCGTGGGATCGGTGGGGGCGAGGTGGTCACCGCCGTTCATGAGGAGCCATGGGCCTGCGGGCGACCGCTTGCGTTCCGTGTCGAGGAAGTCGGCGAGCCGCGAGGCAGCGGCGTCGGTGTCGTCGCCCCACAGCACTTCGGCGCCGTGGTAGCCCTGGTTGACGGCGAAGACCTCGCTGCCGTCGGGTGAACGCCACCGGAAGCGGGCCATGCCGTCGGGGGCGCCGCGCCACACCAGGGCGGTGTCCATGCCGAACTCGTTCAGGAGGCGGGGCAGGTCCGCGGGGTGGCCGAAGGCGTCGGGCGAGTAGCCGACACGCGCCAGGGCGCCGGGGGCGGTGCGCCGGGCGGTGAGCAGGTTGCGGATCAGGTTCTCGCCCGAGACCAGTTGGTTGTCGGCGAGGACGTGCCAGGGACCGACGGTGAGCCGTCCGGCGGCGGCGTGGGCCCGCAGGCGCGCCGCGAGGTCGGGGCGCAGGGCGGCCACGTCGCTGAGCACGATGGTCTGCCCGTCGAGGTGGAACGTCGTCATGCGGCCGTCGTCGAGTTCGTCGCAGACGCGTGCGGCGAGTTCGACGAGGCGGGCACGGAAAGCCTCGAAGGGGCGATACCACTCACGGTCCCAGTGGACGTGGGTGACCACGTGGCAGACACCGGCGTCGGCGGGTGTCTCGGCGACATCCGCGGGGGTGGGGACGGGGACGGTCATGCCGGGTCCTCCTCAAGGGGCGGGAGCGCCGGGTCGGCGACAGGGCGGCTACGAAGCGGGAGGTGATGCTGGCGGGGCGGGTGATGGCTCCGCCGACGACGACGGTGTGCGCCCCGAGGGCGAGCGCGTGGGCGGCCTGCTTGGGGGTGCTGATCCGGCCTTCGGCGACCACGGGCACGGTCAGGGCGGCGACGAGTGCGGACAGCAGGCCGAAGTCGGGGCCGGGACCGGCGGGCGCGTCGCCGGTGTAGCCGGACAGGGTGGTGGCGACGGCGTCGGCGCCCGCCTGCTGGGCGGCCAGGCCCTGGTCGAGGGTGGCGACGTCGGCGAGGACCATGACGCCTTCGGCGCGCAGCGTACGGATCGTCCCGGCCAGGGTGCGCCCGTCGGAGCGTGGCCGGTCGGTCGCGTCCAGGGCGACGATGTCGGCGCCGCTCGCGGCGACGCGGCGGGCGTGTTCGAGGGTCGGTGTGATGTAGACGCCGCTGTCGCCGTCCTTCCACAGGCCGATGACAGGCACGTCCACGGCGGCCCGCACCGCGGCCACGTCGGCGGGTGTGTTCACCCGTACGCCGACCGCGCCGCCCTCCACGGCGGCCCGGGCCAGCCTCGCCATGATGTCGGGGCCGTGGAGGGCCTCCCCCGGAAGCGCCTGGCAGGAGACGATGAGTCCGCCTTTGAGCAGGGCGAGGCGGGAGGGGGTCACGGTCGGTGCCGGTACGGAGCGCACGGAATGCCTTTCGTCGGTCATGCGGGCACCCCCGGCGTGCCCGGCAGGGTGGGGACGACGCCCGCCCACAGAGCTGCCGCGGCCTGCGCCCAGGTCGCTCCGGAGGGCGGGTCGGGAAGCCGGACGCCGGCCAGGTGTTCGGCCGCGGCGCGCAGGGGGCGTACCGACTCGGGGGTGGCGGGCAGGTCGGGGTGCACGTCGAGGTCGCCGGACCGGTCTCCGTCGAGGGCGCCCGCGGCCGCGAGCAGTTGGACCGGCACGAAGTGGACGTGGTCGTCGGGCACGTCGAGGGTCCAGGCGATGGGTACCCCGAAGCGCGTCAACTGCATTTGCATCAGGGTGAGTTCGGTGCGGTCGCCGGTGATCGTGGCGGGGTCGGTGGCGCGGGCGCAAACCTGGGCCGCGAGGGCTCCCGCCGCTTCGCCCACCGCCCATTCGCCGTGGTGGACGCGGTAGGCGGAGGCCGCGACCTGGGTGGCCGCGAGGTTCTTGGCGGCGGCCAGGAGGTTGCCCGGTCGGGGGGCGACGAGGCTGGACAGCGGCACCTGGAAGGGGGCGGTGGGTGCGTAGGCGCTGCGCGGATGCCCCACGCGACTGTGCAGGTCCATGTGGTAGAGGGCCAGACCGCCGGAGTCGTGGAAGGTCCGGGCGCGGGCACGGCCGGGCACGGCTTCGAGGTCCTGCTGACGTATCGGCCGCGCCGTGCGGAGCCTGCGCGACTCCCGTAGATAAGGCTCTTCTGCGTACCCGTCGTCGGTGCCGGTCACATGCGGGGCGAGGACGAACTCCGGGTGTCCGGTGCCGCCGTCGTCGCGCGGGCACTCGGTGCGCAGCCAGTGCAGGAACGCCGCGGAGAGCCGCTTGGCCTCGGCGTACACGTGTGCCGGAGCTGCGAGAGAGGAGACGCCGGCGTAGTCGTTGCCCGCCCAGTTGATGAGCGCGGCGTCCCGGCCGCCCAGCGTGTCGGCGTCCCGGAGCCGGCGGTACGTCCAGAACGGGAGGTGCCCGTCGGGGCCCTCGCGGAACACGCGGTAGCGGTGGGCGCGGTCGTCCCAGCCCGCGATGTCGAGGGTGAACGGCTGGGTGTCGCGCCAGTGTTCGTACCCCTCGGGTGCCGGGCCGACGGGCGGCGGTTCCTCGCCGTCCGCCAGGCGTTCCACGACGAAGCCGACGGTGCACGACTGGACGGCTTGGGGCTGTTCGGCGCCGGGCAGGGCGAGGGACTCGCCGAACGCGTCACGCCCTTCGGAGCCGCAGACCCAGGGGGTGCCGGTCAACGGCAACAGGTCACCGGCCTCGGTGGCGTCGCAGAACACGCGTCCGGCGACGGTGATGGCGCGGCCGTCCGCTGCCCGCAGGTCGAGCGCGGTGATCCTGTCGCCGTCCTGGTGCACCGCGACGGGGGTGACGGCACGCAGCACCGTCAGGCGGTTTCCCGCGATGTGGGGCGCGAGCATCTCCTCCAGCGCCTCCTCGGCGGCCGCGGGTTCGAAGCACAGGCGGCTCACCCAGCCACCGCCCGGGTTGGCGACGCCGCCGTAGCGTGCTCGGATCAGGGTGCGGAAGGTCCGGTAGGAGCGGGAGACGCCCCCGGTCTCGACGTGGGGGTGCTCGTCCAGGGCGGGAACCAGTTGCGTGGTGGCCTGGCCACCGAGGCGCCGCTTGGGGGACGCCAGCACGACCGTGCGGCCCGTCCGGGCGGCGGCCAACGCCGCGGCGACGGCGCCGAGCCCGGATCCGGCGACGACGACGTCGGCTTCGAGACGGGCGGGGGGCGGGGTCATCGCTGCTCCTTGGATTCACCGGTGCGGTGCGTGTCGCGAACGTCCCGGTGCGCCGCGGAGACCGCGGCGGGGGTGAGACGGAAGTCGACCTCGAACGTGCGCCGCCACGGAAGCCGGACGCTCGCGGGGTCGACGGCCAGGCCGAACTCGGGCAGGGACGCGAGGTGTTCGCCGAGCTGCTCGGCGATCGCGTCGAGGACCGGATGTCCGTCGGGCACGTGGTCGTGACGGCCCAGGACGCTGTTCAGGCAGGCGCGGGCCGATGCGCGCACCCGCGTCATGTATCCCCAGTCCTCGGTGAACCGGTGCGCGAGGAGCGCCCGGTGCGCGGCTTCGTCGAACGTGCCGGCCCGGCGGGCCATGACCGCCGTCGTCCCATGGGCGAGCGCCGTCCCGACGGTGTTGCCCGCGGTGTTCCAGCCCGCGTAGGCGGTCAGCCGGTGGGCGGCACCCACGTCGACGAGTGCCTCGGCCAGAAGCGGGTCGGCGCCGTTGGGCTGCGCGCAGTCGGCGACGGCGACGGCGTGCCCGGTGTCGAGGAGCTCCACGGCCCGCTCGGCGACCGTGCGGGCGCGGGCGACGGCGTCCGGGGCGCGGTGCGCGGGTGGCGCCACGGCCCAGTCGCCCGCACCGTCCGGAGTGTGCACCAGCAGCCGTAGGTCGGCACCGGTGCTGTCCGTGACGCGGGCGCCGCAGGCGGCGATCTGCCCGTCGACGGTGACGCCCAGGGGCAGGTTCTCGTACGGTGCGACGCGGGCGAGGCCCTCGGGGTCGACGGCTTCCACGCGCACGGAGACCGGGCCGCCGCCGAGCAGCCGGCCCAGCGTGCGGGCGACGAGCGTGGTGGTGGCCTCGTCTGCGCCGGGGCGCACCGAGACCCGGCCGGCCATCTCCAACCGCTCGCTCCAGCGGCGCAGTTCGGTCAGTTCGGCGGTGGCCAGTCCCCACGGGGCGGTGTCGTCGGCGCCGATCACGAGGGTGTCGAGGACGCCTTCCGCGGCGAGGCCGAGAGCGGCGAGGTTGAGCGTGTGGTTGCGCAGCCGGCGTCCGAGGAAGTCCGCGCGGACCGCGTCGGGCACGCCGGCGCGGGCGTCGGCCCGCTCGACCGGACACGTCTGGGCGCTTTCCTGTGCGCGGTGCAGGGCGGCGGAGAGCCGGTGCAGACCAGGGCCGTGCGGATCCCAGTAGTCCGGCTCCTCCATGGCGTCGGCGGAGTCCGGGGTGCGGGTGACCAGCGTGACGGCGTGCACGGGCACCCCGTGCGCGGCGATGCGGCGCACCGGGCTCCAGCGGTGCAGCGCGCGGGCGGCGTCGATCCCGTCGGTACGGGAGGCGATCAGCCCGCCGTGTCCGAGCGTCTCCAGACTGACCACGGCGGCGTCGGCGTCGGACGAGGCCCGTTCCAGCCAGTCGCCGAGGCCGTCGGCGTCCCCGGCTGTGCGCAGCGCGGGCATCGAGGCCGGGGGCGGGGTCCGTACGTCGACCCCGGCGACGGCCGCGACCTGGACCGGCAGCGCGGCGCAGGCGGGCCGTTCGTCGAGGGGCAGCAGCGCGATCACCGGCGTGGAGCGCGTGGGTTTCCTGCTCATGTACGAGGTTCCTCTGAGGGGGTTCGGGCGATGCCGGCGGCTCGGGCCGGTGGCGTCGGACAAGGGGGTGCCACGGAGTACGCGACCGAGGGCCTCACGCAGGGCGGTTGTCCGGCCCCGGCTACGCGTGAGCAGGCGTGACGTCTCCGGGAACGGGGGGCGGAACAGGCCGCCGCAGGGCGTGGACCGCGACGCCGAGTGCGACCGCGTCGGCGCCGAGCACCGCGGGGCGAACCGGGACCTCACGCAGCAGCGGCAGGGTGTGCGCTGACAGTTCCGCGCGCAGCGCATCCAGATACCAGGGTCCGGAGTCCAGGACACCGCCGGCGACGACCACGACGTCGGGGTCGAGGGCGGAGACGACTCCGGCCAGTGCCTCGCCGAGGGCGGCGCCTCCTCGGCGAGCAGGGCGCGCGCCCGCCCGTCGCCGGTGTGCGCGGCGGCGGCGACGGCCCGCAGATCGCGGGCCGGGAACCGTGCGGCCAGCGCGGGTCCCGACGCCGCGGCCTCGACGTGTCCCTGTGCCCCGCAGGGCAGGTCAGTCCCCTGGCTGCGGCCACGGGGATGTGCCCGATGCTTCCGGCGGCGCCGCGACGTCCGACGAGGACGTGCCCGCCCACGGCGACGGCGCCGCCGATGCCGGTGCCGGCCATGACCCCGACCGCGTGGCGCGCGTCCCGTGCCGCTCCGGCGGCCGACTCGCCGACCAGGAAGGCCTGGACGTCGCCCAGGACGCGGACGGGTCGCCGCAGGCGCTGCTCCGCGAGGTCGGCGACGGGGGTGCCGCTCCAGCCGGGCAGCGCGTCGGTGGCGGACGCGATGTGCCGGCCGTCGGGGGCGACCACTCCGGCGGTGCCGATCCCCACGTGCTCGACCGTCAGGGCGCGTTCGCGGGCCGCCTCCATCATCCGCTCGGCCAGGGCGAGGGCGTTGTCGAGGACGGCGTCGGCGCCGTCGCCGGCCGGTGTGGGGGCGGTGGCCCGGGCGAGCGGCCGGTACGACGCGTCGAAGAGCACGGCCGCCGACTTCGTGCCGCCTATGTCCACCCCGAGAAGCGCCGGGCCCTCCTGTTGCGTGGAAGGGACGGTGGTCACGGTCGTGGCTCCCTGGTGATGGTCAGTCGGTAGTCGTAGCGGTCGGCGCGGTAGAGGCTGACGGCGCGCTCGACGGCGCGGCCGCGTACGTCGCGGGTCACGCGCTCCACCTGGAGCGCCGGGAACTGCGGTGGAACGCCGAGCAGTTCGGCCTGCCGGGGGTCGACGACGGTCGCCCGGATGGTCTGGTCGGCCTGCTCGGGCGCGGCCCCCGACCGGTCGAGCCAGTCGTACAGCGAATGGAGTTCGCCGCTGTCGGCGAGGCCGGGGACGACCTCCTCGGGCAGCCAGGCGTTCTCCAGGCACATGGGCTCGTCGTCGGCCAGGCGGAGCCGTTCCACGTGGACGACGGGGGTGCCGGGCGCGACGAACAGGTCACGTGCGCAGGCGAGGTCGGCCGGGGTCCGCTCCAGCAGCAGGAGCCGGCTGCCGGGGACCATGCGGCGCCCGCGGATGTCCTCGGAGAAGGAGGTCAGGCGCAGGGATTTGCTGATGGTGGAGGGGTCGGCGACGAACGTGCCGGCTCCCTGGACGCGGTAGACGCGCCCTTCCTGGACCAGGCGTTCCATGGCCCGGCGCACGGTCATGCGGCTGACGCTGTGCCGTTGCATCAGTTCGCGCTCGCTGGGCAGCGGGCTGTGGGGGTCGAGCCCCTCGTCGATCAGCGCGAGCAGGTCGGCGTAGAGCGTCTCGTGCTTGCGCTCCTGCGCCCCTGGCGTGTCGTCCTTGGCGTCCGGACGCGCGCCCGCGCCGTCTTCCTGAGTCGTCGTCATCCCTTGACCGCCCCTTCGCCTACGCCCCGGAAGAAGAACCGTTGCAGGCAGAAGAAGAGAACCAGCAACGGCACCACGGCAATCATGGTGCCAGCCGCGATGACGCGCTGATCATTGGTGAACGTGCCCGACAGGTACTGGATCCCGACGGTCAGTGTGCAGTGGGCGGGATCGGAGAGCACGATCAGTGGCCACAGGAAGTCGTCCCAGGAGAAGACGAAACTGAAGATGGCGACGACGGACACCGTGCCGCGCACGGAGGGCAGGGCGATCCGGACGAAGCGCTGCCACTCGCCCGCGCCGTCGAGGACAGCGGCCTCCTCCACCTCGCGCGGCAGGCTGCGGAACGCGTTGCGGAAGAGCAGGACGGACAGACCGGTCACGGCGGTGGGCAGCGCGACACCGAGCAGGGTGTTGTTGAGGTGCAGGGAGCGCATCATCAGGAATTCCGAGACCATGATGGACTCGAAGGGGATGATCATGGTGGCGAGGAAGATGCCGACGGCGAGGGCGCGCCCGCGGAACTTCATGCGCGCCAGCGCGTAGCCCGCGAGTGAGCCGAGCAGGCAGTTGGACAGGGCGCTGCCGGTGGCGACGAGCAGGGAGTTGAGCCCGTACCTGAAGACGGGGATCGTGTCGACGACGTCGGCGTAGTGGCTCAACGTGGGGTGGCGGGGCAGCAGTTGCGGCGGGTAGCCGAAGACCCTCTCGCCCGTTCCCTTGAGGGAGGTGGACAGCTGCCACAGGAAGGGGCCGACCGTGACGAGCAGGACGGCGACGAGCAGGACGTAGCGCACGACGAGAGCGGCAAGGGCGCGCCGCGAACGGCGGGGGCGGGCCGGAACCGGCCGCGGTGCGGTCGGCGCGCCGGTTTCGGCGGGGCGCGCGGGTGCGGCGGTGGTGGCGTTCATGCCTGCTCCTCCCGGGAGTTGAGCCGTGTGACCAGGACCGACAGGCCGAGCGTGGCGACGAACAGGGCGAGGCTCATCGCCGACGCGTAGCCCGCCTCGCCGCCGAGGCCCAGGCCGGTCTCGCGGATCGTGTAGACGAGGGTGCGGGCCTCTCCGCCGGGCCCGGCGCTGCCGCCGCTGAGGGTGTAGACCTCGGCGAACACCTTGGCGCAGGCGATGGCGGCGAGTGTGGCGACGAGAATCATGGTGGGCCGCAGCAGAGGAACGGTGACGTGCCAGAACCTGCGAACGGCGCCGGCGCCGTCGACCTCGGCCGCTTCCAGCAAGGACCTCGGCACATTGGCCAGGGCGGCGAGGTAGATGACCATGTAGTAGCCCAGTCCCTTCCACACGGTCATGGCCATCGCGCCGGCCAGCAGCCAATGCGCGTCGGTGAGGAAGGGGATCGGCTCCGTGACGACGTGCAGTCCCCGGAGCAGGGAGTTGACCATGCCGTCGCTGGACAGCAGCCAGGACCAGATGAGTCCGGCGACGACCATGGAGGCGACCACGGGCGAGTAGTAGACGGCGCGGAAGAAGCCGATGCCGGCGATGCGCCGCTGCACGAGCAGCGCGACGAGCAGCGGCAGGGTGACCACGAGCGGGACGACGATGACGAGATAGAGCGCGGTGTTGCGCAGCGACAGCCAGAACTGGTCGTCGTGCGCCAGCCTTCGGAAGTTGTCGAGGCCGGTGAAGTGGCCGCCACCGAGTGTGCTCGCGTCGGTGAGGGAGAGCACGGCGGTGTTGCCGAACGGGACGATGAAGAAGGTGATCGCGACGGCGAGCGCCGGGGCCAGGAACAGCCAGGGGACGTACCAGCGTCGGCCGGTCACAGGTTCCTCCTCGGGTGTGGTGCGAAGGGGTGGCCGGCGCGCGGGGGTGTCGCGCCGGCCACCGGGAGGCGACGGTGCGTCGCCGGTCAGTGGGCGGTGACGGCGTCGGCGGCCGCGACCGCCTCGTCGAGTGCCTTCTTGGGGCCGAGCTTGCCCTGGAGGGCGAGTTGAATCTTGGCGAGGACGGCCTGCTTGACGCGGTCGTCGTACTGGACCGGGACCAGGCTCTGCGCCTTGGCGATCTGTTCCGCGGAGATCCTGCGGGCCTGGGCGTCGACGGATCCGTCACCCTCGGCGGTGAAGTAGGGGTTCTCGAGGGCCTTGCTGACGCTGGGCAGAACGGTGACGATCTTGCTGAAGGCGAGCTGGTTCTTGCTGTTGGCCATGTAGCTCGCGAAGGCGAGGGCGGCGCGCTGGTTCTTGCTCGCCTTGGGGACCAGCAGGCCCATCACCGACATGTTGGTGATGCCCTCGGGGCCGGTGATCTGCGGGCCGACCCCGGTCGCCTCGGCGATCTTGGGCGCGTTCTGCTTGATGATCGTCAGGAAGTTGGGGCCGGAGGGGAACAGGCCGATGTTGCCCGCCTGGTAGGCCTCTGTCTCCTTGCTGTGGTCCTGTGTCAGCGAGTCCTTGGGGTAGACACCGCCCTTGTATGCCTTGACGAGCTTCGCCAAGTAGGCGGCCGCTTCCGGCGTGTTGAAGGTCCACTTCTTGCCGTCGGCGTCAAGGAGCGGCACGCCCTGCTTCGCCAGGTCGGTGATGAAGCGGTTCTCCAGGGCGGGGTGGATGCCGTAGAAGGAGCCCTTGCCCGCCTCGGAGAGCGCCTTCCCGTCGGCGAGCAGGTCGTCGAAGGTGGTCGGCGGCTTGGCCGTGTCCAGCCCGGCCTTCTTGAACAGGCCCTTGTTGTACATGGTGACCTCGGAGGTGAGGTACCAGGGAATGCCGTACGAGCCGGGGCGGCCCGGGACGGTGAACGCCTTCCAGGCTCCGGGGACGTAGTCGCCCTTGATCTTCGCGGCCGCGCTGTCCATGTCGACGAACAGGCCCTTGTTCTCCAGGGGTTGGGCGAACTGCGGGTTGAGGTTGACGACGTCCGGCAGGGTGCCCGCGCCCGCGTCCGCGGTCAGCTTCTCCTGCGCTCCCTGGAAGGGGATGTCGATCCATTTGACCTTGACGCCCGGGTTCTTCTTCTCGAAGTCGCCGATGACGCCCTCGACGTACTTCGTGAAGGTCGGCTTCAACTGAAGGGTCTCGAAGGTCACGGTGCCCTTGAGGGGCCCCTTGCCGGAGGCGGACGAGCCGCCGGTCTCATCGGACGAGCCACCGAGGCCGCAGGCGGTGGTGAGCGAACCGACGACAGCGACGGCCGCGACGAGGCGAAGACCTCTGAAGGAGGGCATGGGGCTCCTAGGGAGAGTCTGGGCGGGTTCAACGCCCAGGGAGATCCAGGGTTGTGCAGCACTAGAGAGAGAAAGTGGTCCGTACCACTTGCCGAGTTGAGTGTGCTGACGGACTGTCCGTTCGTCAACCCCTCAACCTCCTGTTCTCCTCTGCCGCCGCCGGCCATCCCATGTCGCCGACAGCGGGAATCCGCGCCGTACCTCTTGTGGCAAGCGCCTCCGCATGCGTTGATACCGCCTGTCACCTCTACGGAAGGACCCCTCCCCCATGGCGACTTCGCCCGCCCGCCGCACGCTCCTCAAGGCGCTTCCCCTCGCAGCGGCCGGAGTGGCGGTCGGCACGTCAACCGCTTCCGCAGCCACCCACCTGCCTGAAATACGTACGGACCAGTCACTTCAGAGAGTTCCGGTGGCTCGGACCACTGCCCGATTCGCGGAGGACGCCTGGACGCTCGGCACCCCGACGGCTCCGGGCCCGATCGTCGTGCGCGAGCTGCTGCACCCGCTGCCGGGCGCGTACACGGGTCCGGAGATCGTGGTCTCCAACAACCCGGAGACCATCACGGGCCCCGGCTGGCTCACCCAGCACGCCCGCACCACGACCACCCGGGGCGGCAGCGACCACGCCCTGTCCGGCACTTTTCCGCTGTACCTGTACCACCAGAACAGCACGGGCCAGAACGCGTACCTGCACGTGCTGATCGCCAATTCCGGGACAGCCGTCGCCCGGGTCGGCGCACGCGGAGCGATCTGGACCAACAAGGACAAGCCGCTGGTCCAGGACCCGGCGAGCCGAGCCGGCACCGGCCCCTGCTACGCCACCTCGCACGACTGGCTCAGCGGCGACACACGCCAGTGGCTCGCCCCCGGGGACCTTGCTCCGGGCGCCTTCGTCGAGGCGGCATGCGTGCCCATGAACGGCAGCATCATGGACGGGCTGTTCGAGGTCACCGCGAGCTCGGGGGTGCACACGTACACCGTGGTCACCCTGGACGGCAGCACCGACACGGCGATCCGTTACGCCCTGGACGACGCGGCCGGCGCGCCCGGCAACACCAAGCCGCAGACGCCGACCACCTACGGCCGCATGTCCGGCGTCTACGCGTCCTCCTACTGGAACGCCGGCACCTCGCTGGTCGACGTCCCCGCCCCGGGCGCCCACCTGGGGCTCGCCGTGAACGTGACGGGACGACAGGTCGCATCCCTCGACCAGACGGCTCCGGCCACCGCGGCCCTGGCCGACTCCTCCCAGCGCAGCTGGGGCAACTACGGCTCGTGGTACGACATCGGGCTGAAGCTGCGCAACCGGAGCACCCTGCCGCGCACCGTGCGGCTCACCTTCGGGTCCAACATCACCGGCCCCGTGGACGTACCCGGAAACACCTGGAACGGCGCCCTGGGCCTGTCCGTCGACGACGCGCCGGAGACCATCAGGACCGTCTACGTCCGGCCCACGGTGCCGCGCGACACCCTCGCCACGCTGACGGTCGAGCCGCAGACCCTGCGCCGGGTCCGGCTGCGCTTCCTCGTGCCGGGGCTGATCAGCGCCGGTTCCCAACTCCTGCTGGAGAGCATCTAGAACGGGCCTGCGCCCGGGGTGACGCGGCGGCGGGCCGGCGTGCCACCCCGGGCGCGGGTTCACGCGCAGGGCGCGGCCGGGGTTCCGTCGTAGAGCCCCGTGTCCGCCCGCCCGGCGACGACGCTGCGCAGGTAGTAGCCGCAGTCCGGCCGCTGCGCGAAGTCGAACGTCGCCCCCGGCCTCAGATGCCAGATCTTGAACCTCTGATAGGTCAACGGCTGCCCGGCGACCGCCTTCTCGGGCCGGTGGTCGGCCAGAACGACATAGGCGTCGGCCCCGAAGAGGGTGCCCCTTCCCTGCGCGTCGACGTACAGGGAACCGCCTCCTTCGTCGATCCCGACGCCCCAGGCCCGACCCTGCGTGGTCAGGCCGTCCTGCACCGCGCGGGCGGTGAACGCCATCAGGCGTCCCATCCGGTCGCGGGCCACGAAGTGGGAGTCGTTGACCGTGTCGCCGTAGTGGGGCCAGGAGAACATTCCGGTGGTGAGGGTGACGTACGAGTCGTAGGGATCGGCCAGCGCCTCCCCGCTGGTGACGCTGCCCACGCAGGCGTCGTACACGACGGAGCTGTTGATGTGCGTGCCGGCGCTGCCACCGCCGACACCTCCTCCTTTGGCGACGACGGACTGGACGGACGCCTGGAGCCCGGTGCCCTTCCACGCGGTGTAGCGGCACTGGTCGCCACCCGCGAAGTACACGAACTCGGCATTGCGGATGTCCTGGTTCACCTGCGGGTCATTGCCGTCCGACGCTCTGGTGAGGGTCCAGGTCGTACAGGAGTTGACGCCTCCCACCCCCATGACCACATCGCATTCGGGAGTGGCGCTGCCCGAGCTGGGGGCCGATCCGGCGAGGACGACGACATCGATGCTGCCGCTGCCGCCGCGGATGGCGTCGACCGCCCGCCGCATCGACGCGGGGACGACCGCGCCGTCGCCGTTCATGGTGTAGGCCGGACCGCCCCACGAGGCACGGCCGACGTCGGCCGAACTGCCCAGGCGTACACGCGAGGCCCGCGCGTCGGCGGGCGTCGCGAGGAGTCCGGCGCAGGTCAGAGCAAGAGTGACGGTGATCAGGGCCCGACGCGCCAGACGGCCGCGGGGGGTGACGGACAGAGGTCGCACGAGGTCTCCTTCCGTTGCGGTCTCGCGGCTCGACGCCGGTACGTCGGTCACGCCGCGAGGCGATTCCGGAACATACAGCCAGCCTTGATGCAGCGCCATATGTAACGCGAGAGATCGCATGACCTGTCGGTCGCCAGCTACGGGCGTGAGGGCGTCTTCGCCTAGACATTGCGGAAATTGGGTCCTCATTCGGCCACCTCGGAGTCTCGTTACGTGAACGTAACGAGCGATACATCTATCCACAGCACAGGTACAGATGTAATTTCGCAGCTCGAACACCTCACCACTGCTGCCCTGCCGAAGGACTGCCCTGTGAACCCACCCTCCGCGTCTCGCCGTCTCGCTCTCGCCGCCGTGTCAGCGGCACTGCTCGTGGGCACCGTCTCCGCGTGTGACAGCGACTCAGATTCCGTCGCCGCCGAGGCGCCGGCCTCCGCCAAGATCGCCGGTGTCACCGTGAAGCGGGACGCCCGTCTGCACGACTCGCTTCCGGAGGCCATCAAGAAGGCCGGCACCGTGCGCGTGGCGACGGACGTGCCCTACGCGCCGTTCGAGATGTTCGTCAAGGAAGGCGAGTCGCAACTGACCGGGCTCGACTACGACCTGGGGCAGGCGCTCGGCGCCCGGCTCGGGGTGAAGTTCGCCTTCACCCCGCAGAAGTTCGACGGCATCGTGCCCGCGATCCAGGCGGGCAAGTTCGATGCGGCCATGTCGGCGATCACCGACAACAAGGAGCGCCAGCAGGTCGTCGACTTCGTCGACTACTCGCAGTCCGGGTCCGGCGTCCTCGTCGCCGAGGGCAACCCCCAGAAGATCACCGACCTCGACGACCTGTGCGGCCGCCCGGTCGCCGTGCAGGCGGCGACGAACCAGCTCAAGCTGCTCACCGCACACCAGAAGGAGTGCGCGAAGAGCGGGGGCGGCAAGATCCGCATCCAGACCTTCCCCAAGGACTCCGACGCCCAACTGGCCCTGCGCTCGGGGAAGGTGGTCGCCGACGTCCTGACCAAGCCGGCCGCCGGCTGGACCGCGAAGACGGCCGACGGCGGCAAGGCGTTCGATCTGGTCGAGGACCCGAAGGCGCCCGGCGGCTACAACGCCTCCCCGAACGGCATCGCCGTGACGAAGAAGCTGCCCGCCCTCACCGATGCCGTCCAGAAGGCGTTGCAGTCCCTCATCGACGACGGGACGGTGGCGAAGATCTACGGCAAGTACGGCGTCGCGTCCATCGCGCTGAAGGCCGCCACGAAGAACGCGGCGGTGGACTGAGCATGACCACCGCCTCCGTTCCCGCCGGAACCACCCGTTCCGACACTCCTCCGCCCGACGAGCTGCGGATCGTCCCCGTGCGACGCTGGGGCCGCTGGGTCGCCGCCGTCGCCGCGCTCGCGGCGGTCGCCGGACTCATCGGCTCGCTGGCCGGCAACGCCAACCTGCACTGGGACGTCATCGGCCGGTACCTGTTCGCCGGCCTCATCTTCGACGGACTGTTCACCACGCTGTGGCTGACCGCGGCGGCCATGGCGCTCGGCCTCGTGCTCGGCACCCTGCTGGCCGTGATGAGGCTGTCGACGAACCCCGTCCTGTACGGGCTGTCGTCCCTGTTCGTCTGGGTGTTCCGGGGCACGCCCCTGCTCGTACAGATCATCTTCTGGGGCTACGCGGCAGCCCTGTACAAGAAGGTGCTCATCGGTATCCCGTTCACCGAGGTCACCTTCTTCAGCGCGGACACCAACTCCCTGCTCACCCCGGCCGTCGCCGCGCTGCTGGCCCTCGGCCTCAACGAGGCGGCGTACACGAGCGAGATCGTGCGCGCCGGCATCCAGTCCGTCGACCCGGGCCAGACGGAGGCCGCCCATTCCCTGGGCATGCGGCCCGTGCTGACGATGCGCCGGATCGTGCTGCCGCAGGCCATGCGCGTCATCATTCCGCCGATGGGCAACGAGACCATCAACATGCTCAAGATGACCGCGCTCGTCTCGGTCATCGCCGCGCACGACCTGATGTCCAACATCCAGGACGTGTACGCCCAGAACTACCAGGTCATCCCGATGCTCGTCGTGGCCAGCATCTGGTACCTCGCGCTGGTCAGTCTGCTGAGCCTGCCGCAGGCCTGGCTGGAACGACGCTTCGGGCGCGGGCACTCCACCGGCCGCGTCTCGCCGTTCGCCCGTCTCCTCAGCGGCCGCGCACCCCGTCCCACCGGCGCCGAGGACCCGGCCCCCCTCACGAAGGACCCCGCATGACGACCGCCCCCCACTCCCCGCCGGTGCCCGCGCCGCCCCGCAGTGACGTGATGGTGCGCGCGGAGGGCGTACGCAAGAGCTTCGGCCGCCTCGACGTGCTCAAAGGGATCGATCTGACGGTCCGTACCGGTCAGGTCTGTTGTCTGCTGGGCCCGTCCGGTTCGGGCAAGTCGACGTTCCTGCGCTGCATCAACCACCTGGAGAAGATCGACGGCGGCAGGCTCACCGTCGACGGTGTCCCCGTCGGCTACCGCGAGCACGGCGGCCGCCTGTACGAGCTGCGGGAGCGGGAGGTCGCCGAGCACCGCCGCTCCATCGGCATGGTCTTCCAGCGCTTCAACCTCTTCCCGCACCTCACCGCGCTGGAGAACGTCATCGAGGCGCCGCTGCGCGTGGCCCGGCGCCGCCGGGCGGAGGTGAGCGAGGAGGCGAGGGAACTGCTCGACCGGGTGGGGCTCGCCGACCGGGCCGGGCACCATCCCGCGCAGTTGTCCGGCGGGCAGCAGCAGCGCGTCGCGATCGCGCGGGCGCTCGCCATGAAGCCGCGTCTGATGCTGTTCGACGAGCCGACGTCCGCGCTCGACCCGGAGCTGGTCGGGGACGTGCTCGACGTGATGCGCTCGCTCGCCGACGACGGCATGACGATGGTCGTGGTCACCCACGAGATCGGCTTCGCCCGCGAGGTCGCGGACACCGCCGTCTTCATGGACGAGGGAGTCGTGGTCGAGGCGGGTGCCCCGCAGGACGTCCTCACCGACCCGCGGCAGGACCGCACGCGCGCGTTCCTGTCGAAGGTCCTGTGAGCGCCCCCGTCACGGGCCGCGCCACGACGGACCGTCTTCTCGCTCTCACCCGAGCCGCACTCCCCCGCTATCTCGCGGAGCTGGAACGGCTCGTGTCCATCGACTCCGGTTCCTACAGCGCGGCCGGCGTCAACCGCGTGGCGGACGAGGTGGCGGCACGGCTGCACGGTCTCGGCTTCACCGTGGAACGCCGGTCGGGTCTGCGGCTGCCCACCGGGCAGCCGGCGGGTGACGTCGTCCTGGCGCGCCGTCGCGGCGCCCTGGCGCGGGCCGACGGCGGGCGGTGCGTCCTGCTGGCCGCCCACATGGACACGGTGTTCGACGACGGCACGGCCCTGGCCCGCCCGTTCACCACCGCCGACGGCCTGGCCCACGGTCCCGGTGTCAGCGACGACAAGGGCGGTCTCCTCGCCGGTCTGCACGCCGTCGCCGCGCTCGACGAACTCGGCTTCGACCGGTACGCCGAACTGGTCTTCCTCGCCACCCCCGACGAGGAGATCGGCTCCCCGGTCAGCCGGGCCGTGACCGAGGCGGCGGCCCGCGAGGCGGACCACGCCCTCGCCCTGGAGTGCGCACGGGAGAACGGAGATCTGGTGGTGGCCCGCAAGGGCGTCGCCGACCTGCGGATCTCGGTGACCGGCAAGGCGGCCCACGCCGGCATCGAACCCGAGCGCGGCGCCCATGCCGCCCTGGCCGCCGCCCACCTCGTCGTGGCGCTCCAGGAACTGAACGGGACGCTGCCCGGGGCGAGCGTCAACGTCGGTGTGGTGCACGCCGGTTCACGCCCGAACATCGTGCCCGCAGACGCCGAGCTGCACGTCGAGATCCGTGCGACGACCGCCCGTCATCTCCGGTCGTGCTGCGCGGCGGTCGAAGCCGCGGCCCGCCGCACGACGGTTCCCGGTACGCACGCGCGGGTCGAGGTCACCGATCTGTGCCCCCCGATGGAGGAGACGCCCGCGAACCGCCGGCTGGCGGAGACGGCCCTGCGCATCGGTGCCGCGCTCGGCGTCCGCGGCGGCGCGGCGGCCACCGGCGGCGTCGGCGACGCCAACCTCATCGCCGGAACCGGCACCCCGGTGCTCGACGGGCTCGGCCCGATCGGCGGCGGTGACCACGGCCCCGACGAATGGCTGGACCTCTCCTCGGTCCCGGGGCGCATCGCCCTGCTGGCCGCGCTCATCGCCGAACTCGGGGATGCCCGCGGCGACCACCTCGCGTTCTGACACACCGTCACCTGCGGTGCGGGGCGCGACCCGAGGGCCGCCGCACACGACGACCCGGCACACCTCGGGTCGCGCCCCGACCTCATACCTGACTCCCGACCCGAAAGGCCGAACCCGATGACGCGTACGTCTCCGACGCACCGAGGCGCGATCGGCGCGCATGCCTCTCCGACGCATCGACGCACGTTCCGCACGTCTGCGTTCCCGACGCATCGCCGCGCGCTCGGCGCGGCCTGTCTCGCGGCCGCTCTCGCCGTCCTCGCGGCGTCCCCGGCCCCGGCCGACACCCCGTCCGCACACCGCGACCGCGGCTCGCTCGTCCTGGTCGGCGGCGGGCTCAAGGACGACAACGCCCAGGTGTACGGGGAGATCGTGCGCCGGGCCGGTGGTCCGGGCCGGGCCCGCATCGGCATCCTCACCGCCGCGTCGATCCCGGCCGCCCAGGACCCGGACGCCGACGACCCCGAGCGTTGCAGCAACTCCGAGTGCAACGGCGCCTATTACGCCGACCTGTTCCGCCGGTACGGCGCCGACGACGCCGAGTGGATCCCCGTCGACCTGGACCATCTCGCCAACGCCGACTCCGACGAGGTCGTCGCGCGGATCAACTCCATGTCCGGCTTCTTCTTCGGCGGCGGGGACCAGTACCGGTACGTGACCAGCCTTCTGCACGGCGAACGGCACACCGACTCCAAGGTGCTCGCCGCGATCCGCGCCAAGCTGGCCGCCGGTGCCGTGGTCGCCGGTTCCAGCGCGGGCGCGCAGATCGCGTCCGGCCCCGACATGCTGACCGGCGGCGACTCCTACCCCGCGCTGCGCGACGGCAGCAGGCCCGGCTACTTCGAGGATCCGTCCGTCCTCGGCTATCTGCCAGGGGGCGGCTTCGGCTTTCTGCGCTCCGGTCTGCTCGACACCCACACGGGCACCAACGGACGCGAGGGACGCTCGCTGCGGCTGGCGGCCGACACGGGCCACCACACCGTGTACGCGCTGGACGAGAACACCGCGCTGATCGTCGACGCCCCCGGCAGCCGCCGGGAACACCTCACGGTCCTCGGCACCCAGGGCGTCGGCCTGCTGCGCCTGTCCGGCGCGCACGCGGGGGTGGGCCCGGCCGGCTGGCACCTGCACGGCGCCCGCTACGACTACCTGACCACCGGCGACACCTACACCCCGCGCACGGGAGAGGTGACGACACCGGGCAAGGAACCACTGGCTCCCTCGCCGACGGTGCCGGTGCCCGCCAACACCGACGTCTTCTACTCCCCCCACAACTCTCGGGGGACGCCCTACAGCCTGCGCGGCACCGCGCGCGCCCTGGCGGCGTCGACCCAGCGCACGGCGACCGCGACGACGTACGAGAGCGGTCCGCGCTTCACCGTGACGCTCTCCGAGCCGCGCCGCTTCCGCGCCCTGTCCGCCGACGGGACGACGGCGGAGACCCTCCTGGGCCTGCGCCTCGACATCGACGCCGGCTGACGGTACCGACCGCCGGCACCGACTGACGGCGCCGGCCGCCGGCGCTAAGGTCGGCATGCCGTCGTCCCGCTCCACCTCTCTCCTCGTAAAGGACCAGCTCCATGGCCCAGGGCACCCTCGCCGACCGCATCCGCCAGCAGTTGGGTGATCTCAGCCCGGCGGAGCGCCGGGTCGGCAGGGTGCTCCTGGCCGACTATCCCGCCGCCGGTTTCGAGACGGTCGCCGCGCTGGCCGAGCGCGCCAACGTGAGCGCGCCCACGGTCCTGCGGTTCGTGGGCCGCTTCGGCTACCGCGGCTTCCCGGACTTCCAGGCCGGGCTGCGCGCCGAACTGGAGGCGCGCAGCGCCTCTCCGCTGTCCCTGTACGAGTCGACGGACCGGGCGGGCGGCCGGGCGACCGCCGACGAGAGCCTCCTCAGCCAGGGGCGTCGGGTCTTCACCACGGCACTCACCCAGACCTTCGACGAGCTTCCCCCGCACGACCTCGACCGGGCCGTCGAACTCCTCGGCGACCCGAAGCGCAGGGTCACCCTCACCGGCGGCCGGTTCACCCACCATCTCGCCCAGTATCTGGCGCTCCATCTCATGCAGTTGAGGGACGGAGTCACCGTCCTGCCCGAGCGTCCGGTGGAGCGGACCGCCGCGCTGACCGGCTGGGGGCGGCGCGACGTCCTCGTCGTCTTCGACTACCGCCGCTACGAGCCCGACAAGAAGGGGCTCGCGGAGCTCCTCCACGAACGCGGCGGCCGTACCGTGCTGTTCACGGACACGTGGCTCTCCCCCGCCTCCGCCCACGCCGAGGTCGTCTTCGCCACCCAGGTGGCGGCCCCCTCGCCCTACGACAGTCTCGTCCCGACGATGGCCGTCATCGAGACCGTCGTCGCAGGTCTCGTGGAAGCGCTCGGCGAGGCCGCGCACGCGCGCCTGCGCGAGGGCGAACGCCTGGCGCGGGCCACCGGTCTGGTGTGAGGGACCGTCACGTCAGCCGTACCGCGGCTGGTGTACGCCCTCATCAGCTTCTCGGATGACCCGGAGCCTGTGGATCATCCGTCACGCTCGCCGCCTTCTCCCTCTGTGGTGGCACCGCCGGGCCGGTCGTGCCTGACAGCATGGAAGGCGTTCATAGAACTGTTGTCTGGAGTGCCCATGCCCTTGTCGCCCCCGTCCTCTTCCGCCCGTCTCGCCCGTGGATCCTCGCCCTGGCTCGCGCCGACCGTCGCCGCGGCGGCCGTCAGCCTGGCCGGCTCCCGCCGTTCGAAGGCGGCCAGGGTCGCGGCCGTGCCGGTCACCGCTCTCGCGGCCGGCATGCTGTGGTTCTTCCGCGACCCCGAGCGCGAGATCGTTCGGGGCGGTGTCATCTCCCCCGCCGACGGCGTCGTCCAGAGCGTCATGCCCTGGAAGGACGGTCGCACCCGCGTCGCCATCTTCATGAGCGCGCTGAACGTCCATGTCAATCGTGAGCCGCTGGACGGCACGGTGACCTCGGTCGAGCATGTCCCGGGCGGCTTCGTCCCCGCGTTCAACAAGGAGAGCGAGGACAACGAGCGCGTGGTGTGGCACTTCGACACCGAGCTCGGCGACATCGAGATGATCCAGATCGCGGGTACGGTCGCCCGCCGCATCGTGCCCTACCTCTCCCAGGGCGCGAAGGTCGAGCAGGGTGAGCGCATCGGTCTGATCCGGTTCGGCTCGCGCGTCGACCTCTACCTCCCCGAGGGTGTCGAGGCCGACGTCGAGGTGGGACAGAAGACCGTCGCGGGCGTGACACGCCTCGACCGCTCGCAGGGCGCGACCGGCTCCACCAGGCCCTCGTCGACCGAGACCCCTTGAGCGGAGTTCCCCTGTTTCCGTCAGGTGAACTTTCGACTACTGGCATCCTCGGCCCGACCGCGTGACGTCGCGGTTCCGTCCGGCGAGGGCGCGGAGGTTTCCTGGACGGCTGTCCTGACATCGCACACCCTTAGGCATAATCCCTTCCGAGTGATCTTCGTCGGTCTCCAGCGAGCCGTCCTGTCTCCCGCCGATCGCGGGGTGCGGGCCCTGGGCCAAGGCCGACGGCGACGCGCGCGAACACGCCTGACAAGGGGAGGGATCTGTGGCCGAACGAACTCTGCTCCGGGCGTTACTGGAGGATCAGGGGCACGAGTCGTTCGCGGCGTTCGACGTGGCGTACGGGATGGCCGCGGAGCGGGCCGCTCAGGAACTGGGGCGCCCGAGCCTCGCCACGGTGACGTCCTCGAAGGCGTCGTTGAAGCGCTGGCTCGCCGGTGAGGTGGTGCCGCGCGGGGACAACGCGGTGGTCCTGGAGTACTGGCTGGGCGAGCCCGTCGCCACCCTGATGCAGCCCGCTCCGCACCGGGTGGTGCTCCCCCGTTTCTCGGCGGACGCGGGACGCGAGAGCGCCCGTGCGGTGAACGAGGCGTTCACCGGTGCCACCCTGTGGCCCGCCGGTCCGATCGCGGGCCGCGGCGGCGTATGGCACTTCGGCGGACGGCACCTGTTCGACAGCGCCGCGGTGAGCGTGCAGTTCTACGACGCGGTGTGCCAGCGCGACGCGTTGCTCGTCGGCCGCGACGATCTGCCGCACCTGCGCGCCTTCATCCACCCCCGGCGGCGCGCGCTCGTACTCGCCGTGCCCGGTCCCCCCGAGGACGGCGTGTACGCCCTGGACGCGGCGGAGGCGCGGAGGCAGTTGGACGTGACCGTGGACCGGCTGCCGGTCCCGTCCGCGTACCGGCTGGACCCGTTGACGTTCGCCCTGTTGTGGGCCCTGTGCAATCTCGACGGAAGTCTCCAGGACGACGACCATCTGATAGCGAACGAGCAGGAGACCTTCGGCGCGTTCCCGCTGCTGCCGCGGTCCGCGCTCGGCCGCAGCGCCGCGCCCGCGCTGAGCCGGGTCGGCGCCGCGTGGCTCGGCATGCACCACTGCGGCCGCCACATCCTCGGGCAATTGCGTCCGGCGGCACGGGCGCCGCTGTTCTGGACGCCGGTGGGCGGGGCCGAACACGCGGCGGGCTGGCTGTTCTTCGCGTGCTGGCCCGAGTACTTCGCCGCGCTGAGCGAGCGCTTCCAGGCAGGGCCGACGGGACCTCAGCGGGTGGTGGGGCTCTCCGAGACGGCCGTGAAGGAGGCGGAGCCGCACGAGCGCATCCTCATGCTCCTCATGGTCGCCCTCACCGAGGCCCACTCCGTGCCGACCTGGGTGTGCGCCGATCCCGGCTATGCCGGTACGAGCGCGTTCGCCCTCCAGCCCGGGGAGCGGGTCGTCGTCGCCGACTGGCAGGGCGAGGACGACCTGTGGCACACCGACACCCTGGAGACGCGCGGCGACCTCCACGCCTACGCCGACGTTCTGCAACGGGCCCGCGACGCCGCCCTCAGTTCGGCCGGCTCCGCGCGGGAGCGGCTGACGGCGCTGGCGGACTATCTCGAACTGGACTGGGCCTGGCTCACCGGCCGGTGCCGTGATCTGGCGGCCTACGGTCTGTCCGGGCTGCTGCGTCCGCGCAGTCACCGTCTCTCGGTGGCGGCCGTTCATCAGGCACTGGAATTCGTCGGCTCCCTCGCTCCCGATCCGTCGGACGCCACGGACGCCGAGGAGCCCATGGTGCGGGACAGGCGGGAGCGCAGCCGGGCGTAGGTGTCGTCGACGAGCTCCTGGTCGTGTGCGCCGAACGGCACGTCGAGGCCGGTGTGGTGGAGCGCGATCTGGTCGGGGTGGCTGAAGCCGGGCAGTACGACGGCGTGCGGGGCGCGGTCGAGGCAGTGCCGCAGGGCGAGGCCGGGCAGCGCCTCGTCACCGAAGCGCTCGCGCAGCGGCCGCAATCCGTCGCGCACGATGCGCCGGACGCCGGGGTGGAACCAGGGGTGCCCGGCGCAAGCGGGGGAGGGCGGGGCGGAGGGCGGCGCCGCGAGCAGGCCGTGGGCCAGCGGCGAGGTGATCAGCACCCTCAGGCCCCGTTCGGCGGCGTAGTCGAAGACGTCGGCGCCGTCGATGCGGACCGGCCCGGTCAGGGCGTTGTACGTGACCACGAGGACATCGGGGGCCAGGGCCCGCACGGCCCGGCCGAAAGCGCGCCGGGTGTCGGCGGAGGCGGTCGCGCCCGGGACCCGCAGGCCCACGGAGCGGACGACACCGCTGTCGCGCCAGGCACTCAACGGGCGTACGGCGTCGGCCAGATGACGCCCGTCGGGGCCGAAGTCCGGGCGGTCGAGGACGTAGAGATCCAGATAGTCCGTGGCGAGGTTGTCCAGGGTCTGCTTGAACTGGTGGTGCAGGTGCGGAGCGGCGTACGGGTGCGGGGCCGTGCCGCGGAAGTGGCCGGCCGCGCACGCGATCCGGACGGTCTCCCGCGGCACCTCGCTCCACAGGCTGCTCAGGAGCCGCTCGGTGCGGCCGAGCCCGCAGATGTCGGCGACCGCGATGAGGTTCGTGCCGTGCTTGAGGGCGCTGCGCACGGCGTCCAGCCACCGCCCCGCGTCGTCGCCCCCATGCCCATGCGCCCCGCCCGCATGTCCATGGGCCCCGGCCGCTTGGACGCCTTCCGCCGAGGCTCCCTCCTCGCCTGCTGCGGCCGCGTGCGGCGCGAACGACGGCGGCCAGCAGGACAGTCCGACGGGGTGCACGCCACGGCCCTCGTAGAGGAGGCGTGCGGACAGCATGGAGGTCACCCGGGTCTCTCTTTCGGTCGGACTGGTGCGGCACCGTCCTTGCGGTGTCGGCCCGTCGGCCCGTTGATCAGGGGGCGGGCGGCAGGAGCGGGGGTCCTCCACAGTGACCCGCCGTCCGGCGTGCCGCATCCCGCGACGCGGCTCAGATCCGGCTCATCTCCCCCGCGCCGCGCGAAACATCCCAGGTCCCGCTCAACACGGGCCTGCCGGGGCTCAGTTGGAGCCAGTTCCGGCGCTCGGCGAATGAGCCCGAAACGGGCCCCGCTCAGGTTGGATCATCGACCCGGCACCCAGCAAGGTTGCTGCTGTTCCCGGTGCACGGCAGGCACATGTGGGAGCCGTGCGGCCGTACGGACCGCGCGCCTCACCGCCGATGCCGCCCCGCCTTCTCGTGTCCGACGTCTGCGAGGACCCCCACCATGCGTGATCACGACCCCGGCCCGCCCGCCGCTCCGCCGCCGGGCACCCACCGGCCCGAGCCGACCGGCCCCGGGGCGCGCGTCGGTCTGGTTCCGGCGGCCACGGCCACGGTGGTCGCGGCCTCCGGCTACGGTGTCGCCCTGGCCGGCTGGTCGCCCGCGGGCGTGCTCGGCGCGGGCATCTGCGCGGCCGTCGGCTGCACCGCGGCCCTGACCGGCGGCTGGGTCGGCGCCCGGCGCGCCGCGGCCGAGGCCCTCGCGCGGCAGAGCCGGGAGAAGGGCCAACAGGACGCCGTCATACGGCAGTTGGCCGCACGCCTGGAGGAGGGCATAGGCGAGATAGCCGCCCTGGCCGAGCGGGTCCGCCGCGACGAGCAGGTCACGCAGGCCGCTCCCCCGGCCGTCGTTCCGACCGGCCCCGAACCCCTTGAGCAGCTGGGCCGCGCCGTGCAGCAGACCCTGTACGCCGGGCACGCGGCCGTGATCGCCGCGGGCACCCGGCAGCAGGTCGACGCGTTCGTCAGCATCGCCCGCAAACTCCAGGCCCTGGTCACCCGCAGCCTGGAGCGCCTCGACGGCGTGGAGCGCGAGGTGGAGGACCCCGAACTCCTCGACGCGCTCTTCCAGATCGACCACCTCATCACCCGCGTGCACCGGGCGGTGGAGAACATCGCCATCCTCGGCGGCGCCGTCCCGCGTCACATCAACTCCCCCGTGCCGCTGGCCACGTTGCTGCGCCAGGCCGTCGCCGAGACCGAGCATTTCGCCCGCGTGCGCGTCATCCGCCCGCCCGCCGGCTACCTGGTGGTCGGTCATGCCGCGGCCGAGGCGATCCACCTCGTCGCCGAGCTCGCCGAGAACGCCACCCGCTTCTCCCCGCCGAGCACCCAGGTCTCCATCCGGCCGCAGGCCGTGGCGGCCGGGATCGTCGTCGAGATCGACGACCGCGGCCTCGGGCTCACCGGCGACCAGGCCGCGCAGCTCAACCGGCTGCTGGCCGAACCCGAACACGTCGACGTCAACCAGCAGTTGCGCGACGGACGGACGGGACTGCTGGTCGCCGCCCGCATCGCCCGTCGCCGTGGGCTGAGCGTGCGGTTGCAGTCGAACGTGTACGGCGGCACGCAGGCCGTCGTGCTCTTCCCGCACGCGATCCTCCACCGGGAGCAGACCGCGCCGGAACCGACACAAGCACAAGCACCGGCACCGGCACCGGCACCGGCCGTCGCGTCCCGGCCGGCGCCCGCGGTGGCCGCCGTGGCCCCGGCGGCGTCGGATCCGGTGCGCTCCTCCGCCGTGACGACCGGCTGGGGCCCGGCCCCGGCCGCCGCCCCGTCGCACGCGCAGGCCCCGGCCGCCGTGCGCGCACCGGTCCCGCGCCCCCGCCAGGAGCTCCCGCAGCGCACCGGCCGCCCCCAACCGGCGCCCGCCCACGCCGTCCAGCAGCCCGCTCCGGCCGCACCCTTCCCCACGCCCGCCGCGACGCCCCCGCCGCCGCCTCGGACGAGCGCCCCCGCTCGCCCAACGCGCCGCCCACGGCAGCTACTTGGCCCCCGAGCTGCGCGCCCCGGCCCCGGAGCAGCCGCAGTCCGCACCGACCGATGGCGAGGCGCCTGCCGCCGGTCCCGTCACCGATCTGTGGCAGCGCTACAGCCAGGGCTACCAGCAGGCCACCGAGCCCGCCCCGGTCACCGGCGGACACGCACTGCCGCCGGCCGCCCCTGACGCCCCCGCGTCCCCCACCTCCCAGGAGTCCTGATGTCCCACCCCGCCCCCGCCCAGACCCAGGACCTCGACTGGCTCCTCGCCGACTTCGCCGCCCGGGTGCCCGGCACCACCGGCGCGATCCTGGCCACCAGCGACGGCGTCCTGCGCCATCGGCACGCCCTGGACGGCGTCCCCGCCGAGCGGCTCAGCGCCATCGTCACCGGTCTGTGCTCGATGGGCGGCGGCCTCGCCGCGAGCGTCCAGGCCGGCGTGGGTGACGTCGAGCAGATCGTCGTGCAGTGCGCGGGCGGTCTCCTGTTCGTCGCCAAGGCCGGGGAGAACGGCGTACTCGGCGTGCTGACCACGAAGAACGCCGACCCCGGGATCATCGGCTACGAGATCGGTCTCCTGGTGCGCAGCGTCCACGGCCACCTCGGGACCCCGGCCCGGACGCCCGCCCTGTGACGTCCATGCACCCTCACGATCCTCGTCCCTCCGACGCGCAGCCCTGGGTCTCCCAGGAGGCCGCCACCTTGCGCATGTACGCGGTCACCGGCGGCCGCACCCGGGCCGCCCGCCCCCTGGACCTGGCCGTGCTGCTGCGCACCGCCGCCCGCGCCCGGCTGGCCGGGACACCGGCGGAGCCGGGACCTGAGGGCGCCGAAGTCCTGCGGCTGTGCCGTCCGCAGGCGCTGTCGGTGGCCGAACTCGCCGCCCGGCTGCGTCTTCCGGTGCCGGTCCTGCAAGTGATCCTTTCCGACCTCATCGACTCCCGTGCCCTGGTCCCCGTACCACCGGCGAAGGCCGGGCAGGCGAGCAACCCGCACACCCTGGAGGCCGTCCTTGAAGGACTCCGTGCCCTGTGACCCCGCCCCCGGGGCGGACCACGAGCCCGAGCCGCTGAAGATCCTCATCGCGGGCGGTTTCGGTGTCGGCAAGACGACCATGGTCGCGGCCGCCAGTGAGATCGAGCCGCTCACCACGGAGGCGGCGCTCACCGAAGCGAGCCGTCCCGTGGACGTGCTCACCGGCACCGAGGACAAGACGACGACCACGGTCGCCATGGACTTCGGCCGGATCACCCTGCCCGGCCGGCATCTGCAACTGCTGCTGTTCGGCACACCCGGCCAGGACCGGTTCTGGTTCATGTGGGACAACCTGGCGCTCGGCGCGATCGGCGCCGTCGTCCTCGCCGACACACGTCGCCTCGACGCCTGCTTCCCGGCCGTCGAGTACTGCGACGACCGCGGGCTGCCGTACATCGTCGCGGTCAACCGGTTCGACCGCACCCACCGCTACACCGACGACGAGATCCGGGGCGCGGCCCGGCTGCACCCGCACATCCCCGTCGTGCAGTTCGACGCCCGCGACACGGCGTCCGCCCGGCGCACCCTGATCACGCTGACCGAGCACGCCCTGCACCTGGCGCTGACCCGGACCACCGACTCCGAACGGACCGCTCACACTCATGCCCTTTGACTCCGCCTCCGGGTTCCACCTGCCCGCCCAGGACACCGAACTCGCGCGCCGCGAGCAGCGGTTGGCCGAGCTGGGTCTCGATCTGCACGGCACCGACGCGCAGTTCGACGAGGCGGCCCGCCGTCTCGCCCAGGCCGCGGGAACCCCGTACGCCATGGTGAACCTGATCACCGACCAGCAGTACTTCGTCGGTCTGCACACCCCCGACGCGCCGAACGACCCGCAGGCCGAGGCCGCCGCCCCCGTCGGGCGCACCATGTCGCGCGAGCACGGCTACTGCCCCGCCGTCCTGGAGCGGCGCAAGCCCCTCGTGCTGCACGACGTGTACTCCGCGCCCCGGTTCTCCTCGAACCCGGTGGTCGACGAGCTCGGCATCCGTGTCTACTACGGCGCCCCGCTCATCGACCACCACACGGGTACGGTGCTCGGCACCGTCTGCGCGGTCGGGCCCGACCCGCGGACCCTCGACACCTCCCGCGACGCCCTGGAGATGATCAAGCAGTTCCGCGATCAGGTCATGAACCAGATCTACCAGCGAGCGGGCGAGCCCCTCCCGTAGCCGCCCGGGACCTCGTGGCTCCCGACATGACCGTGACGGCCGCCGTCTGACGCAGTGCGGCGGCCAGCCGGACGGACCACTGCTCGCCGCGCGCCGAGCCCACGGCGATCTGCGCGAGCCGGTGCCACTGCACGTCCGAGGTGCCGGCCGGTGCGTAGATGTGGGCGGCGTCGCGGTACATCCGCTCCAGGCCGCGCTCGGCCGACAGACCGGTGGCCGCGTGCACCTCCATCGCGGTGCGCGCCGAGTCCATCGCCGACTCGACGTTGACGACCTTGGCGTTCATCAGTTCGGCGTCGCAGGGCAGGCCGAGGTCGAGCAGGTGCACGGCGTGGTAGGCGAGGGTGCGGGCGGTCATGAGGCGGGACTGCATCTGCCCCAACTTCTGCGCCACGACAGGCTGTTCGGCGAGCGGTTTGCCGTACCGGGTCTGGGCGGCGGCGTACGCACAGGTCTCCTCGACGACCGCCTGGTGGATGCCGAGCGACACCGCCGTCAGGTTGGCCCGTCCGTACAACACACTGGAGGAGTAAGCGACTTCGAGCCCCTGCCCCTCCTTGCCGAGCCGGTTCGCGACCGGTATCCGGCACTCGTCGAACCTCAGCTCCCCGAAGGAGAAGCCGTGCAGTCCCATCGCCGGGGTGTGCGGGGCGAGCGAGAAGCCGGGCCGGTCCGCCTCCACCAGGAACGCCGACAGACCTCGCGAACCCTCCCCCGTCCGGACGACCACACCGTGGACGTCGCCGACGTGGCTGTTGCCGACGAAGACCTTGCTGCCGTTGAGGACGTAGCTGTCGCCCTCGCGCCGGGCCGTCGACTCCATGCCGAGGACATGGCCGCCGGACTGGGGCTCGGTCACCGCGATCGTGGGCAGGCAGTCCCCGGCCGCGACGGCCGGAAGCCAGTGCCGCTTCTGCTCGTCGTCGCCGAAGTGCAGGATCTTCGCCACGCCGAGCTGGGACGCCTGTGCCATCGCGCCCATCGCTCCGCTGACCCGTGCCAGTTCCTCCACGATGATCGTCTTCGCCCGGTGGCCCAGACCCATCCCGCCGAACTCACGCCCGATGGTGACGCCGATCCAGCCGCGCCGGGCGATCTCCCTGGCGAGCTTCTCCTCGACCGCCCGCGAGGCCTCCATCCCCGCGACCTGAGGAGCCACCTCCGCCTCGGCGAACGCGCGCACCTCCCGGCGCAGCTCTTCGAGCCGGGCGTCGGTGAAATAGCCGTACCCCTCCATCAACAATCCTCCGCATGACGGCACCCCGGCCCGCGGCCGGCGGGGCGGGGTGCATCCGGATCCAGGCGGCACTGCCCGGAACAAGAGCACAGGCCACCCGGCCACCACCAGTTCACGCGGCACCCGGGACCTGA